>DKZT01000071.1:0-19211 GCA_002493755.1 Ruminococcaceae bacterium UBA7067
GCATTCTGAATTCTGCATTAACTCAAAACTCAAAACTGAAAACTCAAAACTTACTTCCCTGTATGACATTGCGTTCACGCAGGGCTTTATTTATCGTATTCAGCACAAGTCTTTTATTGCCGCTCCACTGCGGCTCAATAAGCAGCCTTTTGTCGCCGTCACCCGTTATTCTGTGCACAACCATATTTTCAGGCAAAAGCTCAATGCAGTCGCAGATAAGGTCTGTGTACTCGGCGAGCGTGAGAATATGGAACGGCTTTTTCGCATACTCTGCGGCAAGGTCTGTTCCCTTAAGCAAATGCAGCAGCTGGAGCTTTATTCCGTCTGCTCCGCTGTGCGCTACATAGGACACGCTTTGAATCATTTCCTCACGGCTCTCACCCGGCAGTCCCAATATAAGGTGAACCACAACGTTTATTCCGATTGACTTTAAATTGCTTACCGCCTCATCAAACACCGAAAGCTCATACCCTCGGCGGATATACTGCGCTGTGCGCTTATGAATACTCTGCAAGCCAAGCTCCACAAACACAGGCTTGATTTTATTGAGCTGCTCAAGCAGCTTAAGCTTTTCGGCTTCAAGGCAGTCGGGTCTTGTGGCTATCGACAGGGCGCATATATCCTCACGCTTTACCGCCTGCATAAATATTTTCTCAAGATAGCCGACATCGGCGTAGGTGTTCGTGAACGGCTGAAAATACGCAATAAAACGCTTCGCCTTAGTCTTGCCGATAACAAGGCTTTTTGCGCTGTCAATCTGAGCGTCAATGTCAAGACAGGCGCTTGCGGCAAACTCGCCCGATCCGCCGCCGCTGCAAAAAATACAGCCGCGTGTACCGAGCGTGCCGTCACGGTTCGGGCAGGTCATACCGCCGTTTAAGCTCAGTTTATACACAGGCTCGCCGAAGCGGCTGCGTAAATATTCGTTAAGAGAATAATAATGCATAGTTACTCCTTTACGGCGTAATGATTGACTTTTATATATTGCAATGGTAAAATTACTGTAAATGTCTTGTTCATATTGTAAACCCAAAGCGACAATAATGCAAATCTTAATAAGAAGAGGAAAGCAAAATGAAGAATATACCGTTTTCTCCGCCGGATATTACCGATGAGGAAATAAACGAGGTTGTAAGGGTGCTGAAATCAGGCTGGATAACAACAGGACCAGATTGCAGAGCCTTTGAGCAAAAAATCAGCGAATTCACAGGCTGTGACCACACAGTATGCCTTAATTCCTGCACTTCGGCTATGGAGCTTACGCTGCGTATGCTCGGCGTAAAAGAGGGCGACGAGGTTATCACCACAGCCTACACCTACACGGCGACAGCCGCCGTTGTAACGCACGTGGGCGCAAAGCTTGTGCTTGCCGACACTGCGCCCGGCTCGTTTTTAATCGACTGCGACAGCCTTGAGGGTCTGATCAACGAACGCACAAAGGCTATTATACCTGTAAATGTCGGCGGTAAGGTATGCGACCAGAAGCGCATAAGGGACATAATCGAAAGTAAACGCTCAATTTACAAGCCTGATGAAAGCAACCCTCTGCAAAAGGCTTTCGGCAGAGTGGTGATTATCTCCGACTCTGCGCACGGACTGGGCGCGACACGGGATAATATTCCGAGCGGCAGGCTTGCCGATTTTACGGCATTTTCGTTCCACGCAGTTAAAAACCTGACAACAGCCGAGGGCGGCGCAATAACCTGGACAAACATTGACGGCATTGACAATGATGAACTGGAGCGTATGTTCAGGGTTTATTCACTTCACGGACAGACAAAGGACGCTTTTTCAAAAATGCAGCTCGGCGCGTGGGAATACGATATTATCGCGCCTGCGTACAAATGCAATATGCCCGATGTTCTGGCGGCTATCGGCTTAAAGCAGCTTGAACGATATGATAAGCTTTTAAGCCGCCGTCACGGGATAATCAGCCTGTATGACAGCGTTTTCCTGCCGATGGGACTGAAGCCGATGATTCATTCGGGCGAGGACTTCCGCTCAAGCGGTCATCTGTATCTGCTGAGGATACCCGGCTATGATACGCAAAAGCGCAATGAGCTTATCACAAGGCTTGCGGAAAAGCACATCACAACCAATGTTCACTACAAGCCGCTGCCTATGCTGACGGCGTATAAAAACCTCGGCTTTGACATCAAGGATTACCCGAACGCATACCATCAGTATGAAAATGAGATAACACTGCCGCTGCACACTCTGCTGTCAGATGAAGATGTTATGTATGTTGCCGATACGGTGAAGAGCTTGATTTAGCGGCTACGCCGCAACTCCACACTCCACACTTCACTCTCCGTTAAAAAATATCCGTCCCGAGAATGTACTCCATTCATTCCGGGACGGTTTTGTTTTATTCTGTTGTCACCTTAACGCCGCCGCTTTCAAGCTTTGCGGCAAGGCTATTGAGAGGGTCCTCTTTTTTCTCGGCTGTATCGCCGCTCGGCTTATACGGTCCGAGCTTATACACTCTGCCTGTAACCTCCTTTATCGCACTGCGCATTGCCTCCCGCTGGTGCTGGCTTTTAAGCATTTTAAACGGCAGCTCACTGTCCGATTCAATCAGCAGGTAATCGCCGCTTGTGTAGGCATTGGTCTTTGCAAAGGCAGTTGCAACCGACCTTGATTCCTTCTTGACAACATCAAGCACATCCTGCCACTGCTGCATAGGAACACAGCTGTTCATAAGCTCCTCAAGGCTTGTGACACCTTGCACCCTTGCTCTCTCCTGTGACGGCGCGGTGACAATCGGCGCAGCAGACTGCGGCGGCTCGTTTTGTGCGCTATACTCTGTCTGCGTTGGCACTGTATCAGCTGTCTGACCGTTGGTTTCAATCGGACGGCTTTCGGCTGTTACCGACACACCGTTCCGAAGCTTTCGTTCAAGCGATGAAAGGCGGTCTAAAATCGACTGCAAATCCTGCGACATCTCGGGCGAACAGATTTTTATCAAAGCCATTTCAAGCTCAGTGCGGCTGTCGTTGCCCCTTGATATTCTGTCACAGGCAATCTGAAGCGCGTCCATTGCGTATATTATTTCACCCAAGGAAATATATCTCGCCTGCTGCTGTGACTGCGAGTATTCCTCGTTTGACATCACAAGCAGCTCTCTCGGCTCCTTAAGCGTTTTGATAAGCATTAAATTTCTGAAATATGCTATAAGCTCACGGCACAGCTGAGCCATATCCTTTGAGTCCTTATAAAGCTTGTCTATTGTAATAAGTGCCTCGGCACATTCACGCTCCTTGAGCGAATTGCCGAGCGAGAAAAGATAATCGCGGTTGGCAAGACCCGACACCTTTCTGACAACCTGCTCGGTGACATCGGCAGACGAACCGATACATCTGTCGAGTATTGAAAGAGCGTCACGGAACGCTCCGTCAGACACACTTGAAATCAGAGCGGCGGCGGCCTCGCTTAACTGCGCTCCCTCCTGCTGTGCGATATAGCAAAGTCTGGGCGACATTTTCTCGGGCGATATTCTGTGGAAGTCAAAGCGCTGGCAGCGTGAAAGAATAGTAGCAGGCAGCTTATGAACCTCTGTGGTTGCTAAAATAAACAGAACGTGCGCAGGCGGCTCCTCAAGCGTTTTGAGCAAAGCGTTGAACGCTCCGCCCGAGAGCATATGCACCTCGTCTATAATATATACTCTGTATTTTACATTCGGGTTTGAGGGCAGCTGCATTGCCTCCTCAATTATCGTTCTTATATTGTCAACGCCCGTGTTGCTTGCGGCGTCAATTTCAACAACATCGTACAATTTGCCCTCGGCAAAATCAACGCAGTTATCGCACTCGCCGCACGGGTCGCCGTTTTGAGGATTCAGACAGTTTACAGCCTTGGCGAGTATCTTGGCGCAGGTTGTTTTGCCCGTACCACGACAGCCTGTAAAAAGATAGGCGTGGTTGATTCTGCCTGATACAAGCTCATTTTTCAGGGCAGTTGTGATATGCTCCTGCCCTACAACATCTCTAAAGTATCTCGGCCGCCACTTGCGGTATAAAACCTGATACATCAGAACACCCCCGAAAATAAAAAGCCGAATCCATCCGCATTATAATATGTGAACGACAGACTTACTGTATCGCATCGGAACATCCGCTTAATGCTGCTCGGTTCCCCGCCTGACATGGTTCACGGCATCCAATCGTACAGGGCCTGCCGCTCGCATATTACAACGAAAATGAATTCGACTTGACGTTGCCTTAAGCTCGGCAACAGAGTTATTATACTAAATTTTCGGAATTAAGTCAAGAAATTTATTTTTAAGAGTAGAGAGTTAATAGTGGAGAGTGGAGAGAATGTTGTCGCCGCAAGCGGCTCTTTTAAATTAAAGAGCAGCGAAGCTGCGACAACCAACATTATTCTTTATTCTTTTTTCTTTATAGCGGCGAAGCCGCCATCTCCACTCTTCACTCTTTGTTCCCCTCCTCTATCGGGGCGACAAAGCGCTTTATCTCCATACCGTCAAACATTTTCTTGAATCGTACGGTTGCAAGGCTCGGCACCTTACAGTTCGGGCATATCGCCTTTGCGCGAAAGCCTCGGTTTTTGCCATGCCAGCGTGACTTTATCTGCATTTTCTCGCCGCAGTCGGGACAAACTGCATACAGCTCGCTTTTCTTTACGAGGGAATTATTTATATCGGTTATGTAGTGATTTTTAAAGGATATTCTGCGGTAAAATCTGTCGTCACATTTGTGTATCATATGCTTTACCTGTTCACCGTCAAAAAGGCGCACAAAGCACCTTGCCGAAAGCTCGCTGTCGGCAAGAGCGCGGTGCATTTCTTCCTCTTTAAAATCAATTTCAAGTATTTGTGCAACAGCCATAAGTCCGAGCTGTCTGCCCGGATTTGACATTGACAGCGACTTCTGGCAGTAGTCCTGCAAATCCATATAGTATTTCAGGAACTCAGGCCGCTCATCGTGCAGAAAATACTCGCAGTTGCTCATAAGAGTTAAAATATCGGTAGTGCCCCATGTGAGAATAACGCTGTTTTCGGCAAACTCATTGAACCTGCTAAGTGCGTGAGTAAAGGTGTGCTGTGCCGATTCAAGCTCGTCAATGCTGATGTGCGTAAGCTCCTGCACATATTTATTCAGCTTTTTGCCGATTTGCGGTGTGATAAGCATTGAATAGCTGTCAATCACATTAAGGCTCTCGTCAAGCTTTACTGCGCCGATGTCGATTATTTCATTGATATATTTTTTCCTGCGGCGGCTGAAAGTGCCGTTCCACTCAAGGTCAAGAATAACATAATCCATACTTTATCTTAACCCTTGAACTGCTTTTTCAAACGCTGTTCCTTGTTGAGAATCATTTTTCTCATTCTGATACTGCTCGGCGTTACCTCGACAAGCTCGTCATCGGCGATAAATTCAAGGCACTGCTCAAGGCTCAGCACTGTGTGCGGTGTGAGCTTAAGCGCGTCGTCCGAGCCTGAGGCACGGGTGTTTGTCATATGCTTTTTCTTGCAGACATTTACAACCAAGTCCTCAGCCTTCGGGCTTGCTCCGCAAATCATACCCTCATACACAGGCAGACCCGGTCCGATAAACAGTCTGCCTCTCTCCTGTGCGGCGTAAAGTCCGTACTGGGTTGATTCGCCTGTTTCAAATACGATGAGAGAGCCCTGGTGGCGGCTGATGATTTCGCCCTTGAACGGCTCGTAGCCGTCAAACACGTGGTTCATAATGCCGTTGCCGTTTGTATCTGTCATAAATTCACTGCGGTAGCCCATAAGACCTCTTGCAGGAATTTTAAACTCAATGTGGGTAATGCCCGATTCTCTTGTACCCATATTTACAAGCTCCGCCTTGCGTGAGCCGAGCTTCTCCATAACTGCACCGACATAGTTTTCGGGTACTTCTATAATCAAAAATTCGATAGGCTCGTTTAACACACCGTCAATCTTCTTCATAATTACGCTCGGTCTTGAAACCTGGAATTCGTAATTTTCACGGCGCATTGTTTCGATAAGGATTGACAGGTGAAGCTCGCCTCTTCCCGATACTCTGAATGTATCGGCTGAGTCTGTTTCCTCAACTCTCAGCGCAACATTCGTTTCAACCTCCTTAAACAGGCGGTCACGGATATTTCTTGAGGTTACATACTTGCCCTCCTTACCTGCAAAGGGACTGTTGTTTACCATAAACATCATTGAAACTGTCGGCTCGTCAATCTTTACAAAGGGAAGCGGCTCTACCTTGTCGGGTGAGCAGACTGTTTCGCCGATATTGAGGTCGGTAATACCTGAAACGCAGACTAAATCGCCAAGGCTTGCGCTCTCGCACTCAACTCTTTTAAGTCCCTCAAACTGGTAAAGCTTTGTGATTTTTACATTCTTTGTTGCACCGTCACGACAGCACAGCACAGCGCTCTGACCCGATTTTACCGAGCCGCGCTCTACCCTACCGATTCCGATTCTGCCTACATAATCGTCATAGTCTATATTTGAGAAAAGTATCTGCATTTCGCCGTCAAGGTCGCCCTGCGGAGCGGGAACCTCGTTGATGATAGCCTCAAACAGCGGCTTCATATCTGCGCCTGCTTCATACGGGTCGGTTGAAGCGAAGCCGTCACGTGCCGAAGCGTAAACAACAGGGAATTCAAGCTGTTCGTCATCTGCGCCAAGCTCAATAAACAAATCAAGAACCTCGTCAACAACCTCCTCGGGTCTTGCACCGGGACGGTCGATTTTATTCAAAACAACAATGGGCTTTTTACCGAGATTGAGAGCCTTTTTCAGCACAAAACGGGTCTGCGGCATACAGCCCTCAAATGCGTCAACAAGCAGAAGCACACCGTCAACCATCATAAGAATACGCTCAACCTCGCCGCCGAAATCAGCGTGACCCGGTGTGTCAACGATATTAATCTTTGTGCCGTTATACATTACGGCTGTGTTCTTTGAAAGGATTGTGATTCCTCTTTCCCTTTCAAGATCGTTTGAGTCCATAACACGCTCGGCAACTGCCTCGTTCTCACGGAAAACTCCGCTCTGGCGCAAAAGCTGGTCAACAAGCGTTGTCTTGCCGTGGTCAACGTGAGCGATAATTGCAACATTTCTTAAATCTTTTCTTTCACCCATAATAATCCCTCTGATTTTTCAATTTTTCACAACAATTTTTCATAATTAGATATTATACCACATAATCACTCTTTTGACAAAAACTTTTTCAAATATTGTCCCGTATATGAATTTTCACATTCTGCGACCTGCTCGGGCGTTCCCTTTGCAACTATTGTTCCGCCGCCGTCGCCGCCCTCGGGACCTAAATCTATGATATAATCCGCCGTTTTGATAAGGTCAAGGTTATGCTCGATTACGACAACCGTGTTGCCGCTGTCAACAAGCTTCTGTAACACCTCAATAAGCTTGTGAACGTCGGCAATGTGCAGTCCTGTTGTAGGCTCGTCAAGGATATAGATGGTTTTGCCTGTTGAACGCTTTGCAAGCTCGGTTGCAAGCTTCACTCTCTGCGCCTCGCCGCCCGAGAGCGTTGTCGCAGGCTGACCGATTTTGACATAGCCCAGACCGACGTCGCAGAGGGTTTTCAGCTTGCGCTGAATTTTCGGAATATCTGAGAAGAACGCAAGACCCTCCTCAACCGTCATTTCTAGCACATCATAAATTGACTTGTCCTTATATTTAACCTCAAGTGTTTCTCTGTTGTAGCGTTTGCCGCCGCACACCTCACAGGGAACATATATATCGGGCAGGAAGTGCATTTCTATTTTGATAATGCCGTCACCCTGGCAAGCCTCACAGCGACCGCCCTTTACATTAAACGAAAATCTGCCCGAATTGAAACCTCGCATTTTCGACTCCTTGACAGACGCGAAAAGCTCTCTTATATCCGTGAAAACTCCCGTGTAGGTTGCAGGGTTTGAGCGCGGCGTTCTGCCGATTGGGCTTTGGTTTATGTCGATAACCTTATCAAGATTTTCAACGCCCTCAATCGACTTAAACTTTCCTGCTCTCGTCTTTGCGCCGTTGAGCTTTGCGGCAAGGTGCTTGTAAAGTATCTCGTTTACAAGCGAGGATTTGCCCGAGCCTGACACTCCCGTGACGCACACGAGCATACCGAGCGGAATCTGAACATTTACATTTTTCAGGTTATTCTGCGCCGCACCCTTAACCGTCAGCTTAAGACCGTTGCCTTTTCTGCGATTCTCGGGAACTTCGATTTTTCTCTTTCCGCTGAGATACTGACCCGTTATTGAACGCTCACACTGCTTTATCTGCTCAACATCTCCGCAGCAGACTACCTCGCCGCCGTGAACGCCTGCTCCGGGTCCTATGTCCACAATATAATCAGCGGCATACATTGTGTCCTCATCGTGTTCAACTACAATTACGGTATTGCCTATATCACGCAGATTGCGGAGCGTTGCAAGAAGCTTGTCGTTGTCGCGCTGATGAAGTCCTATGCTCGGCTCGTCAAGAATATACAGCACACCCATAAGCGACGAGCCTATCTGAGTTGCAAGGCGGATACGCTGGCTTTCGCCGCCCGAGAGAGTTCCCGATGAACGGGAAAGCGTGAGATAGTCAAGACCAACGCTGTTTAAAAAGCCGAGCCGCTGTCTTATCTCCTTTAATATTTCGTCTGCAATCATTTTTTCTCTGTCGGTAAGCTCAAGGTTATTTATAAACTCCAGTGCTTCTTTTATCGACTTGTCGCAAAGTTGACTGATATTTATGCCGCCGACTGTAACGGCAAGGCTGACCTTTGAAAGCCGCCTGCCGCCGCATTCCTCGCAGGGAACGGAGCTCATATATGACTCTATCTCTTCCTTTATCCAGCTGCTCTGTGTTTCCTTAAACCGTCTTTCAAGGTTATTTATTACGCCCTCAAACTCGGCGTAATAGCTGCCCTCGCCGTACATATTCTTTCTTGTGACCTTAAGCTTTTCGTCCTTTAAGCCGTAGAGGATAACGTCAACAACCTCGTCGGGCAAATCCTTAATCGGAGTGTCGAGCGAGAATTTAAGCTTTTTCGCCAAAGCCTCAAAATACATTGTCGCAATCGTGCTGCCCTCCATCGCCCAGCCGCTGCCCTTGATGCCGCCCTGAGCTATCGACTTGCTTCTGTCGGGTATTACAAGGTCGGGGTCAACGCGCATAAAAACTCCCAGACCCGTACATTTCGGGCAAGCACCGAACGGATTGTTGAACGAAAACATACGCGGACTAAGCTCGTCAATGCTGACTCCGTGGTCGGGGCAGGCGTAATTCTGTGAAAACAGCATATCCTCGCCGTCCTGAACGCTCACCGTTACAAGTCCCTTTGTAATGGCGCAGGCTGTTTCAAGAGAATCGGCAAGACGGGAATTTATACCCTCCTTTATCACAAGGCGGTCAACAACGATTTCTATATTATGCTTTTTATTTTTTTCAATGGCTATGTTTTCGCCGAGGTCATATATCATTCCGTCAACTCTAACTCTTGCGTAGCCGCTTTTTATCGCCGATTCAATTTCCTTTTTGAACTCGCCCTTTTTTCCTCTTGCAATCGGCGCAAGAATCTGTATCTTCGTACGCTCGGGCAGAGCCATAACCTTGTCAACAATCTGGTCTATCGTCTGCTGTTTTATCTCTCTGCCGCATATCGGGCAGTGCGGAACGCCTATTCTCGCATATAAAAGCCTGAGGTAATCGTAAATTTCGGTAACCGTGCCGACTGTTGAGCGGGGATTTTTTGAAGTTGTTTTCTGGTCGATTGAAATAGCAGGAGAAAGTCCCTCAATGCTCTCAACATCGGGCTTTTCCATCTGACCGAGGAACATTCTTGCGTAGGACGAAAGACTTTCAACATATCTGCGCTGTCCCTCCGCATAGATTGTGTCAAAGGCGAGCGACGATTTTCCCGAGCCTGAAAGACCCGTAAGCACCACAAGCTTATCTCTCGGGATTTCAACGTCTATATTTTTCAGGTTATGCTCATTTGCTCCCCTTACCACAATATTTTTTTCAGCCATTTTACCCATCCTTCCCGTCACATTGTCCGAATGTTTGTTCTGTACTCTATCCTTAAATATACATTAATTTTAAATTTTTTTCAACCGAAAATTTTGTTTTGAACCCTTATCTCGTTTTTGCACAAAGTTTTACAATTTTCGCCGCAATTATCTTGCACTTCTTACATTATTTTGATACAATATTAGGTAAATAATCGTTTTGAATAATAAAGGTGGTTTATAATGAAAAAGCTTATGCTTGGCAACGAGGCTGTTGCCAGAGGATTATTTGAAGCAGGTGTTCGGGTTGCGTCAAGCTACCCAGGTACGCCGAGTACCGAAATAACCGAAAACGCAGCGAAGTACGATGAAATCCGCTGCGAATGGGCGCCGAACGAAAAGGTTGCCGCCGAGGCTGCCGCAGGCGCATGCTTTGCAGGTGCAAGAAGCTTCTGCGGTATGAAGCACGTAGGACTGAACGTTGCAGCTGACCCGTTCTTCACAATGAGCTACATAGGAGTAAACGGCGGTATGATGCTTGCTGTTGCCGACGACCCGGGTATGCACTC
Organism: Ruminococcaceae bacterium UBA7067; assembly: GCA_002493755.1. Taxonomy (GTDB): domain Bacteria; phylum Bacillota; class Clostridia; order Oscillospirales; family Acutalibacteraceae; genus UBA7067. Next base: position 10,551 of record DKZT01000071.1, read on the forward strand.
CTCACAGAACGAGCAGGATTCAAGAAACTACGCAAAGGCGGCTAAGGTGCCGATGCTGGAGCCTGCCGATTCAGCCGAATGCAAGAGCTTTACAAAGCTTGCCTATGAGCTGAGCGAGGAATACGACACACCTGTTGTACTCAGGCTTACAACAAGGATTGCTCACTCAAGAAGCCTTGTTGAGATTGAGGACAGAGCAGAGCTTCCGCTTAAGGAATACAAGAAAAATCCGCAGAAGAATGTAATGCTCCCGGCAAACGCAAGAGGCAGACACGTTTTTGTTGAGGAGAGAACAAAAAAGCTCAGCGAGCTTGCGGAGAGCGCGGACTTCAACCGTGTTGAAATGAACGATACAGCCATCGGTGTTATAGCCGCTGGCGACTGCTATCAGTACGCTAAAGAAGCTCTGGGCGACAGGGCTTCATACTTAAAGCTCGGTATGGTTTACCCGATGCCCGAAAAGCTTATAAAGGATTTCGCTTCTAAGGTTGATAAGCTTTACGTTATAGAGGAGCTTGACGATTTCATTGAAACGCACTGCCGTAAAATCGGTCTTGACCCTATCGGCAAGGAGGCTTTTTCGCTTTGCGGCGAGTTCTCACAGAAAACCGTAAGAGAGGTTATCCTCGGCGAACAGCCTGACAGCATTGCTCTTGACACGGATATTCCTGTTCGTCCTCCCGTTATGTGCTGCGGCTGTCCTCACAGAGGTCTGTTCTATGCGCTCAAGAAGCTTAAGGTTTATGTAAGCGGCGACATCGGCTGCTACACACTCGGTGCGTCGGCTCCGCTTGCAATGATGGACACCTGTGTATGTATGGGAGCTTCCGTTTCGGCTCTGCACGGCTACAACCTTGCAAGAGGCGAGGAAAGCGAGAAGAAGTCGGTTGCGGTTATCGGCGATTCAACCTTTATGCATTCGGGCGTTACAGGACTTATCGACATAGCCTACAACGCAACAAACTCCGTTGTAATTGTGCTTGACAACTCAATCACGGGTATGACGGGACATCAGCAGAACCCGACAACAGGCTACACAATCAAGGGCGACCCTGCTTCAGCAGTTAATCTTGAAAGCCTTTGTCACGCTGTGGGCATTGACAATGTTGCGGTCTGCGACCCGTATAACCTTGACGAAACAATAGCAGTTATAAAGGAACAGCTTGAAAAGGACGGTCCGTCTGTTGTTATTTCAAGACGTCCCTGCGCGCTTCTGAAATATGTTAAGCACAATCCGCCGTTCAGCGTTGAAGCTGACAAGTGCATAGGCTGTAAGATGTGTATGTCAATCGGCTGTCCTGCAATCAGCATTAAGGACGGCAAGGCTCAGATTGACAACACGCAGTGCGTTGGCTGCGGCGTTTGCAAGGGACTTTGCAAAAAGTCGGCTATCGTTGAGTAGTGAGTTTTGAGTTTAGAGTTATTAATCGAAACACTTAAATTTTTCAACTCTTGTCTCATAACTTACTAAATGGGATAAGCATATATTGAAATACACCGAAAGGATTGAACATATATGAACGATGTAAAATCAGTTTTAATCGTGGGAGTCGGCGGTCAGGGTACACTTCTTGCAAGCCGGCTTCTGGGCAACGCTCTTCTGAGCCGCGACTACGATGTCAAGGTGTCGGAGGTACACGGAATGAGCCAGAGAGGCGGCTCTGTTGTTACATACGTACGCTACGGAGAGAGCGTTTCCTCGCCGATTATAGAGCAGGGCGAGGCTGACCTTATACTCTCCTTTGAAGCCTTAGAGGCGGCAAGATTCCTGCCGTACCTCAAAAAAGGCGGCAAAATCATCGTAAACACACAGCAGATTGACCCGATGCCCGTTGTAACAGGCAACGCAGTCTACCCCGAGGATGTAATCGGACAGATTAAATCGCTCGGAGTTGAGGTTATCTCGGCTGACGCTCTGAGCCTCGCCGAGCAGGCAGGCAGTGTAAAGGCGGTTAATGTGGTGCTTATGGGAATGCTCGCAAAGCAGACCGACATTGAAAAGCAGGTATGGCTCGACACGGTTGAGCAGACAGTTCCGCCGAAGTTTTTAGAACTTAATTTAAAGGCGTTTGAGCTGGGATATGAGCAATAAAGAGTGAAGAGTGGAGATGGGCGGCTTCGCCGCACAGAGCCGCTTGCGGCGACAACCATCACTTCACTCTCCACTCTTAAAACTTCACTCTAAAAAAACTTCACTCTAAAAAAATTTCACTTTTAAATACTTAAAAGGCTATGAACCCACAACGGATTCATAGCCTTTGTTTTATTAAAATAACTCGGAATGACTTCCCACTCTGTAAAGCATTAAAACCAATACATCATTTACCACTTCATAAATAAGCAGCCAATCCGGCTCAATATGGCATTCACGGCAGCCATTGTAATCTCCGGATAAATCGTGGTCACGAAATTTCACCTCCAAAGCTTCTCCGTTTGCCAGCTTTTCAACAACAGCAAAAAGCTTTTCGATATCCTTGCCCTGTTTTTTAGCAAGCTTCAAATCTCTTTTGAACTGAGCTGTAAACTTAACCTCGTACTTCATTCTTCAAGAGCCGCCTTTAACTCAGACATACTTGAATATCCCTTGACAGAGCTGTCATAAGCCAACGCCCTGCCCTCCGAAATGGCGGCGGCAGTTACCTTATTAGGAACATTTAATGTAAGCTCAAACGGAATACCGTTTTCACGGATAGTCTGCCTTAAAAACATATTTACAGCTGTTGTCATATTAAGACCCAACGCCTCAAAAATCTTTTCAGCCGCATCCTTAACTTCCTTATCGGTACGGATATTTAAATTAGCAGAAGCCATACACACACCTCCATCATTATTCTATGCATATAGTAATACAATATGTGCATTTTGTCAACATAAGTGATGACAATCTGAAAACTTAAAGCCGCAGCTTTAATCAATACTCATCAAAACCGCGGCTCATTTTCTCTGTTCTTTATTCTCTTTCTACTGCGAAGCTATCGGCTAATCCAGCTCAAACGCACCTGTGTAAAGGCTGTAATACTTGCCCTTTTCGGCAATAAGCTGATCGTGACTGCCGCGCTCAATAATTCTGCCAAGCTCAAGCACCATTATTACATCGGAATTTCTTACCGTGCTCAGTCTGTGAGCTATAACGAACACCGTTCTGCCCGACATAAGCGCGTCCATACCGCTCTGAACGATAGACTCGGTTCTCGTGTCGATTGACGAGGTTGCCTCGTCCAGTATCATAACAGGCGGGTCTGCGACAGCCGCTCTTGCTATTGCGATAAGCTGGCACTGACCCTGCGACAGACTGCCGCCGTCACCCGAAATTACTGTATCATAGCCATCGGGTAGCTGGTTTATAAATGTGTCGGCGTTTGCAAGCTTCGCCGCCGCATATACCTCTTCATCGGTTGCCTGAAGATTGCCGTAGCGGATGTTCTCTCTTATAGTGCCGGTAAAAAGGTTCGTTTCCTGCAAAACCATTCCGAGAGAACGTCTTAAATCGCTCTTTTTAATCTTATTTATATTTATATCGTCATATCTTATCTTGCCGTCTGCAATATCATAAAAGCGGTTGATAAGGTTTGTTATTGTCGTTTTGCCTGCGCCTGTTGAGCCGACAAAGGCGAGCTTCTGCCCCGGCTTTGCCTCAAGCGTTACGTTGTGCAGAACCGTCTTTTTCTCATCATAGCCGAAGTCAACGTCAAAGAACTCAACCTTGCCCTGAAGCCTTGTGTAGGTAACGCTGCCGTCCTCGTGCGGATGCTTCCACGCCCATATACCTGTGTGACCGTCAGCCTCGCAAAGCTCTCCGTTTTTGTCGTAGCGAGCGTTCACAAGCGTTACATAGCCGTGATCCTCCTCCGACGGCTCGTCCATAAGCTCAAAAATTCTTTCTGCGCCTGCTAAAGCCATAACAACCATATTTATCTGCTGAGCCACCTGTGTTATCGGGTTTGTAAAGCTGCGGCTCAGCTGCAGAAACGCCGCAATGCCGCCGAGCGTAAGACCGCCGAAGCCCCACAGCGCAAGCGCACCGCCTGCTATTGCAATTACAACATACAAAAGGTTGCCGAGGTTGCCCATAATAGGCATAAGGATATTTGCAAAGGTGTTTGCCGAGGTTGCGCTCTCGCACAGCTTCTCGTTAAGCTCGTCAAACTCCTGCTTTGACTTTTGCTCGTGGCAGAAAACCTTTACAACCTTCTGACCGTTTACCATTTCTTCAATATAGCCGTTGACATTGCCGAGGTCCTTCTGCTGCTTTGCAAAGTAACTGCCGCTCTTGCCGCCGATTTTGCCTGTAATTAATATCATCAGCACAACAAAGGCGAGAGTAAGCAGTGTGAGCGCCCAGCTTGTCACAATCATAGCCGCCAAAACGGCAACTATCGTTATTACCGACGACATAAACTGCGGTATACTCTGCGAAATCATCTGACGAAGCGTATCGGTATCGTTTGAAAAGCGGCTCATTGTGTCGCCGTATTCGTGGGTGTCAAAGTATTTAATCGGAAGCGTCTGCATATGCTCGAACATATCGTCACGGATAGTCATTATGGTGCTTTCGGAAATCATTATCATTATCCTGTTATAGGCAAAGGTTGCGATAACACCGATAAGGTAAATACCCGCCATTGTGATTATAGCGCCCAGCAACCCCGAAAAGTCGGGTACTGACTGTGTGAGCATAGGTGTAATGTAATCATCAATAACAACCTGCAGAAACATTGAGCCAATAACACCGGTCACTGCGCTTAAAATAATGCTGACTGCGACGATTATGAACGAAACCCTGTATTGCTTAACATACTTCATCAGCCTTTTGACCGTCTTGCCGTCAATTTTTTTGTCTTGGCTTGCCGCCGCTGCCTTAGCTGCTTTCTGCTGTTTATTCATTCCTCGTCACCGCCCTTCTGCTGTGATATGTAAATCTCACGGTAAACATCGCTGTTTTCCATAAGCTCCTCGTGAGTACCGACTGCCGTTATTCTGCCGTTTTCCATTACAACAATCTTGTCGGCGTGTTGAACCGATGAAATTCTCTGCGCGATAATCAGCTTTGTTGTGTTCGGTATTTCGGTAGCGAACGCTTCTCTTATCAGAGCATCTGTTCTTGTGTCAACCGCACTGGTTGAGTCGTCAAGAATAATTATCTTCGGCTTTTTAAGCAGCGCCCTTGCTATGCAAAGTCTTTGCTTCTGTCCGCCCGAAACATTTGCGCCGCCCTGCTCAATCATTGTGTTGTAGCCGTCGGGCATCTGCCTTATAAACTCGTCAGCCTGCGCAAGCCTGCAAACACGCTCTACCTCTTCCTGCGTTGCGTTTTCGTCACCCCAGCGGATATTGTCGCTGACAGTGCCTGAGAACAGCACATTCTTCTGAAGCACCATCGCAACCTCGTTTCTCAGCGACTCTATATCGTAGCTTCTTACGTCAACGCCGCCGACAGAAACCTCGCCGCCGCTTACGTCATAAAGCCTTGGGATAAGCTGAACAAGGCTTGACTTTGACGAGCCTGTTCCGCCGATTATGCCGACTGTTTCTCCCGATTTGATGTCAAGGTTAATATCCGAAAGACAAAGCTTTGCGTTCTTGTCCCTGCCGTAGGAAAAGCTCACATTGCTGAACTTAATTGAGCCGTCCTTAACATTGAAAATCGGGTTATCGCAGTTTTTGAGGTCACTTTTTTCATCAAGAAGCTCTACAACTCTTTCTGCCGAGGCTCTTGACATTATTATCATAACAAAAACCATTGCAAGCATCATAAGGCTCATAAGTATCTGCATAGCGTAGGACACAAGGCTCATAAGCTGACCTGTTGTGAAGCCGACAGACGGGTCATTGCCCGAATCGACAATTTTGCCTGCGCCAAACCACGATATAAGAATCATACAGGCATAAACGCAGAACATCATAAGCGGCATACTGATGATAAGCGCATTCTGGGCACGGGTGAAGTTTGAATATATATCGCCCGACACCCTGCGGAACTTCTTCGTTTCCTCTTCCTCACGCACATACGCCTTTACTACTCTTATTCCTCTTAAATTCTCGCCCACAACATTATTCATCTTATCGTAGATTCTGAACACCTTCTCAAACGCAGGCTTTGCAATCTTTACGATTATTACCATTCCGACAAGCAGTATCGGAATGGTTCCGATAAAGATAAGCGCCATACCGGGGTCGATGCTGAACGCCATTATAAGCGAGAATGTAAACATAATAGGGCTTCGCACAGCCATTCGGATAATCATCTGATAGGCGTTCTGAACGTTTGTAACGTCCGTTGTAAGGCGAGTTATTATGCTGGAGTTTGAGAAATTGTCAATATTGCGGAATGAAAAATCCTGCAGGGAATAGAACATATCGTGCCGCAGGTTTTTTGCAAAGCCTGCCGATGCCTTCGCCGCAGTAACTCCTGCCATTGCGCCGAAAAACAGCGACAAAGCCGCACACGCAACGAGAAGCAGACCCATATTGACAATATAGCCCATATCATTTTTCTCAATTCCGTAGTCGATAAGCATCGACATAAGCAAAGGTATGATAACCTCCATTGCCACCTCCAAGGCGACAAGCACGGGAGTAAGTATCGTTGTAAGCTTGTACTCTCTGATACTCCTCATAAGCTTTTTAATCATTTAATTCACCCTTTTCATTCACTTTTGGTTGTATATTTTTCTCATTAGCAATTATAATGCAAAATTTGGTTATAGTCTACAAGTCTGATGTGAACTATTTGTGAATAATTTTTCAGAAATCTCTGCAAATAAGTTTTTAAAATTTTTGGTCTGTTATTTTGGCGCAATTTGTGGTATTATTATGGGTATGATTTAAGGAAACACTGAAAGGAAATTCAAATGAAAAAAATCATTTCCATCTTATGTGCGATTGTAATTTTAACAATATCTCTTTTCGGCTGTTCCGTAAACACCGAGCAGTCTGACAAGCTGAGAATAGTCACAACCCTTTTCCCTGCTTATGATTTTGCACGCAATATTGCTGCCGACAACGCAGAGGTCACTCTGCTTTTGCAGCCGGGTGTTGAGCCGCATTCCTATGAGCCTACTCCAAAGGATATGGTTGAAATTCAGAACTGCGATATTTTCATATGCAACGGCGGTGAGTCAGAAAGCTGGATTGAGGGCATTTTAGACTCGCTCGACAGCAGTAAATTCAGGACGGTGCGGCTTATCGACAGCACCTCGGCTCTGCTTGAGGAAGACGAATCCTACGAGCACGACGAGCACGATGAGCACGATGAGCATGAACACGAACACGAGGGTGATGAGGTCGGCTATGACGAGCATATATGGACCTCTCCCGCAATCTGCGTTGAGCTTTGCAACGCTATTGAAGCTGCGATTTCATCAGTTGACAGCGGCAATACCGCACAGTACCGCCGCAATCTTGAAAGCTACACGTCAAAGCTTAAATCGCTCGACTTAAGCTTTAAGGAGATTGTCGAAAGCGGCAAAAGACAGGAAATAATCTTCGGTGACCGTTTTCCTTTTAAGTATTTCGCACAGGAATACGGACTTGTATATCACGCCGCATTTCCAGGCTGCAGCTCACAGACTGAGCCGAGCGCCGCTACGCTTGCAAGGCTTATAAACAAGACAAGGGAAGATAAAATTCCTGCCGTATTCTACATTGAGATGTCAAACCAAGCCGTAGCAAACGCCCTTGCAAAGGAAACAGGGGCAAAAACTCTGCTGTTCCACTCCTGCCACAATCTTACAAAGGACGAATTTTATTCGGGCGAAACATATCTTTCGCTGATGAATAAAAACCTTGAAAATCTTAAAACAGCTTTGAACTGAGGTGATTGCAGTGCTGAGGGAGGACGAACATTTTGAGCCGCTCGGAAACGGAATTGAGGTTATAGTTTCAAAAATACACCGCTTCGGAACGGATACCGTACTGCTTGCTAATTTTTCAAAGCCGAAGGAATGGGAAAACGCCTGTGAATTCGGCAGTGGTTGCGGCGCAATAACGCTTATCTGGTGCAGAGAAAAGCCGCCGAAACACATAACAGCGGTTGAGCTTCAGCGCGACGGCGCGGATATGATAAGACGCGGCGTAAAGCACAACGGACTTGAAAGCAGAATTGATGTTTTAAACGAGGATTTGCGGAATCTTTCCTGCCTAACTCCGGGAAGCTTTGACCTTGTCGCCTGCAATCCGCCCTACAAGCAGCAGGGCGGCGGAATTATAAACCCGAACGAGGGCAAGCTGCTTGCAAGGCACGAATATACCTGCACTATTGACGATGTTTGCCGGAATGCCGCAAGACTTCTGCGCTTCGGCGGCAGGCTTTGCCTTTGCCAGCGCCCTGAAAGACTCAGTGATGTTATCTGCGCTATGAGAGAAGCAGGCATTGAGCCGAAAAGGCTGAGATTTGTTCAGCAGAGAAAAAACAAAGCGCCCAAGCTTTTTCTCATTGAGGGCAAAAAAGGCGGCAAAAGCGGCGGTCTTGTTGTAAGTGACACTCTGCTTATTGAAAGCGACAGCGGCGGATTGTCTGACGAAATGATTGAAATTTACGGCGAATACAAAACAGGACACCTGTGAGAGTGAAGAGACTGTTGACATAATTGACTTCCGTATGTATAATAATATAGAAAGATGTTCTATTACTCATCTTATCGTTGAGTGTTTCGCCACTTG
>DKZT01000071.1:19537-38290 GCA_002493755.1 Ruminococcaceae bacterium UBA7067
CGCCACTTGTTAAAGAGCGAGTGTAAAAGTAATTTCAGATGGCGAGTACGTTATGTACTCGCTTTTTGAATTTTGAAGGGAAAATACGTATGAAAATAGCTTTTTACAATATTGATATTCAATATATCGATTATTTAAAGAAATATGAAACTAGCAAAAGGGGCTTTACAAGAGTACCAAATGTTCAGTATCATAGCGGCAATAATAAATTCTTTTATGGAACAGTACTTAACATTAATGGTATGGACTATTTTGTACCAATATCTTCAAAAAGTCACAACAAACAAGATGATATGCCGATTAAGTCTAAGGATAAAATAAAAAAAGAGTACGCTACACTGCGCTTTGCGTATATGATTCCTGTTCCGAATTGTTGTCTGAAAATGTTAAATATTTCAGAGATAAAAGACTATACAAGGAAAGAACGCATACGCAAGGAACTGGCTTTCTGCCGCAAAAGGAAAGACAAAATTGAAAAACAGGCAACAATCACCTATCAACGAATTATTTCCAAAGTAAGCATAGAGCTTGTACATAACAGTTGCGACTTTAAATTGCTTGAAGAAGCTTACATGCAGTATTCCCTTGAAGTCTTAGGGAACGCTTATGAGTGTTCCGACTCGAATCGCTGAATGTTATACTCTATTCTGATTTTGTTTAAAATCGTAATATATGTGTTTACCTCGGAACGGTCAAGACCGTTCCCTACGAACTCACAAACCCGTTACAAGTATTTCTTAATTCAATTCGCCGCACAGCGGCGACAACCTTAACATTTGCCAAGGGCAAATATTTCATAGCGAAGCTATTTCATATCGCAAAGCGATATTTTACAAATCCCGCAAGGGATTTATTTCATTGCTTTTACAGGAGGAACATATGAGCATACTGTATGTTGTGGGAACGCCGATAGGCAACCTCGGCGATATGTCGCCGAGAGCGGTTGAAACGCTTAATAGCGTTGACTTTATCGCCGCCGAGGACACCCGTGTAACACTTAAGCTGTTAAACCACTTCAATATAAAAAAGCCGATGATAAGCTACTTTGAACATAATAAGGCTGAGAGAGGCGAAATTATCTGCCAAAAAATAATGAGCGGTCAGAGCTGTGCGCTTGTGACGGACGCAGGTATGCCTGCCATATCAGACCCCGGCGAGGAGCTTGTGCGGCAGTGCCGTGAAAAGGGCATAAAAACTGTTGCCGTTCCGGGACCGAGTGCTGTTGTAAGCGCCTTGGCTCTGTCCTCACTGCCGACAGGCAGGTTCACCTTTGAGGGCTTTCTGAGTATGAACAAGAAAAGCCGCCGTGAGCATCTTGAAGAAATACGGGACGAGCGGCGGACTATGGTTTTCTACGAAGCGCCGCACAAGCTTCCGTCAACTCTCAATGATTTGTATAACGCGCTCGGCGACCGTGAAATATCAATCGTGCGTGAGCTTACAAAAATTCATGAGGAGGTTATACATACCTCTCTTAAGGAAGCCGCCGAAAAATACGCTGACGGCAGTCTTAAGGGTGAGATTGTGCTTGTAATAAAGGGAGCAGAGAAAAAGCAGGAGGAACAGCCGACTCTTGAGCAGGCTGTCGCACTTGCAAGGGATTTGTGTGAAAAGGACGGCTGTTCCCTCTCGGAAGCGTGCAAAAGAGCCGCAAAGGAAACAGGCTTTAAGAAAGGCGAAATTTACAAGCTGATGATAGAATAAATAAATGAGGGCGGATAAAATGGATTTTTACAAGGCTATGGAAAAGATAAGCTCGCTTCTGCGTTTCGGCTCAATGCCGGGACTGGAGCGCATACAGAAGCTTCTCGACAATATGGGCAATCCCGAGCGTGACTGCCGCTTTATACACATTGCAGGCACAAACGGCAAAGGCTCGGTATGCACAATGCTGTCGGAAATTCTCAGAAAAAGCGGATATAAAACAGGACTTTTCACCTCGCCTTATATTATTGAGTTCTGCGACAGAATAAGCATTGACGGCGAGATGATACCTAAAAATGAGGTTGCCGATATTGTCGAGAAAATCTTCCCGATAATTGAGCAGATGAATGAAAACGGCGAGCCGATAACCGAGTTTGAATGTGTAACGGCTATTGCATTTGAATACTTCCGCCGCAGTAAATGCGACATTGTTGTGCTTGAAACAGGACTGGGCGGCAAGTACGACTCAACAAACGTCATACTCTCCCCTATCGCCTCGGTTATTACCTCAATAAGCCTTGACCACACCGCCGTACTCGGCGACACCCTCGATATGATAGCCTCTGAAAAGGCAGGCATAATAAAGCAGGGCGGCTCAACTGTATTCTGTCCTCAGGAGGATATTGTAAACAAAGTAATAGCAGACACCGCAAAGAGCCTTGACAACACCTTGTATGAGGTTGATATGAGCCGCTGTACCGTTTTGTCCGAGCGGCTCGGAAACAGCGAGTTTGAATACAAGGGCGAAAAATACGAAATAACCCTTGCAGGCAGACATCAGGTTAAAAATGCCTGCACAGTAATAGAAGCAATAACGCCGCTGAGAAACGCAGGCTTTGACATAAGCGACAGTGCCGTAAAATACGGAATAAAAAAGGCGTTTATCCCTGCACGGTTTGAGGTGCTGAAAACCGAACCGCTTATAATCCTTGACGGCGGACACAATCCGTCAGGACTAAAGGCTTTGTCTGCGGCAGTAAAGGAGTATCTGCCGAACAGGCACATATCCTGCATAATGAGTATGCTGCGTGACAAGGCGGTTGAAGGCTCGATGGTATATCTTAAGGGTCTGTTCGACAAGGTATATATCGTTGAAATTGAAAACCCGAGAAAAATGCCTGCACCACAGCTTAAAGCGATAGCGGATAACTATTTTGACGAGGTTGAAATCTGCCTTGACAAGGCTGAAGCAGTCCGCAGAGCCATAAGTGACGCAAAGGAAAGCGGCGGAGCGGCGCTTGTGTGCGGCTCGCTTTATCTCGCCTCGGAAATCAGAAAGCTTATATTGGGAATGGAATAATTATTCCGCTCGGCAACTTAATTCGATAAAATAATTTATAAAGATGACTTATCATTATAGCGATAGGTCATCTTTTTTTATACTAATTCCTGATAGAAAGTAGGCTTATATTTGCGAGGATAATTTTCGCAAGACAAGGCGGAGGACGCCGCAAGGCTGTCGCCTTGCAAGGACGACAACGCAGTATTGCGGAAATTAGACCGCAAAGATTGTCAACTTTTTATTAGGTATTAGTATTATACATCATACATCAACATATCTGCAAAGGAATGAAAAAAATGAATGTTTCTTTCAGCTTCTACCGAGGGGAGCTAACGGCATATCTCAAGGGCGAAATCGACCACCACACCGCCCGCAGTATGCGCCAGAGAATTGACGGCGAATCGGAGCGACTGCACCCCACTCTTCTGATTCTCGATTTTTCACAGGTGATTTTTATGGACAGCAGCGCAATCGGACTTATTATGGGGCGATACCGCCTTATGCAGCTTATCGGCGGCTACATCAGGGTATCGAACATACCGCCGCATTTAAGGCGAATAGTCGAGCTGTCAGGCATAGGTGCGCTCGGCGTGCTTGAATACAAGGGAAAGGAGAAGGGTAAAAATGAAAGTGCTTAACGAAATGAAGCTGTCTTTTCTCAGCAAGAGCGTAAACGAAGGCTTTGCCAGAGGTGCGGTGAGTGCATTTCTGATGCAGCTTGACCCAACCGTGTCACAGCTTGCCGACATTAAAACGGCTGTTTCCGAGGCAGTGACAAACTGCATTGTTCACGCATACCCCGAGGGTTCGGGTATGATATACATAACCGCAAAGGTGCTTGAGGACAAGCGTTTTGTTGTGAGCGTGCGTGACAGAGGCTGCGGCATTCCCGACATAAAGCAGGCTATGGAGCCTCTGTTCACCACAGGCGGTGAGGAAAGAGCAGGACTTGGCTTTGCGGTGATGCAGAGCTTCACCGATAAGATAAAGGTAAGCTCCACACCGGGAAAGGGTACAACCGTTACAATGACAAAGCGGCTTGACAGCGATGAATGAGCGTGAACGCTTTATAAGCGAAAATATAGGACTTGTCCATAGCTGTGCCGCACGCTTCAAAAACAGAGGTATAGAATACGAGGATCTATTCAGCGCAGGCTGTATAGGACTCATCAAGGCATACGACCGCTTTGACAAAAGCCTCGGGTACAAGTTCTCAACCTACGCCGTACCGCTGATACTCGGCGAAATCAAGGGACTTTTCAGGAGCGGCGGCGCTGTCAAGGTCAGCCGCAGGCTAAAGGAGCTGTCGCTTAAAATAATCAGGGAGCAACAGCGATTTACAGCCGAGAACGGCGAAAGTCCGACGGTCACACAGCTATCCGCAATACTCGGCGAAAGCGAGGAGCTGATAACGCAGGCTATATCGTCAAGCGTGCAGGTGCTGTCGCTGTCAGCATATGACGATGACGAAAACGGACGGGAGCTGGATTTGCCTGTTGAATCGCACGACATACCGCTTACCGAGATACTCTCACTTCGGCAGGCGATAAGCGAGCTGTCCGAGGACGACCGCAAGCTTATCAAGCTGCGATACTTCAAGAACAAAACGCAGAGCCAGACCGCACAGGAGCTTCATATGACGCAGGTGCAGGTCAGCCGCCGAGAAAAAAAGATAATGGCGGCAATAAGAGAAAAGCTGACGGTGTGATGCCGCTGGGGCTGCGCCGTACAGCGGAGAGTGGAGAGTAAAGAGTGGAGATGAATTTCGTAACAAGTCTGTTAGTTCGTAGGGAACGGTCTTGACCGTTCCGGGATAGATGCAGTTACTGCGATGCTAAACAAAATCAGAATAGAGTACAAGATTCAGAAAAATCAAAGCACCGACTGCCCTTGTTTTCCGTAAAGGCTGTCGGTGCTTTGTTATTTATGAAACTGATTAGTAAATTAAAGCTTGCGGTTAAGCTGTCATACCAAGGGCGAGCTTCTGCGCTAAAATTGAATCAAGCAAATTAATAATGCTGTCACCGTTCACATCGGCGTTTATAAGAGCCTGCCCTGAAAGCTCTGCCATAGACAGAGCCGCCTTTTGAATGGTGATTGCGTCTTTCAGATTCACCTCGCCGTCACCTGTTACATCGCCGGGAACAATTATGTGTTCAATGGCAACGAAATTAATGTCGTTGTCATTTGCGTACTTTTCAGCGGCAGAGCCTGTATATCCGTAGATTGTTAAGCCTGCGCAGTCGGAAAACGCCCCATAACCAATACTTGTAACACTGTCCGGGATTGTTATGCTTGTCAAGCCTGTACAGGCGGCAAATGCATCACCGCCAATGCTTGTAACACTGTCCGGGATTGTTACGCTTGTCAAGCCTGTGCAGTTATAAAACGCCCCATAGCCAATACTTGTAACACTGTCCGGGATTGTTATACTCGTCAAGCCTGTGCAGTAGGAAAACGCCTGCCAACCAATACTTGTAACACTGCCCGGGATTGTTACGCTCCTCAAGCCTGTGCAACCGTAAAATACCTCTTGGTCAATATTTGTAACACTGTTCGGGATCGTTATACTCGTCAAGCTTGTGCAGTTGGAAAACGCCTCCCAACCAATACGTGTAACACTGTTCGGGATTGTTACGCTTGTTAAGCCTGTGCAACCGGCAAATGCACCATAGCCAACACTTGTAACACTGTCCGGGATTGTTATACTTGTTAAGCCTGTGCAGCCCTCAAATGCACCACCGCCAATGGTTGTAACACTGTCCGGGATTGTTATGCTTGTCAAGCCTGTGCAACCGTTAAATGCCCAAGCTCCAATACTTGTAACACTCTTCCCATCAATCTCACTCGGAATAACTATCTCAGTATCACTGCCGTTATAACATGTAATTTCCACTGTGCCGTCATCAAGCACTGTGTATTCAAAGTCGTCAGAGTCTGTTTCGGGTTCAAGTGCGATAAACTCAAAACCGTTGTCGATGGCGTATTTTTCAGCCGCAGTGCCTGCATAGCCGGTGATGGTAAAGTCATCAGTTTTTATGTATTCATTATTATTCCAATCATAATAATAACCAAATGCATAACTGCCAATACTTGAAACACTGTTGCCTATTGTTACGCTCGTCAAGCCTGTGCAAGCGGAAAATGCATCAACGCCAATACTTGTAACACTGTCCGGGATTGTTACACTTGTCAAGCCTGTGCAGCCGGAAAATGCATAATCATCAATACTTGTAATTGAATAAGCGAAGACAATTAAATAATTGATTTATGTTCTGAAAGAATCAATCCCAAAAAGGATTGGTTCTTTTTTGTTTTCAGCCAATATTTCAAACACAGGAAACTAAAAAAATAAAAAACAATGAACAGGCAAACAGGCATTTAATTGAAATTTCTTTAAAGGAATGTATCAAAATGGATGAATATTATTGCTTACCCAAAGAATTACTCACACCTGAATATTCAGGATATTCACTTCAAACAAAATTATTGTTTTCAATTATTATCACTGAAGCCGAGACTGTAAAATCAATCACGGATATGTCAAAGCTTATCAACGATATCGGAGCGAGAAAGCTTTCAACAATTTATCAAAACGCCCATCGTGAGCTTAACGAAAGCGAGGGTGCATAAAATGTTTGAATACTTCTCTTCGGTCGGTATTGAGAAATTTACCTTTTACCGTCTGCCAAAGGCTCTTTTTACGAATCCTGTTTTTAAAGATTTGTCTTGTGAAAGTAAAATCCTCTACGGATTATTGCTTGACAGAGCAAGCGTATCAAAAAAGAATCGTTGGATAGACGAGAACAATCGTGTTTATGTCCATATGCAGCAGGTTGAAGTACAAGAGATGCTTTCAATCGGAAAAGGAAAAGCTGTAACAATTTTTAAAGAACTTGAGAGCATCGGTCTTATCATCCGTAAGAAGCTTGGGCAAGGAAATCCTACACGAATTTATGTGATGAATTTTTCAAGTGTTGTTCCCGATGAAGTTGACCACGATTTGATTGAGGATAATTCTGAGACTTCCACCCGGAACAACGAAACGGAAGTCTTGACTTCCGAAAATCGGAAGTCTGAAACTTCTGACGATTTTGAAACTTCTCCTCAAAACGGCGAAACGGAAGTCTTGACTTCCAAAAATCGGAAGTCTGAAATTGCTGACAATTCTGAGACTTCCACCCAAAACAGCGAAACGGAAGTCTTGACTTCCAAAAATCGGAAGTCTGCACTTCCGAAAAATGAAAGTCAAGCTTCTAATTATAAGAGTAAGACTAATATGAGTAAGAATAATCTTTCCTTCTATCCTTCTGTTAATGAGCCAAACCGGAGGTCTGCATCTTTGACTGCGGCTCAGGGCAGAACGAATGAAGGACAATACGAATACAGCCTAAAGCTTCTTGAAAGCGAAGAAGCAATCAAAGAACAAATCAATTATGCCTATTTGCTCAAACGTGGAATCAGTGAAAACACGCTTGACTTAATTGTTGATATCATCGCAAATGCGTATATACGCAACGATGGAGACATCACAATTAACGGAAACACTGTGCCAATCTCGATTGTCAAGCGTGAATATAAAAAATTAACCCCGGAGCATATTGAGTACGTTCTCGACTGCATAGATGAACAGTCAAAATCTAACAGTATCAGAAATTTACGCAGCTATTTGCAGTCAACGCTTTATAATGCTCCTCATAATATCGACTTGCATTATGATACTATGGTTAATTATGACACTAACAGCAAATAATACACTTCTGCCCCACCGGGGCAAAAGTTAAGGAGGCAAACTTAAATTGGTAATTGTTTCTCAGGACAGAGATGTTATTAATTTTAACTCTCTGAAAAGAATTACCCCGTTTGAGGGTACTATTGACGGAATATCCGTCTATGCAGTTTTAGGATTTGATTCGTTAGGCACTGACGATGAAAATATTGATAGCGTAGACGGAGTCGGCTCGGTTCAGCTCGGTATTTATAACACAGAGGACGAATGTCTTGATGCGTTTGAAAAGCTTATAGCTGCTATCAGAGCAGATAACAAGGTTTTCGTTATGCCTGAACCAAGCTATGAAGAAGGCTGATGTATTATGGGTGATACAACAGCGAAAAAGACTTTAAGCTTCGTTGTAGAAGCGTCAAATATGACAGCTGAATTGCTGAAAAGCGTACTCAGAGCGTATCTTGCCGGAGACACAAAATACAAAGCTTGCCGCAGGAAAGACGGCAAAATCAATACTCATTTCCTGCTCAACACGCCTCGGACCGTTTGCTATCGACAAGGTGTTGGAGCTTACAAGCTACGATGAGCTGCACCTTGATACAATCGGCGATGAATTAACGGCATTGCCCTTTTTTGAAATGAGGTGAAAAGGAATGCTTGATAAGAAAGACAATTATTTAGAAAATGCTGAGATGTCTGTTGAGGACAATTACAACTGCATTGACGGAATCATAAACAATACAACCCCACAGGATAAAAACAGCGAAAAGGTGAGTAAATACCTTGATGCGATAAAGGCTGAGGAGGAAAAGAAAGAGGAACGCTCTCGTTTTCCGTTCTCTGCTCAGAAGATAAAGAATAACGCTGCAATTATTTCAAGCTGCTCATCGCAGCACTCAAATCGCAGCGAAGAAGGAAGAACATTATAAAGTCGAGTATATGGAGGATTTTTGAATGATTAAATACTATGGTAATCAAATTTGGAACAACAGCACCCGTAACAGCGATAAACAGATTATTTATATTCCTGCAACGCAATTACAGACCGTCATCAACTCGCTTGATGCAGTCGGCTTAAATTATTATGCCTATATCCGTTCTGAGGATAAAAATGCTCGTCTTGCTATTAACAAAAACGACCTTGAGCTTTTTAAAAGAATAGACACTCAGGAAAGATATTCCGAAGCTCCTCGCTTTGACCGAGAGGTTAAAGCAATCATCGGGAACACAGCATATCGTGACATAAAGAATAAAAGCTATGTTAGCTATAACACTGATTTTGCTCTTAAGCTGGCGGAAATGTTCACCCGGCAAGGCGTTCCTTTTTCGGGAAGAATCAGGCGTACCAGTGATGACAACTCATTAACAACCTTGACATTCGATGAAAGACACCGAAATCAGGCTGAGCTTTTGGCTTCACAGCTTAAAGCTCAGCGTGCAATGCTCAACTCATCAGAAAAGCTATATATCTCAGGAAACACAAACATTAATACTCTTTCAGATGTAAAGGGTAAATGGCTTGTTATGTCTGTGAATGAATTCAAAGCCGTAGAGAGCAATCTTATTGGCAATAGCATTTCATATTCTGCTGTTGCCAATGGTAAAGGTGTTATGGTCTATTATTCTGCGGTTGACGAGAGCCGAGTACTTGATGCTGTCAGTCAGAATAATATAAGAGAAATATCAGCGAAGCTTAACAGTATTCTGACAACCTTATCCCTCAGGAGTTCCGAACAGCTTGAAGCGTTACAGCCTGCCGCTGAGTTGTTTTTGGAAAAATATGATGATGAAACTTTTGTTGATGTTTTTTCAGAAACGTTTGCTGATACATCATCGTTCTCACTTGACCAACTCAATGAAATTGCTCGGAAATTTGCAGATGAGTATAAATACTTCAGCGGTTTGGAACTGCTTTTAGTCCCGTCCGATATTCCTGCACTCAAGGAAAAATTCAATAAAGAGGCAATGCTCCGTGAATTAACATCTGAGCGTGGATACACCGAACAGCAAATCGCTGAAATAAAAAAGCTTATTGACAATAATGTCAGTCAAAGCATTTTAGAGCTTATAGATTATACTTTTTCGCCTGAGCAAATCGGCAGAGTAGGCACAGCTCAGTCATATTCCGATATTTTAGCGGTTGTCGCTGAAGTAAAGCATACATCGCCTCACAATATCGGAAATTATATACGACTTGGTACATATATGAGGGAAACGCCACTTGACGATAAGGATGGGTCTGATTTTATGTCAGAAACTCGTCCGACAATTACCTGCGAATGGAGCGAACATCCTGACTTTGAGGACGGGAAAACATATTCTGTATCAGAGTTTGACCGCATTATGAAAATAGCAGATTCAGAGTGGTGTGAAAACCGTCAGAAGGAAATTGATACATACGGAGATATAGATAAAATCTTTGAAGCGTATGAAAAGGGCGAAATTGACGGAGTTCATCAAGGCTATGCTAAAACTAAATTTACTGTCAATATGCCTGATGGAAGGAAATTTACCGAGCGACAGGATATCGGTGACGGAGACGGCGGCGTTATAGACTTTTTAAAGCGGACTCCACATCATAGTGAAATTGTTAAGCTTTTGCAAGCGGATATAGAGAGTGAATCTCATAATACAGAAGCTGATTCTGAATTAACAGACACTGCTCATCAGGATAAAGTCTCAAGTGCTGATAACCGCAGCTACAGTGCCACAATGCAAAATTATTTTAAAATAAAGGAAGAAAATCCTGACAAGATTGTACTTCTTAGAGTTGGCGACTTTTATGAAGCTATGAGTAATGATGCAATTGTTGTTTCTCAGACATTGGACTTGCATATGACAAAGCGCAGACTAAATGACAATGAGCGGATTGATATGTGCGGTTTTCCTGTTCATTCTTTTGAACAGTATAAAAAAAGGCTTTTATCAGCCGGACATAGCATTGAAATTCTTGATGAAGTCCGTGAATCTGTCGAAAGAAAAATTAATGTTACCGAAACAGTTAAACTTGCCCCTAATACAACGCCTATTGGAAATGACGATTACTATTTTCATCGTCCCGATGTTGGCGAGTTTGAAGCAGTGTACTACAATCCCGATGCAACCGCAGGCGGACAGTTTGTGTTTATGCATCTGCCCTATGAGCTGATATCAGAAGCAAAAGATAATTCCACCGGTGCAAATGAGTTTTACGAATACCTTGACGAACACGCAAAAACTGACATTGTCGATTTAGACACACCGGAATATTATGAGGTTCTGAAAGATTACGCAGAGCCTCACCCTGACCTCATTGGTCGCTCGGAAGATACGATGAACTCTCTTGTGTCTGAATCAGCTTACGAACTGAACAAGCTGCAAAACTCCGGCAAGAATGAAGTAATTGATAACATAAGGGCAGAAGATAACGAACCTTTCTTTGAGGAGCATATCATTGTGCCGAATAAAGAAAAATACAGCATAACGGAAAGAGCAGACAGCGACTATCGTTATGATGTTAAGCAGCTTATAAGTGTTGACGGCGGCAACAGCTTTTATTATGCCGGGAACGGGAAGTTTTGTAAAACTCTTGAGGAAGCAAGAGATTTTGTAAAAAGCAAATTATCCGAGAAAATCGTTGACGATTTAAAGGTCGGAGATTTAGTTCGCATTGATGACAGCGTATGGAAAATCACGAAAATTGACGGCGATTTTTCTATTTATCTTGAGAACACAGATAAATCCGCCAATGAGCAAGTGCGTTCACATCTCGGACATTGGAAAAAGCATCTTATTGAAAGTGGTTTTGAATATGTTACCACGCAAAACTTATCTGATGTAACCGAAAAATCAGATACAGCCTTACAAACAGAGCAACAAGCTGATGATATTGCTTTTGCTGATAAAACCTTTGCAGAACAAGTTGATGCAACAATCAATGGCACAATGCCGTTTTATTCTTCCTTAAAGGTTTGCGATACCCCTCAGATTCTTATTGATTTAGGCTGCAGACAATTGCCTATGCTTTATACGCAGAGGCATTTGTTGGATGCCCTTCACAAAAAGTCAAAGAAGAATCCACATTGGCACGGTTTATCGGTCGAACAAATAAAGAAAATGCCGGCGTTATTACAAGAACCGGCGATTGTTTTTGATTCATTAACCCGTGATGATAGCGTGATGTTAGTTTTGCCGGAAACCGACAATGATAATTTACCCCTAATAGTGAGCGTTAAGCCTAACGGTCAGGGGAGATATAATTTGGAGCAGGTTGATAGTAATTTTATCACAAGTATTTATGGCAAAGATAAGTTTGCAAAGTATCTCGAAACCATAATAAAAAATGAAAAACTGCTGTTTATAGACAAAGCAAAAAGCCAAAACCTTTTTGAAAGATGGGGGCTCCAATTGCCCGAATTAACAAAAGGTTTTGACTTTGATATTATTATACACCAAAGCAGCAATATTGTCAACGAGAGGATCTCGGAAGACAGAGAAAAAAGCCAAAACCTTTTTGAAAGATGGGGAGAACAATACTCCGAATTAACAAAAGGTTCTGACTCTGATATTATTATGCACCAAAGCAGCAATATTGTCAACGAGAAGCTCTCGGAAGACAGAGAAAAAAGCCAAGCATTGTTCAGTGTGCCTGGACTACAATTGTCCAAGGGCTTAAACAATCTTGACTCTGATATTATTATGCACCAAAACAGCAATATTGTCAATGAGAGGCTCTCAGAAAATGCGGAAAAAGCTTCTGAACTTGCAGAAAATGTCTTGCAAGAAAATGAAATCGAATCTGCGCCCGGTTCTATAAACAATCTGTTTGAATTGGCGGAGCAAAGTCCGGATAAGCCGCAGGAGCAAATTTCAAGCATTGATGAATATGTGCCTGACAGCTATAACGATGATACAAATTTTGTCATTACAGACGACAATACGGTATCGGGTGCAAAGACAAAATTCCGCAATAATATCAATGCGATAAAAGCTCTTAAGGCTTTGGAGATGAACGGTAAAGCCACAACAAACGCAGATAAAAAAGCCTTAGCGCTATACACCGGTTGGGGCGGTCTTGCACCGGCATTCAGTGAAAATCCCACTTGGAAAAACGAAGCGCAGGAGCTTAGAGATTTGCTCACTGCTGATGAATATGTTTCCGCCAGAGCTTCTACTCTTGATGCGTTTTATACCGACAATACAATCATAGACGGTATCTATCAGGTACTGAGAAAATTTGGCTTTACCGGCGGCGATGTTCTCGAGCCTGCAATGGGAATCGGAAATTTCTTCGGACGAATGCCGTCTGATATTTCCCGTTCATCCCGTCTTTACGGAGTAGAAAAGGACAGTGTTTCCGGCAGAATTGCAAGCAAGCTTTATCCTGATGCAAATATAACTGTCGATGGCTTTGAAAACACACAGTTTCAGAACGGTAGCTTTGATGTTGCAGTCGGCAATATTCCTTTTGGAGATTTCTCCGTGAACGATAAGGAGTATAATTCACAGCACCTGAAAATTCACGATTACTTTTTCTTAAAAACTCTTGATAAAGTCAGACCCGGCGGCATTGTAGCTTTTGTAACATCAAAAGGCACATTGGACAAGAAGGATACTTCTTTTAGAAAATCGCTCGCTGAAAGAGCTGACCTTCTCGGTGCAGTCAGATTGCCGAACAATGCGTTTAAGTCTGCCGGAACGGAAGTCACATCAGATATTATATTCCTGCAAAAACGCACTGCACCGCCGGAGAAACTGCCCGAATGGGTGCATCTCGGCGCAACATCAGACGGACTTTCCGTGAATCAATACTTTGCATCTCACCCTGATATGGTGCTGGGCAAGATAGTTCAGGGGAACAAAATGTACGGCAGAAACGATGATACTATGTGTATTCCGTTTGATGATGCTGATTTGTCAAGGCTGCTCCCGGAGGCAATTAATAAAATCAGCGGCAGCTATACACCTGATTTTGACAAGCCTTCACCGCTTCAGGATATAAAAAATCAAAATGTTGTTTTGCCCGAAAATATCCGTCAGGAAAGCTATTTCGTACATAACGGCGAGTTGTATTTTTGGGGCGTTGCCGGTCGTGATGTAGAAATAACGCACGCCAGAGAGCTGTGGTCGAATTATTCCACTAAAAATGCGTATAAAAAATACAACAATAAAAACATTGAACGAACTAAGGCTTTCGTTGAACTGCGAGAGATTGTTCGTGAGCTTCTTGAGGTTCAAAAGCTTCCAGGAGATTATGGTCAGAAAATATCGGAATTGCAGAAAGCTCTGAACGAAAAGTACGATGCCTTCTACTCAAAATTCGGTTTACTGCACGCTCAGCAAAACCGTCTGCTTTTGTCAAGAGACAGTGCATATCCGTTGCTTCTCTCCCTTGAAGCTGAGGTTGACAAGGGCAAGCTTGTACGAAAATCAGATATTTTCACCGAACGCACGATTTCTCCTCCTATTGCAGTGGAGCACGTTGACACTGCTCTTGAGGCGCTTAATGTTTCGATTGTCAGCCTCGGAGAAATTGACCTTGATTATATGTCTGAGCTGTGCGATATTCCCAAAAGGGTTATTATTGAGCAGCTCAGAGGTCAGATTTATCCTGTCCCGGAGCTGTCAACCGATGACAATATCGTGTATCAGACTGCATCGGAATATTTGTCCGGTGATATATATAAAAAGCTTGATACAGCAAAAGTCGCCGCTGAAGCAAATCCGTTGTTTGAGGATAATATTCCTGCTCTTAAAGAAGCCATTCCAACACCCTTAAAGTCGGGCGATATTGATGTGAACATCGGTGCTACCTGGATTGAGCCAAAATACTATCAGCAATTCATCTATGAGGTGTTCCAGACACCGAATGAATACCGAGCAGATATTAAGCCTCGTTTTCCCTGGCAGAGAGTCGGCAAAAAGATTGAAGTTGAGTATTCCATATATAGCAACAAATGGCAGATTACAAATAAATCGCTTGACAAGTCTGTTACTGTGACAAAGCAGCTTGGCACTCAATTTAAATCTGCGTACTCAATATTTGAGAGTGTTCTTAATCTGAATGACCCTCGTGTGTATAAGGATGCAGTTGATAAAAACGGCAAGATTATTTTTGATAAAAGCGGAAACCCGGTACGGGTGCTTGATGTTGAGAGAACTAAGCTGCTCCAGCAGAAAGCGAATATCATTAAGCGAAAGTTTAAGGATTGGATATTCAAAGACCCTAAGCGGCGTTCTGAATTAGTTGCAAAATACAACAGAGAATTCAATTGCATTAAGCCGAGAGAATTTGACGGCTCACATCTGACATTCCCGGGAATGAACTCATCTATAGAACTGCGCTCCCATCAGAAGAACGCCATTGCACACGCAATATTCGGCGGCAATACGCTGTTTGCACACAGCGTTGGAGCAGGAAAGACCTTTGAGATGATAGCAACAGCGATGGAGTGTAAGCGTTTAGGCTTCTGTCATAAATCGCTGTTTGCCGTTCCTAATCATCTCACCGAGCAAATCGGCGCAGACTTTTTAAAACTATATCCCGGTGCTAATATTTTAGTGGCTACAGCCAAAGATTTTACAAAAGCTAACAGAAAGCAATTAATGTCAAAAATTGCAACGGGCAATTACGATGCCGTCATAATCGGTCATTCTCAGCTTAAGAATCTTCCGTTATCTCCTGAAATACAAAAGAAAATCTATAAAGAGCAGATTGACGATATTATTGCCGGAATAGCTGAACTGAAAGAGAGTAACGGTAGTAGCTTTCAGGTCAAGGCTATGGAAAGGACAAGAAAATCTCTGCAAAGCAAGCTCGACAGTCTTGATACACAGAACCGTGACAATACGGTTTACTTTGATGAATTGGGTATAGACAAGCTGTTCGTTGATGAGGCTCACGAATTTAAAAGTCTTTTTTCTGCAACAAAGCTTCAGAACATCTCAGGTATTTCCTCCAGAGCTTCACAACGAGCTACTGACCTTTTCGCAAAATGCCGTTATCTTGACGAGAAAACCGGCGGTAAAGGCGTGGTATTTGCCACAGGTACTCCTGTATCGAACAGTATTACCGAAATGCATACTATGATGAGATATTTGCAGTATGATTTTCTTGCTTCACATAACAATATGCAGAACTTTGATAATTGGGTGTCTACTTTTGGGAAAATCAAGGTTGATTATGAGCTGGCTCCTGCCGGTAATAAATTCAAGGAACGCTCCCGTGTGGCTGAATACTCGAATATGCCCGAGCTTATGTCGATGTTTAAGCAGGTTGCCGACATAAGACCGGCTGATACCTTGCATTTGGCTGTGCCGGAGTGTAGCTTACACATTGTCAATACCAAGCCGACAGAATTACAGCAATCGCTTGTCTCCGAGCTGTCTGCTCGTGCTGATGATGTCAATGCAGGAAAGGTTGACCCGAGCGTTGACAATATGCTCAAAATCACCGGTGATGGCAGGAAGGTAGGATTGGATCCTCGCCTTATCAATCCTGACTTTGAGGATAATCCCGAAACAAAGCTTAATAGATGCGTAGCAAATGTATTGGATATTTACAATGAAACAGCTCCGAGTAAGCTTACTCAGCTTATCTTTTGTGATTTAGGCGTTCCGAAAAAGGATAATTCTCTTTCTGATTCGGATTCTGCTGATGATACTCTGAGCGTTTCAGAAATGGATTCTCTTGAGGAGTCAGGTGCTTTTTCTGTGTATCAGGATATTAAGGATAAGCTTATCGCTTCGGGCGTTCCGGAAAAAGAAATTGCCTTTATCCACGATGCACACACGGAGGCTCAGAAAGCCGAGCTGTTTTACAAGGTGCGAAACGGCGATGTGAGAATACTTTTAGGCTCAACCGCTAAAATGGGAACAGGAACAAATGTCCAGAAGAGACTTGTTGCACTACACGATTTGGATGTTCCGTGGCGACCGTCAGACCTTGAACAGCGAAGAGGCAGAATGGTTAGACAAGGTAATATCAACAAGCGTGTTGACCTTTACCGTTATGTAACGGAAGGAACATTTGACGCATATTCGTATCAGCTCCTTGAAAAAAAGCAGAGATTCATCGGTCAGATTATGACCTCAAAAACTCCTGCACGAAGATGCTCGGATATAGACCAGGAGGCTTTGAGTTATTCGGAAATTAAGGCACTGTGTACCGGCGATGAAAGAATAAAGGAAAAGCTGACACTTGAAAACAGAGTAAAAGAGCTTGAGGTGTACCGCAAGGATTATATCAACAACAAGTACGAGCTTGAGGATAAGATTGCTGCTTATCCGGCTGAAAGTGAAAAGATAAAAACAAAAATTGAACATATCCGTCAGGATATAGAAGCTCTCAAAAATGTTCCCCGTGATAAAGACAAGTCAATTGTTTTCAGTATTAAGATAGGAGAGAAAACTTATAGCGAGCGTGCCGATGCGGCTAAGGCGTTGGCTGTTGCCTGTAAATGTGTTAAAGGTGACAGCAACCGAGGTAAAACCTTCAGAATCGGCGAAATGTACGGCTTTCCGATTGAGCTTAAGCTTGATAAGTTTTGGGATTCGATTTCTGCAACCTTAGTCGGTAATGAACGCTATACAGTGACTTTCTCCGACACGATGCTCGGCAATCTGAGAAAGCTTGAAAACGGTTTAGCACACCTGCCAAAGCTTCTTGAAGAGGAAAAATTTGAGCTTAACAAGCTTGATTTTGATTTTGAGTCTGCACAGGAGCTGCTTAAAAAGCCGTTTGAATTTGAAGATGAATATCAGGAAAAAACACTACGACTTGATCGTGTTACTGAGGAACTAAACGCCGAGGCGAGAGAGCTTATAAAAAACGGCGTTCCAAAGGAACGGACAAATCTATTTGGCAAAAAGTCAATTTTAGCTCAAAATAAGTCCGCTTCAAAGGACACTCAGAATAAACGCTTAAACAATTCAAAAAAAAACGAAGGTTATAGCCTCTGATTGAGTTCTGTAAGCGGCGTGAAGCGCATTTTGTAGTTGGACGAAAAGTTACTCGTCATCAATTAAAAATGCGTTTCTGCCGTAATCTGAGCGAAATATGAGGCAAAAGGGCGAAACATATGATAAGTGTAAAACGAAACGAAGACATAGCGTTAAGCACCGCTGATGCGATTGTGAACG
Source organism: Ruminococcaceae bacterium UBA7067 (assembly GCA_002493755.1). Lineage (GTDB taxonomy): Bacteria > Bacillota > Clostridia > Oscillospirales > Acutalibacteraceae > UBA7067. The sequence goes on from DKZT01000071.1 coordinate 37,369, forward strand.
CAAGCAACGGTATGGGATATATGGGAGGTCAATGGGCGATTCAGACTCGCAGAAAAGGTGTAGCTGAAAGTATCCAATACATAAGTTCCGGAGAAGTTGAGAAGCTTTCTCGTGATGCGTGTAGACAACACAGTATTTTTGGATACCGACCGGGAAATGTTTTTGTTACGGCAGCACCGAATTTACAAACAAAAATTGTAATTCACGCTGTTACTATGCGTTTACCGGGCAGTAAGTCAAAACTCAAGTATATTGAGCAGCTTCTTCCTAAGATTGTGACACTGGCTGAAAATATGAACCTTAAAACTGTTGCGATACCATTATTGGGTTGTGGCACAGGTAGACTGTCTGAAGAAATTGTCTATAGCCTTTTTGAAACGCAGCTCATTAACAGCCGTATTAATTTTATAGTTTATAGAAAATAGAAAAGGAGTATTTCGATGAAATACAGATATATTTATGATTATTTATTCATTCCAAATGAAGAAATCACAGTCGGTGATAAGGTGATAACGGACCTGACGATATATGTTAAGTTCAAAGTGTATCACAAAGGTGAAGAGATTTTCTTTGATAGTGATAAGGGTATACCCCTTGTAATTGACGGTCATAGTGCCAGTGAGCATAGAAAAATCAGCATAGAACATATTATTCGCTGTGTATATAACAGGGAGTCTATGTTTGAATTTCTCCCGACATCTACTTTGAGGTATGCCGAGAGCAACGGTTACAAAATTTCGTATGAAATTGACAGCTACGGTTGGGGCGTTAAGGTTAATGAATGTGTTTCAGACGGCGAGTATATTTCAAAGGAGCAGTTTGAAGAGATTTTCAGAAAATATATTGATTTGTTTGACTGCTCCGATAACTACCCTGCACAATCCACTTGTTATTATGCTGAGGAGTCCTGCAAATAAAAGTC
>DKZT01000041.1 GCA_002493755.1 Ruminococcaceae bacterium UBA7067
CAAAGCGGTGCAAAAGGCTTCCCCTTGGGGGGAAGCTGTCGCCATCGGGCGACTGATGAGGTGGAGGTGAGACAGCACCGTGTAGAAATGTTGTAACATTCAGCAGAGCGAACACCCCTCATCCGTCAGCTACGCTGACACCTTCCCCCAAAGGGGAAGGCTTAACTCGTTGCAGGATTTCTCGAAACTCAAAACTTAAAACTCAAAACTCTTCATTGCCCGGCAGACAGGAGGAGAGCAATAAAGCAAATGTTTGAAAACGACTATATTTTGAAACAGATTGAGATGTCAACAAAGTTCCTTGCAAAGCTCATTTTCGGAAAGGAATCGCCTGAATACAGGCTTCAGTATGACGAAACCGCAAATGCCGAGCCTGCCGATTTGCTCTGCCTTACTTTACGCAGAATGATAGACGAGGGGCAAATCAACGAAGCTGAAAATTTGCTTTATGAGAATATTGAGCGTGAAGCAAGGGCAGAATATCTTGAAATTGCCATTGATTTTTATGACAGACTCTCAAGACTTGATGAAAACACGCTTGATGAATGTGATTTTTCACGCTCGGAGATTTTAGAGGGTCTTGAAAATGTGAAGAAAATATACGGAATTGAAACAACCTGACGAAAGGACGGCGGTATGAATGTTTGTTGATTACGCAAAAATCAATATCAAAGCAGGTGACGGCGGCGACGGAGCAGTGTCTTTTCACCGTGAAAAGTATGTAGCCGCAGGCGGACCTGACGGCGGTGACGGCGGCACAGGCGGCGACGTGTGCTTTCAGGCTGACGATAACCTGTCAACGCTAGCCGACTTCCGCTACAAGCGCAAGTATGCCGCGCCGAAGGGTGAAAACGGTAAGTCGGGCAGACGCTTCGGCAAGAGCGCCGCGCCGCTGATTATAAAGGTGCCGCGCGGTACGGTAGTCAAGGAGGCTGAAACAGGCAGGATACTCGCCGATGTTTCGGGAAATGAGCCTGTAACCGTTGCAAAGGGCGGCAAGGGCGGCTGGGGCAACACCCACTTTTCAACACCCACAAGGCAGATTCCTCGCTTTGCAAAGCCGGGTATGCCGGGCGAGGAGTACGATGTGACGCTTGAGCTTAAGCTTCTGGCTGATGTCGGACTTGTCGGCTTTCCAAATGTAGGCAAAAGTACGCTTGTATCGGTAGTAAGCGAGGCAAAGCCCGTTATAGCTAACTATCATTTCACGACAATAACTCCTGTGCTGGGCGTTGTAAGAATGGACGAGGGCAGCTCGTTTGTTATGGCTGATATTCCCGGACTTATCGAGAATGCAGGTGAGGGAGTGGGTCTGGGACACCAGTTCCTGCGCCACGTTGAGCGTTGCCGAATGCTCATTCACGTTGTCGATGTTTCGGGCAGCGAGGGCAGAAATCCGAAGGAGGACTTCGAGATTATCAACCGTGAGCTTGAAAGGTTCAATCCCGAGCTTACAAAGGTGCCGATGTTAGTCGCAGGCAATAAGTGCGACCTTGCAACGGACGAGCAGATTGAGGAGTTCAGGACCTTTGTTGAGGAGCAGGGATATGAGTTTTTCCCGATTATGGCGGCTATCCGCTATGATGTTGACCCTCTGCTGAACAAGACAAGAGAGCTTCTGAGTAAGCTGCCGCCGATTACACGCTTTGAAGCTGAGCCTGCGCCTGTTGTTGAGGCGGATAAAATCAAGGACAAGAAATTCACCGTTAAGGTTGTTGACGGAATATATGTTGTAGAGGGCAAGTGGCTTGCAAATATTATGCGCTCGGTTAATTTTGACGACTACGAGTCGCTTCAATATTTCCAGAGGGTACTTGTTGACAGCGGAGTTATAAAGGCACTGCGTGACGCAGGCGTAAACGAGGGCGACACTGTGTCGATTTACGACCTCGACTTTGACTTTGTGGAGTAATTTTATGGGAAGATTATTAGATGATAAATGCGACCCGATGCAGATAAGTCCGCTGACGCTTGCATTTGTGGGCGACGGTGTTTTTGATCTGATGGTGCGTGAGCGGCTTGTGTGCAATGCCAACGCACCTGTCGGAGCGCTGAACAAGCAAAAGGTAGACATTGTCTGCTGTAAAAGTCAGGCTGAAATAATGGAAAAGCTCCTTCCCGAGCTTAACGAGGAGGAGCTTGCAATATACAAAAGAGGCAGAAACGCCCACACCGCACATACGCCGAAAAATGCGACAACCTCGCAGTACCACAGCGCAACAGGCTTTGAGGCGCTGTGGGGGTACATATACCTGAAGGGCGACACAGACAGATTAAACGAGCTGTTTGAGAAAGCCTACTCGATAACTCCGTAAATATACGCAGACAAAAACCACCGCATAGCTGCTGATTTAAGCCTTGCGGTGGTTCAGTATATTATTATCTTGTTTCGTTTAGGTTCTGAGCGGCAAGCTGCTTGAATTTTGACTGCTTCTTCGGCTTTTCGGGCTTTACGCTCCTGCCTCTGTATCGCTTTGCATATTTCCAGGACTTCTGAAGCGTTTCGTCAAGAGCCTCGTTCATAAGCTGCTCGTTCTTCTCGCCCTCAATACCGTTGAGAATAACGATTGTGATAATTGAGCGGCAGTCCATATCGCCGTTTTTGTACTGAGCGTTCAGCACTGCGCCAAGCTTTGTGATGAGCTGGCGATTTCCGCTTGCAAGCAGAGCGTTTACCTTAGGCACAACAGCAGCCTTTGCAAAGGTCGCGTTGCGGAACGGCTCGTAGCAGTCCTCCTCGTTGAAAATATCCTCACGCAGCTCAGGAAAAACAGTAACCAGTCTTTTGTATAAAAAGACCGGGTCAACGTTGCCGTCCTCATCTCTCTTTTTCTTTTTCTGCTGTCTTTGTGTCTTCAGTCTTACCGGTGCGCTGACTGTTGCAACAAAATCGTTGGCAATGCTGTTTGCGTCTTTCTTGTCGTTTATTTCCGGGTCAAACATCCAGGTAGCAAGAGCCTTCCAGTCGTTGTCGGGTCCCTCGTCCTCCGTCATACCGCAGCTTTCAAGAACCATACGGTTTTTGTCGGCGTAGAAAATAACGGAATACGCAATCGTGTCATTTGCATAAAGGGATACTATCTCATCATTATCTGCGTTTGAAACATTGAGCTTCTGAAAGCCCTGCGGCTGCAAGGCTTCATAAACTCTTGAACAAATAAAATCATATGCTTCGTTTATCATCATAATATCATCATTCCTCTTTAACCAGCTTCGGCTTGCGCCGTAATACTCTCTATTATAACGTGTTTTTATTGATTTGTCACTACTTTTTATTTTTTGTTTTTAAAACGGATTTCGCCTACAAAGGAAGATTCAGCAGAGCGAAGCGGAACGGTCAAGACCGTTCCCTACGAACTATCAGCCTTGTTATGAGTAAATTTTAATTAAAAGAGCCGCAAAGCGGCGACAACCATCTCTTCACTCTTCACTCTCCACTCTTCAAACTCCACTCTGCGGTGCTTGCACCGCAAGTTCTGTCGCAAATTGTCGGTGAAATGCTTGATAAAGCAGCGCAGGCGTGATATAATAAAATGCCAAAATATAAAATTTTATTTATTGGAGTTGAATATAAAATGAAAAGTGATATGATAACAAAGTCGGTCAATGCCGCTCCGCAGAGAACGCTTCTGCACGCACTCGGTCTTACCGATGCAGAAATCGGCAAGCCGCTTGTAGGTATCGTAAGCTCAAAGAACGACATCGTTCCGGGTCATATGAATATCGACAAGGTTGTTGAGGCTGTTAAGCAGGGTGTGGCAATGGCAGGCGGTGTTCCGCTTGTGTTCCCGGCTATCGCAGTATGTGACGGTATCGCAATGGGTCACGAGGGTATGAAGTATTCTCTTGTTACCCGTGAGCTTATTGCAGACTCAACCGAGGCTATGGCTAAGGCTCACGCACTCGACGCACTTGTAATGGTGCCGAACTGCGACAAGAATGTTCCCGGTCTTTTAATGGCGGCAGCAAGAGTTAATGTTCCTACCGTGTTTGTCAGCGGCGGCCCGATGCTTGCAGGCATCGTTGATGGTAAGAAGGTAAGCTACTCAACAGTTTCCGAGGCTGTAAGCCGCTTCAAGGTTGGCGAGATTGACGAGGAGAAGCTCTGTGAGTATGAAAACAAGGCTTGCCCGACCTGCGGCTCCTGCTCGGGTATGTTCACAGCCAACAGTATGAACTGCCTTACAGAGGTGCTCGGTATGGGGCTTAAGGGCAACGGCACAATTCCTGCCGTTTATTCCGAGAGAATCCGTCTTGGCAAGCTCGCAGGTATGGCTGTAATGGATTTGTATAAAAAGAATATCCGCCCGAGAGATATTATGACGCAGGAGGCTTTTGAAAACGCTCTTACCGTTGATATGGCTCTCGGCTGCAGTACAAACAGTATGCTCCATCTGCCTGCTATCGCTCACGAGTGCGGTATTGACTTGCACCTCGACATAGCAAACGGCATTTCCGCAAAGACCCCGAACCTGTGCCATCTTGCTCCTGCGGGCGAGCATTTTATGGAGGAGCTTAACGAGGCAGGCGGCGTTTATGCCGTTATGCACGAGCTGACAAAATTAAATCTCCTGCACACCGACCTTATGACCTGCACAGGCAAGACAGTCGGCGAAAACATTGCAAACTGCGAGATTAAGAATACAGAGATTATCAGAACGGTTGACAACCCATACAGCACAACAGGCGGTATCGCAGTGCTCAAAGGCAACCTTGCGCCGGACGGCTGTGTTGTAAAGCGCAGTGCGGTTGCATCCGAGATGATGCACCACAGCGGCAAGGCAAGAGTATTCGACTGCGAGGAGGACGCTCTTAACGCTATCTATGACGGCAAGATAAACGCAGGCGAGGTTGTTATTATCCGCTATGAAGGTCCTAAGGGCGGTCCGGGAATGAGAGAGATGCTCAACCCGACCTCGGCTATTATGGGCAGCGGTTTAGGCAACAGCGTTGCGCTCATCACTGACGGACGTTTCTCAGGCGCTACAAGAGGAGCGGCTATCGGTCACGTTTCACCTGAGGCGGCTGTGGGCGGCAACATTGCTCTTGTTGAAGAGGGCGACATCGTTGAGATTGACATTCCTGCCAACACAATCAATGTTCACGTATCCGATGAGGTTCTCGAAGAAAGAAGAAGAAACTGGAAGCCGAGAGAGCCGAGAATCACAACAGGCTATCTTTCAAGATATGCAAAGCTTGTTTCATCAGGCTGCACAGGCGCAGTGCTTGAATAAAAAATAACAACATAAAACCAAAACCTCCTGCATATGATGTATAAGCATCGGCAGGAGGTTTTTAATATGGAGCATTGGCTTGTGTGGATAATACTCGGCGGAGGATTTTTAGTTTTTCTGATAATACAAGCATTGTCGGGGGAGAAGAAGCCGTTTCGCAAGGCTTTCCTGACAATGTGCAGCGGTCTTATTGCGCTTGCTGTTGTAAATATTACGGGAGCATATACGGGAGTAACTCTGCCTGTAAGCATACTCACACTTTGTGGCTCAGCTGTAGGCGGTATACCCGGTGTTACACTGCTGCTCGTAATGAATATGATTTTGTAGTATGCCTTGTCACGCCAAATTATTTCACAAATATTTCTGTATTTATTGACATAATATGTAAAAATCATTATAATTAAAATAACATAATTTATCGTGATAAAGGATATCACAGAACAAGGAGGAAATATTATGTCGAAAATGCGGTTAAAAAAAGGCTTGGCGCTGCTCTTGTCGGCGCTTATGGCGTTTTCTGTTTGCTCTGCGGCAGTTGTAAGCGCAGGTGCGGTTGAGAGTACGGCAGTAATCTCAGGCGATACCTATTGGGATTATAAATACACCGTGCTTGATGACAGCACAGTGGAAATAACAGGGTATAACGACAGTGATACGGAAATTGTTATACCGAGCGAGATTGAGGGGAAGAGTGTTACAAGTATTGGAGCTTGGGCATTTAACGGTTGCACAGGCTTGACAAGCATAACAATCCCGGACGGTGTTACAAGTATTGGCGGTTATGCATTTTCCGGCTGCACCGGCTTGACAAGCGTAACAATCCCGGATAGTGTTACAAGTATTGGAGATTCTGCATTTTACGGCTGCACCGGCTTGACAAGCATAACAATCCCGGACAGTGTTACAAGTACTTGTAATTGAATTAAGGAAGACATTTTCGATTATAGTTCATATTCCAAAAGTCCAATCCCTTTGAAATGAATATCAATTTGTTGCTGCTGGTTGCCATTGACCTTTTCCGAATCGTATATAACGATTTTATCAATAAAATCATCAACTATTTCCGGAGTGAGTTCCGAGATTGTATTATCGTACTTATCCAATACCGATAAAAACTCTCGAATTGCCTTTTTATCATTATCGGCTTCAAAAATAATTTTCTTGTTGCTGATAATAAAGTCATTGAGTTGAGCTTTCTCCTGCTGATAACCTGACACAAGCATAGAAAATAAATCAAGCGAAATATCACCTTTTACCTTATCCTCATATAAAGTTCTAATAATATTATCAAGCTCGTTGAGTCTTACCTTTGCATTGGTAAGGCTTTTTTTATTTTCATTTTTAATTCTTGTGTTTCGCTTGTTAATGTCGTTGTTTATTTTTTCAATTACGCTATCCCTATCATATAACACTAACCGGTTAATTTGACTAATCACAAACTTAATCAAGTTGCTCTCATTTATGTAATGAGATGTACACTCTGAGGGATGCTTTCTTGACTTTGAACAAACATAACAATCAGGCTTTATCCTCTTCCAATTACGGGAGCGCATAATATACATTTTGCTTCCGCAGGAAGAACAAAAAACCTTGTCAGCAAAAATCGGTTTTTCTTCTATTGGAGTAATTCTCTTTCGTTGACTGCGAATCTGTTGTGCTTTCTCAAAAACATCTCGGCTGATAATAGCTTCGTGTGTATTTGGAAAGATTTTATATTCGCTTGGGTCATACTTGACAATCTGTTTACTCATACAGCTCAATCGGTGAGACTTGAAATTCACAGTATCGCCGCAATACTCTTGCCGAGATAGTATTCCGGCTACAGTCTGAGCCGACCATACATAAGGATTGCGGTCAGCACTGAGCTTGCCGGAGTGAGCTGATGGATTTTTAATCTGTTTTGCGAAAAGATAATTTGCAATCATTTGTATACCGTAGCCATCAATACAAAGCTGAAATATTTTTCGCACAACTTCAGCAGCAGGTTCATCAATTATCCATTCTTTGTTTTCGTCTTTCTTATACCCGTATATCGCTCGGGTAGTTAAGCGTTTGCCAGCGTTGCCTTTGAGATTAATTACAGCTCTTTGTTTACGGCTGATATCTTTAGCATACCAGTCGTTCATCAGATTTTTAATCGGAACAAATTCATTCATTCCGAACTCATCATCGGACGAATCTATGTTGTCGGAAACAGAAATAAATCTGATATTTTTCTCGGGAAAAACTACTTCGGTGTAATAGCCGACCATAAGATAATTTCTGCCAAAACGGGAAAGGTCTTTAACGATAACCGTAGATACTAAATCCTTTTCAATGTCATCCATTAATCGGAGAAAGTCGGGACGGTTAAATGTTGTTCCGCTTATTCCGTCATCAACATAGTATCTGATATTCGTGAACCCTTTTTCAAAGGCAAATGTTTTGAGGATTTGCTTCTGATTACTGATGCTGTTTGATTCACCCTTAAGCTCATCATCAGCTGACAGTCTGCAATATAATGATGTTATTTTATCCGCTTGCCCTGTTGCCATTTATTCTCAATACCTCCTTAGTCAGCAAACAGGCATAATTGAAAGGATAACCATAATACCACAGTTCAAATCCTGAAACAAGTAATTTGAGGAGAAAATAAAACCCCCTCTACTTATAGTCCGTAAAATCGGACATTTCGTAACCCTTTTTTAAGAAAAAATTTTGAATATCGTTGATTTTTGTAACATTGCACAAATTTAATCAAAATTCTTCGTACAACATTTCAACTGATTTCTTTAATTTTTCGAGAATACGGCGGAGTTTGTATAGATATCCGGGTCGTGATATACCGTGACGCTTTGCAAGTTCAGTAAAAGTAACTTTTTCGCAGTTTTCGTCAAAAAAACATTCGTCAATTATTTGTTTTTCCAAATCATCAAGCTCGCTGAGTGACAATCTCAACGCTCTTTGCAGATGCTGTTTTTTGATTGTTTGAACAACATCTGCCGATTCATCGGCATAATAATTCTCGTTCAAATGTATAAGGCGACCCTTATCCTTTTCGTAAAAGTAGTACCGCTCAGAACGGGCTACTTTTTGTTTGTACGCTCTTAAAATTAAAGGCTCGTTGCTGTCAGGATTACAGAGAAGCTTCTTGCTGCCGTTCATTCTTATGCACTCCTTGCCAAGAATGAACAGGCAAACTATTTAATTGATTACTTATATATTATCATACCTTTTATCTGTCGGCAATAAAAAATTTATTTTTTTCAAAAAAATTGTCGAAAAATACTTACATTTTTGCTTTTTTTACGGGATATATATAGAGGGGTTTTTAACCCGCCTTTCAAAAGTAGCAAGCACTGCGAATTGTCGGACAATTCGCAAAACTTCATAAAATGTTCATTTTATGAAGCTGCTTGTTAGGGGATGCCCCTAAGACCCCGAAAAAATCAAATAATAGGAGAATTACAATGGATAAAAAATACATAAAAATAACTTTTCGTGTTACAGAAAACGAAAAGAAAATAATTGAAATTAAAGCAAAAAAAGCCGGAGTAAAAAGCATTAGTTCTTATCTCCGGAGAATAGCTGTAAAAGGTATTATCGTAAATTATGAAAACCAAGGCTTGCTTAATCTGATGAAAGGTATGCGAGGCATTCAGACGAATGTTAATCAGATTGCAATGAGAGTAAATTCAACAAACCGTGTCTATGACGAGGATTTTAAGTATCTAAAAAAGGTGATGAAAGATATATGGCAACAACTCGAATCAATTCAGTCAAGTCTACACTCAATCTGTCAATAAGCTATATTCTTGACCCTGAAAAAACAAAAGACGGTCTTTATACAGAATCATATTGCTGCGCCCTTGATGCAGCGCAGGCGGCTGAAGAATTTCTTTCTGTCCGAAAGCGTGGAACAGGCAGAGGAAATATTTTAGCTCAGCACATCAGACAGAGCTTTAACGGCTATGAAGTTACGCCGGAGCAAGCGTTAAAGCTTGGAATTGAGCTTGCAGACAAGCTGCTTAAAGGAAAGTATCAATATGTTATTGCAACTCACGTTAACACAAATAACATACACAATCATATCATCTTTAACAATGTGAGTTTTGATAATTATAAAAGCTTTGAATACAACGAAAACCGAGGAAAAAAATCGTATGATAATCTGCGGAAAATCAGCGATGAAATATGCAGAGAAAACGGCTTAACCTTGATTGAAAATCCTCAAATCGGAAAAGGAAAATGTTATTACGAATGGCAGCAGGATTGTATGGGTAAGAGTTGGAAATCAAAGCTCAGATATGCGATAGACCAGACTATAATGGAGTCTTCTACCTTTGAAGATTTTTTAAGAAATATCAAGGCTAGAAATATTGAGTGCGTCTATCGCCCGGACAATGTAATCAAAATAAAATTCAGAATGCCGGGTCAGGAAAGATTTTCACGAGGGAAAACATTAGGTTGGTATTATGACGAGCCGCAAATCAGAAAGCGAATTGAGCAGTATCAATTTATAAAAACAGGCGTAAGCGGAAAGCCCGTAAGAACAAAAATTATTAATACAAATACAGATATTTTTCAGACCGAAAAGGGACTTTTGCATTGGGCGGAAATTGAAAATATGAAAGAGGCTTCACGGCTTATCAACTTTCTCACAACACATAATTTGCAAAGTGAAACCGAGCTAAACAATACAGCGACCGAAACCTACAATAAGCGAATGGTTTTGGTCGGAAAGCTCAACCAAACTCAAAGCAAAATACAGCAGCTTAATGATGAAATCAAAATGCTGCGTACATACAAAAAGTACAAGCCTTATGCTGACGGACTTAAGCAAGCATCCTCGAAAAGAAGAAGATATGAAAAAGACAATGCCGCAGAACTTGAAAAGTACCGCAGCATTGTCGCCGAGCTTAAAATGTATTATCCAAATAATGTACTGCCAAACCTTGAACGCCTTGAACGGGAACGCTCAGAGCTTATAGCTGATGTCAAGACTATGAATGAAGAATACAGAAAGATTGTCAATGAACTGAAAGAAATTGAATATGCACAGCAGTCAATTCAAGAATATGTCAAAGGAATTGACGGAAACCGGAAAAATGGTCACGAGCTCTGAAGCGGGTGTTTTGTAATGTACTCATTAACAGCGGTTACAAACAGTTCGTTAAGGCTGATATTTTTGGCTTTGGCGTATTCAATCAAGCGTTGCTTTTCCCCACCTTTTTTTACATAGACAATGCAGGAATCATATGTTTTAGCTCTATGCTCGGAGTTCGATTTGATTTTCATTTTATTTTCGTGCTTCTTGCGACAAGCATCGCAAACCTTTTGACTTCCGCTTAGAAGTATATACGGCTTGCCGCATTCTATGCAAATCTGAGGTTCGCCAAGGCGACGAACCGAATCATTATCATTCCTTAATCTTTCAATGTATCTTTTTGTACTGTCACGCTGTCGTTGCTTTCGACATTCAGGACAATAGCTTGCTCTGTTTGCGGCTGATTCAAATTCATTTCCGCACATTTGGCAAACAAATTTTTTCATAAATCTCACCCTTATGGTTTTCAATAATATTATTGTGTTGCATTACGATTATAATTCAGCAGATTTTTAAAGTCAATGAGTAAAACGAAAAAAATTTAACCGAAAAAGAAGATTTATACTTGACAATAATATTATTGTGGAGTATAATTTCGGTGAAATGAGAAAAGTTTTTAAACAAAACTAAAAAATCGCATCAAAAAAACTTATGCCCCAACGGGGCACAAGTGAAACATAAAACAAATTAAAATAACGGAGGAATCAAAATGATTAATGTAGTTGTTGAAATGGGTCGCCTGACTGCCGACCCGGAACTCAGAAAGACAAGCGGAGCAGAACCAAAGTCTGTATGCACCTTTACTCTCGCTGTCAATGAAAATGAAAAGGTGAATTTTTTCGATGTTATTGCGTGGGAAAAGAATGCCGAAGCATTGGCAAAGTATATGCATAAGGGCGACAAAATTGTAGTGCTGGGCAAGCTCGGTACTCATTCGTGGGTGAATAAGGACGGCGACCTGCGCCGCAAGATTGAGATTGTTGCAAAACGCATTGTTTTTGCAGAGTCCAATCCAAAGCTTGACCAGAGCGATAAAAACAAGCTTAACCCGGAGAACTACTCAATGGACGAATGGAGACTTATCGCTGACCAGATGAACCGTGATATTACGGAAAATCCGCCTGAAGACGACCTGCCGTTCTGATAAGTAATAATCAAATAAAAAGGAGGATGAGAAAATGTATAGATTTAAGGTTGAAATTCTTATTGACGAAGAAAAGGTTATCAAGGACGATAAGTACGAACCACAGGATATGTACGACTGCATCAGAAAGATGTTCAAACGCTTTGACCTGTCGGAGATTAAGACGGATAAGCCGAATCATTTCATTTTCACCGACAAAGGGAGAAAACAAGACTACGGCGGATTAGGAAGAGCTATGCTTGATTTGTATTATTCAGAATGGTTTTTAGATTATGCGATAAAGCTCATCTGGCATAACTACAATTCAAAAAGTGTCGAAGATGTGATAAAGAAACTTAGCGGCGATAAACGAGGTAATTCATAATGAAACACGAAAGTAATTCGGTTGAATTATTTGAAGCTAAGAAGTGTAGGAAAGCAATAAATTTTGATTTAAGTACCGATATGCTGAAAAAACTTTACAATACAAGCGACCCGTTTGTGTATTTAAAAGCATACCGTGAAATAGCAAGCTTTTTAAAACAGGAGAGCTTTACACACCGTCAATGGTCAGGATATGTTTCAGACGAGAAGCTTTCTGATGTGGATGTATTTAATATTACATATAAACTAAACAACGCATTGCCTTGGCTTAGACAATGTGTGAAAAAATTCGATGTTACTGATATAGGAGAACAACACGACCTTATGTATATATTTGAAAAGGCAACTGAGCCAACGCTCAACGAAAAGGCTACTATCCATCAGACCACAAATGAAAAGCGTTCTGCAATGCGAGGGATAATCTCACGAAGTAGCATAAAAGCAAATGCAAAGATTATTGCAGACAAACAGCATACCGAGCATAAACCCACACGAAATAACAACAAGAGCAGATAATACGAGGAGGAATAGAAATGTGCAAAATAATATCAATAGCTAATCAAAAGGGCGGAGTTGGCAAGACTACGACAACACTTAACTTGGGTGTTGCACTTGCCTTGCAGGGAAAATCGGTTTTATTAATCGACCTTGACCCACAGGCAAATCTTACAAAGTACGCAGGTATAGACGATAGCGAAAGACCAACAATCAGCGACCTGCTTAAGGGACAGATAGGTATGGGTGAGCGTATATATATCGAGGGCTGCATCAGATACAGCCATATAAACGATATTGAATACATACCGTCCGATATTAATCTTGCAAATGCAGATTTATACCTTGCCGGAGTGTTATCCCGTGAAACTCTGCTTAAGCGGATTCTCAATAACGACATCATCAAAAGCTACGATTATGTGCTTATCGACTGTAATCCGTCTCTCGGAGTGCTGCTGATGAACGCTCTGACTGCGAGCGATGGCGTAATTATCCCGGTTCAGACTCAGGACTTCGCCTTTGACGGACTGACGGCTCTGACCAATATAATTGCGCAAATAAAGTCAACAATCAATCCTGAGCTTGAAATTATCGGCGTCCTTGCAACAATGGTCGATAATACCAATGTCAGCAAGCGTGTCATTGAAGACCTAAAAAAAGAATACGGCGATAAGCTCTTCAAAACCGTTATCCACCGTGCTACACAGGCTGTTGAAAGCACCAACAAGCATAAAAGCCTATGCTTGTTCACTAAGAGCAAGCTCGGAGATGAATACAAGGCGTTGGCAAATGAGCTTATACAGGCTTACATATAAAGCAAGAGGACAGAAGTAAATATGAATAAACGACAAGCTAAGAAGAATTGGAGCAAGCTATTTGCCCGAATGGGTTACAGTCGGAAAAACGGAGAAATACTCTCTATTATTGACGGAAAGGTCAGTGTAACAAGGATTGATAAAAAAAGACCTGCTTCACTAAGAAAATGGTGCAAATAAAGGAGGAGTGAACAAAATGACAGAATTTAACTTTGGAGCAATGCTGTCGCAGGAAAATCAGGTTAAGCAGATACCTCTTGATATGCTTGTGCCTTATCAAAATCATCAATTTACACTCTATGACGGTGAGCGCAGAGATGATATGGTTGAGAGTATTAAGCAGAACGGTGTTATCACTCCGATAATGTGCAGACCGTTCGGGGATAAATACGAAATCCTTATCGGTCACAATCGTTGGAACTGCTCAAAGCTTGCAGGACTTGAATATATTCCGGCAATCATTAAAGAAAATCTCACCGATGAAGAAGCTGAGATATATGTAACAGAGAGCAATCTGATTCAGCGTGGATTCAATGATTTGAAAATTTCCGAACAAGCCAAAGTTATAGCGATTCGCTACAGTGAAATGTTTTCGCAGGGCAAAAGAAACGATATTATCAATGAGCTTCGTGCATTATCCGGTGAAAAGAACACTTCTGCCCCACAGGGGCAAAAGTCAAGCTCAAGGGAACAACTCGGTGAGGAATACGGACTCAGCCGCAATACAGTGGCTCGTCTGATAAGGATAAGCAAGCTTGTGAAGCCGTTGCAGGATTGGGTAGATAAAAAGGCTGTCTCAATCAGAGCGGCGGTTGAGCTTTCTTATCTTGACGAGGGCGTACAAGAAACACTATATAAGCTCAACACATTTAATCCTGCACCTGATACTTGCGAAATAATTTACAAAATCAGCGAAGCACAGGCAAAGCAATTGAGAGCGGCTCTTGACGGAGCCGAGCCGAATCACCCCAACACAAGACAGATAATTGTGAATATACTTAAGGGCAAAGAAAAGAAGAAAAGCTCAGAAAAAAGCATAAAAATTAATACAGATACCTTTGAACGGTATTTCACACAGAAGTCTGCGGAGGAAATATCGGACATTATCGAAACGGCATTACAGATGTACTTCAGACAACAAAATGAAAGTGAGGACTTAAAATGAAAAGATTCAGATTGATTTTATCGGCAATTATAATGTGTGCAATTATGGTATTGTCAGCTCTGTCGGTGACGGCTGTTGAACCCGGGCATTACGGATATTACTCCGCCGACAAGGTTGAATATATGTCAGATGAAGAAATATTCAACGAGGTATGGTACGAATACTACTGGTCAACCTTTGCTGACCGTGGCGATCCTCTTATGATGTCAATCGTTCGCAGTGAGCTTGTAGATTATCTAAAGGACTATGAGCCTTTAAATAACGACACAAGCATTAGCGATGTTATGAATGATTTTGATGAATACGGCAAGCAGAAATACAGCGAAATCAGAATAGAACCCACTGAGGACGGCTATGTGGAATACAGGACGGATAAGCCTGATGAAAAGCTTAAATACACCTATGACGAAACACGCAAGGTGTATATCTGCAAGGACGAGAACGGGAAGATAGAAAAAATGTACGACCGCTACTTTCCGGAAAACGATAAAAATGTCAGCGCTCCGTTAACCGGCAGCTCATCGGCGAGCAGTACAAGCGGAAATACCTCATCTTCAAGCAATTTCAAAGGCAACTTACCTGCAAAGAGTAACAGCAGTTATTCCGAACCGACTGAAACTGAAACTGTTACGGAAGAAACGCAACTCAGTACAGAGGATGAAGATAGTAATGCAGTACAAAGTTTAGTAATATTTACAATTATCTTTTTAATCGTTGCAGGAAGCATTTTGATAATTATTAATGTTATCGGCAGGCTCAATGCTCGTTACCGAAGTCATCATATAGAGATTTCTTGCCTAAATTCTCCCGAAGATAATCGTAATGATAATCACAATAAAAATAAGAAAGGAAAGATGTAAAATGACAAAGCTTCAGGTTTTTGAATGTATTCAGAATTATCCAGGAATTACAAGCTCCGAGATGATTTACGATTCAGACAGCAATATAAATATTCCGAGGTACGCCGTTGTTGAGGTTCTTGAAGATTCAGAGAAAATGTACCACTATTACCACTTCAACGAAAAAACGGGTACATTTTCAGTGAGAGCATTTACATCTGATGAGAGCTTATACATTAATTATCTGATGAACAATCGTGCCGATTTACTGCTGGATATGCTGAATTCAGGAACACTGTATAAGAATGTGCGCCGCCTTATCCGCAAGGCTGATTCGGCTGTAGAACATCAGGCGGCGGTCTGGGCAGAAAGTAACGAAGAGGTACAGCTCACTCTTAAAAGCAAAGACGAAATAAAGTACAGAAAGCTACTTGAAGGCTTATACAGTGCTGCTCAGGATGAAATATATCCGGCAATGCTTTATGTGTGAGAGGTAGATGAAATGTCGAAAGGCACAAATAAATGCATCGGCTGTGTAGCAACAAAGCTGAAATTACATCACAGATTTCCTATCCGTTGTCCGGTTCTCAGAATGCCCTGCGCATTAATTAAATCCGAAATAATAATGAGCAAGCTTATGGATGAAGCCTATCGTCTTTCATTCATAAACGCTTACCGGGACGGAATACCAAACACCGACTTTAATGTTATTGACCAAAATATGCTCAAACATTTGGTGGAGCAAGAGAAGAAAATAGTCAAGGAAAAAGGCAGACAAGCTTTAGATTATACGGAATACGGTGTTGATGGCAGCTTTATGCCGAGTTCCTGACAGGCTGAAAAGGGTGAGCAAGCTATGAATAAAACAACAAAAAGAAATCCTTATCTAGCCAACAACCTTAAGGTCATTCGTTGGATTGTTGACTTATCACAGCAATATATGGCTGACAACCTCGGCGTTAACCGTGTTGCTTATTCTTACTATGAATTAGGCAGAAGCGAGCCGCCGCTTCATCAGCTTAAGCGAATAATTGAAATCTTCAATTCACATTTAGGCGATAAGAAAATTGACTATAACACTCTGCTGTCGGAGAAGCTTGATTATTTAACAGTGAAAAGAGAATTGTTAGGTCAATAAGAAATACTTATTTAATAGGAGCGAATTAAAATGATGAAAGAATTAAACAACATAAGCATTTCCGGTATGAACTTTAAAAACTTTGAGGGGAAATACTTGATTTTCTTCACGGAGTGCCAGCTTCAGAATGTCACAATACCTTCGGAATATGATTTTGATGTTTACGAATTACGGTCAATTACAACGGTTGAACCGGTATATATCGCTGTATGCGACACTGAAGAAGAAGCTATTGATTATGTCGCAAAAAAGAACGCAGCAAGAGGGCAACAGCCTTATAGAGAAGAGGGCGACACGAAAACAATTTATCATTATCAGTTTGTTTTAGGAGTGTGAGCAGTAGAATGAAAATACAAATAACCGTTGATATCCCGGACGGTGACTACTGCGAAAACTGTCAATTTAATGCGCTTGACTATTGCGAAAACTCTATCTGCACACTCTTTTGCAAAGAGTTACAAACGAGCTGTGATTATTACCGCAGCTTGCACGGCGACTGCGATAACAGGATTTGTTGTGAGTGCCCTAATCTTGAGCATAACGGCAACGCCAAATGCGAGGAATGCAGATTATGTAATGAATTACAAGGAAAGGAAAAGTGATAATATGTGCGTATTGTTTTTATTACTTGCGTGTGTAATAATTGTTTTTATCGTTTTTGGTTTAATATATTGCCCCTCTATATTACTTATGAGCTTGGGCATTGGATTAAGCGGCTTTTTAATTTATGTAGGTTATTTTGTGAAAAGACATCAAGACAATTCGTTTGGGATAGTCGTAGTTGTTTTTGGAATTCTTTGTTTCGTCGTCTCGGCTTATGGAATAATCGCTGAGACGCTAAAATCTCTTGCTGTTTTGTAGTATTGAAAGGAACAAATTTTGAGCATAGCGACAACGCCGCCAAATGCGAAGAATGTAGATTATGTAACGAGTTACAAGGTAGGATTGATAGCTTTGAATAATTTTGAAATTAGTGTATATAAAAAAGAAGAGATATTTCACATAAACAGATTAGAAGTTATTGTGAACGAAAGAAATGAAATAATAGCCTTGTCGCAGTCATTTTCGTGTGAGCAACAAATTGCAGATGTTTTATCTGAGATAATAGATAGAATCATTATTGACAACGAAATAAAATCTTCACCAAAAGAGAAAGCAAGACCGCTAAATGAGCAGATTCAACTAATCACAAATAAGCGTAATGAAATTCTAATAAAAATAAAAGAACATCAAATTGATACAGCGTATATAGCATTGGATGAAGATTCTGACAGCCTAAGTAGGACTGTCGAGAAATGGACTTGTTCAGACGAGTTTAGAAAAATAATTTCTGATGCTTAACATAATTTTAAGCATTATTTTATGGTGCTATCAACAGTACTTTGCTTGTCCGGAGCTATTAAGGCAGGAATGCTGATTTACAATAGAATATATGAAAGGAATTACAAATATGAAAAATTTAACAAAGTCAGAATTAGAGGTTATGGAGGTCTTTTGGAATTCAGAAAATGAGCTTACAAGTTCAGAGCTTATTGCAAGGTCAGAAGAGGTAGGAGCACATTGGCAAAAAAGCTATGTGCACCTTTTAATAAATTCTCTTCTCAATAAGGGAATGATTGAAATTGTCGGCTTTATAAAAAACGCAAAAAACTATTCACGCACATTCAAAGCAAAGCTAAGCAAGGCGGAGTATATTACAATGCGCCTCGGCGATGAATGCGGTTATAAAGACTGCATCAGAGTTATAGCTTCAAAGCTTAATAGTGTCCCGGAGCTTGATGAATGTATTGAAATACTCAATAATTGTAAAAAGTCCAGAGGTGTGAAAAATGGATAAGACTAGCATTCAATTTACAAAAATGGACTTTGAAAAGCTGAAAAAACAGAAGAAACATATTTTACTTGCAAGAATCGGCTCAATTATATTTTTTATGTTATCATTATCAGTATGTTGTTTTTCGGTGTTCTCCCGAGAAGATGGTTTGTTTTCCCAATCTACTATTCGATTATTCAGTGTAATTATTGTTATTATCAGTGTATATTGTTTTGTTTACACATTTATGGTGTTGAGTGATTTATATTCTATAATCAATTTTGCTTCACAATATAAAGTTCTCAAAGTGATAATTGAGATAATTGAATATGATATAAAACATTCA
The DNA here is from genome assembly GCA_002493755.1 of Ruminococcaceae bacterium UBA7067. Taxonomy (GTDB): domain Bacteria; phylum Bacillota; class Clostridia; order Oscillospirales; family Acutalibacteraceae; genus UBA7067. Next base: position 18,439 of record DKZT01000041.1, read on the forward strand.
AACAACAGAACAATGAAAATTATCGTTTTGGCAAGCGGAAAAGATAACATAGCCACAAAAAGTGTTTTTACCTAAAAAGACTGCTTGAGAGAAGCGACTTAGGAAAAGCAATCATTGATATTCAGAATAAGTGCATATACATACCGTTTGGTTTTAAACCGGAGCAGCTAAATAATGCCGATGCAGACCTGACATCATTTAAAAATTTCATTTCGGACGCTGCTTCTTCTCCACTTATCAATACTAAACATAGTTATAGTTAAACCGTGTTTAAAATAAAGAATAAACCTGCGTATCACTGAAAAACAGAGTGCGCAGGTTTATTCTTCTTTATGTATTAATCTAAAATTTCGTCTCGTGAATGTATATGTGCCATAAGCATTACGGCAAATCCCAGCAACCACGACACATAAAACCATATCATATCGTGTGTAAACATATAAACAAAAACCGCAATCACAAATCCCCAAGCAACAGATAAAATAACACCGATTATCCAAAAGCCAACTGCTGTACTTTGTAAAAAGCTAAAGATAAGAAATATTGCAATTCCTATTATCAGGCAAAATGCAGGATGAAATGAAAAGAAATAATTACAGCAACAGCCGGCAGCTATACCAAAAAGTAGGCTGTTAAAAATAGTGGTATGTTAAAAGAATAGAGAAAGAAATGCTAATACTGCACCTATAAGCAGTCCGAATGTCAAGCCAAGTAATACGCCCATTAAATCGCCTCTATATTTTTTAAATCAATCAACAAATTTCATACCATTATTATACTTCTGAAGATGTCCGTTAAGCAGGACAATGCGTCGCACTGTATTATTTACAGTCAGGATATCTAACACAGCCCCAAAAACATTGCTTTGAGTTTTTATTGTACTTCTTAATCTTAACACTACCGCACTTTTCACACCGAGGTATTTTTTCTGATATTATTTCTTTTTCATAATATGCATCAGCTAACAGCTGTGGATAAATACTGCCGATTAGGCTGAAAAGATGTTTTCTGTCAATAAATTCAATGTTAGAATTTCGGAATTCGGATAATGTCTGGGGAGTGAAATAATGCGTTGTAATAAAAGCACCGAACTTTATATTCTTGTTATTTATTGCGCCTGCAAAGCTGCGAACATCCTGAATTTTCACTGTATTCGTACCTTTGAGCTTGTAGTGCTTCGCTTGGACTGCAATCTTTGTTCCACATTTTTCAAGAATAATATCAATTCCTCCATCGGGTTCATTCGGTCTTGAGTTTTTCTGGACTTTGTATCCTCCCAGAGAAAAAAGGTCACAGAGAAAACATTCAAATTCTTCTCCGCTAAGGTTATCAATGTTCAAAAGATTATCACATAAATCTTTGCGTACAAAGGGAGTCACCCCAAGTAAAGTTAATGGTTCTGATTGCTTTTTAAAATTAAACATAAATACCCCTCATAATAAAATGCTGTTTTTAATAGTATAAAGCTTTTTCTGACAAAAGTAAATGTAATTCACTATACTAATCAATAATATTACAGTGTGTCGTAAAAAACAATACCCACGAAATCAATCCGTGGGCAATGTTTTATAAATCGTGTTCTTTTTTCTTGTGCTGCGGCGACTGCAAAGCTGCCGATTTCTCGCTGATTTTCTTTGCGTTATCTTTTATCATATTTCGGGAAAAAGGAGATACTCGTGATTGTTGATTTGATTTAAACTTATGGGAAAGATAATCGTCTAATACCTTTTCCAATTTTTTAAAGTTACAGCATCGTTCCCGCAAACCATCTCGTTTTGTACCGAGAGTTATTGTGTTATATAGTTTTTTTGCTTGAGCCAAAATCTTATCTTTGTGTGAGTTACACCAAGATAACTGATTGTCGAGCAAGTTTTTATAAGCTACATCATCATATGTTCTGGTAATATTATTAGGATCAATCTTTTCAACAAACTGTTCTGCTATAGGAATCATATTGTTTAAGTTAATTGCACCCCATTCACCATTATTGATTTTGATAAAATCAATTTGATTTTTCATTTTGATATGCTTTGGCTTAGGGGACGATAATGGAGCATAATATTTATGATTATCAACTACGAGTAAAACTCCGATAAACGGTCGGGTGCTTTTCTTATCCATTGTGTACGGAACACATTTATCAAATTGTCGCAAATAATCGCAATACTTTGAATCTACTGTATAAAATGATAAATTCATTTTCGACCTCATACAACAAGGGGATTGAGCATAACCCAACCCCCAACTTTTTTAGTTCCCACTTAATGGTAGGGTACACCGCTTTTTTAGCTCCCACTTTAAATGGTAGGGTACACCGCTTTTTTAGCTCCCACTTAAAGGTAGGGTACACCGCTTTTTACAGAAGCGAAAGCTCCTATACGATAAGACTAAGCTTATCTCCATTTATATTATACAAACGAGCGCAAATTATGTCAACCATAACGCCGAAAATTTATTTTTAAGCAATTGCTAGAAATAAAGGCTCAAAGAGCGTTGTGTTGAACAGCATAAGTGTTTGTATTGGTGCAAGATAAAAGCCTCTCAGAGCGGCTCTGAAAGGCTTTTAACGCCATTTTAATTTAGCACTATATTAGTCATACATAATTCTCATCAGTCGTGACTCCGGAAATGGCTGCACATCAATTTTCGCTTCGCAAAAATCGTGATCGCAAATGTTATTTTGAGTTAATTCGGCAATTGCCTCTGATGTTTCCGATAGCTGAAGAAGTCTTGTGCATATCCGCAATATATCGGATACATCAGCTGATGAAGTTTGTACTTCACCTGCGTCAGTTATACACGCTACCGTGTCATAGTTACACATCAGAGTGGCTTTTTCATCATCTGCGTTATTGCCATCAGTCTCACGCAATCTGTAGAAAACAGGTATATCATAACTTACGATGCAATAAATTTTATCCGACTCCTTAGTTGAGGGAAGAAAAGCAGTTTCATAAGAAATAATGGAAGCAAATTCAACTAATCCCTGTGCAGAAAATTTCCACACGCAACTGATATGGGATATTCTGTTCAGCTCATCAAAGCTGTCGAAAACAAGAGGAATAGCTCTGTCTGAAATTTTCCTTTTATTCCTCATACTTAATATATTCCAATTTTTATTAGGAAAAGGTCGGCGCACTTTATATGCCGGTAAAGTGTACTTGCTGCCGTCATTTAATGTTAATGTTAGCTCTGCCGAAATGGAATCACAATAAGAAGGATAGAAATACTCAAAATCAAGATACAGTATATACTTATCTCTCATTTCTTTCTCGCTAATACCGTATATATTTGAAATCACTTCCACATCTTTATTATGTATAATATTCAGGCAGTTCCCTGAGTCTGAATAATTGCGGTTGAATGACCTATTGTTATAAAACATAGAACACATACTTATTTCACCTCCTACAATAATAAATAAG
>DKZT01000030.1 GCA_002493755.1 Ruminococcaceae bacterium UBA7067
CTCTCGACTCAAAACTCTGAACTATATTATCGTTTAGCTTACTTAAGGGGATAACCATATTTTTATATAACGAAACGGACCGAAGCGCCTTTGCCTCGGTCCGTTTCAGCTTTTCTGTCGGGCTTATCTGTCGTTGTTATTATTATTCGTACCGTCAACAGCATTATCAATGGCTGAAGCGCCGTCCGACACAATATCGCCTACTCCGCTTGCGGCATCGCTCACAACGTCGCCTGCGTCGCTTACAATGTTTCCTGCACCGTCAACAATATCGCCTACCGGGTTGTTGTTATCTCTGTCCCTGTTGTCATTTCTGTCGTTGTTATTGCTTGTGGGGTTGGTGTTTTCAGTTGGCTTGGTTTTGTCGTTTTTGCCGTTTTGCGCCGATGTAGCCGAGGTTACATTTTCAGTGGCGCTTTTGTTATCCTTTGCCGTGCCGTTGTTGCCGTTGCCGATTTTGCCGTTGTCGCCGCTGCAGCTTGCAAACACAAGAAGGCACATTACTGCGCTTAATACTGCTGTAATAATTTTTTTCATTTTAAAATTCCTTTCACAAAATATATTTCCCGACACAGGAACAATAGTATTTTTTACCTCTTGTTTCTGATTCATACATTCAAATTACATTTCCAAGCTCTTTTTTCAGCTTTTTGATTATTTTCTTTTCAAGCCTTGAAATATATGACTGTGAAATCCCCAGCATATCGGCAACCTCCTTTTGAGTATGCTCCTTACAGCCTAAAAGCCCGAAGCGAAGCTGCATTATCATTTTTTCTCTTTCACCAAGACGGCTGACAGCCTCGTTAAGCAGGACTATATCTGCCTCCTGCTCAACGCTTATGTTCACGGTGTCACTGTCACTGCCGAGTATATCGCTTAACAGAAGCTCGTTTCCGTCCCAGTCAACATTAAGCGGCTCGTCAATCGAAATCTCGTTTTTAAGCTGTGAGCTTTTGCGCAGATACATCAATATTTCGTTTTCAATGCAGCGTGAGGCATAGGTTGCAAGCTTGATGTTTTTTTCGGGGCAAAAGGTGTTTACGGCTTTAATCAGTCCGATTGTTCCTATTGAGATTAAATCCTCTACTCCTGCGCCTGCCGTTTCAAATTTTTTCGCTATGTAAACAACAAGCCTCAGATTATGGGTGATGAGCGGCTCTCTTGCGTCCTTATCGCCCATTTCTATCCTTTTCATTATCTCCGCTTCTTCTTCCTTTGATAACGGCGGAGGGAGCGTCTGTGAGCCGTTTATATAATGAACGTCCTTGATTATTCCGGCGGCTTTTAACAGCAGGGTAAATAAATATTTGATTTTCTCTTTCATTTTTAATATTTTCTCCTCTCAATCGGTGTTGTAGTATTATAGTTTGAATCATAGCTTCAATCAAAGCACTGCGGATTTATTACGCACCCAAGCTCACTGTCCATACTGCCGTCATCAGCTACGGCTATGTAAATTTCATTCAGGCAAAGGCTGTCGCCGATAAACACTCTGTCCGGCTTGAAGCAGGGCAGAAGTCCTGTTCCGTGAATCGTGCTGTAAGGTATCAGCCTTATTTTTGTTGCCGTCGGCATGCCTGCACAGCTTTTTTCATATTCAAGAATATTTTCGGGAATAATATTTTTGATTTTGCTCCTGTCGCAGACAATAACAGGACTTCCGCTGAATGGTTCAACAAGACTGCAGCCTGTGTCAAGCTTGCCCTTAATTGTTGCCTGTGAAGAACGGCAGTCGATTTTCACATCGCAATATAAATCCTTAGGCTTTTTTCTCCCTGTTATACGGCAGATAATACGCACAACAAAATATGTAACAAGTGACGATACAATCAAAATTACAGGAGAAATATTGAAGTACACGGTGCTGTTGTTTATAACCATTTCCTTCGGAGTAAAGGTGAACCAAAGCGCAATCATAACTCCGCAGAATAAAAAGCTTATCATAAAAAAAGCGGCGGTATTTTTGATTAGGCATTTTATACCGTCAAATCTGAAGCTTATAAGGCAAATAACCAGCGACACGGCAAGCTTTGTGATTAAGCTTAAAGCGCTGTTCATCGGCGGCAAAAGAATAATAAGAGAGCATAATGCCCCGAACAGTGCGCCTGCAATAAGCCTTATCTGCCGTACCTTTCTGTTCAAAAGCTTGCCTACGGACAGCAGTATGAAATAGTTGATAATAAGGTTCAGGCTGATAAGAACGTCAATATAAATTACCCTTTTTATAATATCACCCCTCTTGCTACGTTTATTATCTCACCGAGGCGGTATATAACTTGTCAGAAAAAGCACCGAAATAATTAATATAAACGAAGCAGGAATGAGGGCGGATAATTTGTAAAATACGATGCAAACGGGTCAAGAAATGCAGGATTGTGGGGTGAATCCTGCATTAATGTTAAAATTTAATAAAATGTGATTGACACGAACTGCTAAATTGTGTAAAATAGTATTTATTATAAAAACGGAGGGTGGTCAGATGGCACTCGACACAGTAAACAAAATTAAGGAAGCCGAGAAAAATTCAATAGAAGCCGAGGCGCTGGCGAGAAAACAAGCAGACGAATATATCAAAGCTGCTGAAAAGAACGCACGCGCACAGGCTGAAAGCGAATTATCCGCCGCCGAAAAGCAGCGAGCCGAGAAGCTTGACACTGCAAAAAAGCAGGCTGAGGCTGTGCTTGAAGCTGCAAAAAAGCAGGCGCAGGCGGATACACAAAAGCTCTTCGGCGCTTGCGGTGCAAGAGAAGATGAAGCAATTAAGAAAATAATAGAAAAGATAATTTAAAAACGGAGGTGTTAAACCTTGCCGGTAGTAAAAATGCAGCAAATCAGTATTTGCGCATTACGGACAAAGCGAAAAGCAATTATGGAGGAGCTTCAGCGGCGCGGCGTTATTGAGATTTCACCGCTTAAATGTGACGGCGACGTTTTCGTTAAAGAGGAAACGGCGCAGCAGCAGTCGCTGTTTATGAAAAACTCCGCATCAGCCGCAAAGGCTTATGAAATTATGCTTCGCTATTTCCCCGAAAAGTCATCTATGCTTGATATGTTCAAGGGCAGGGATCTGCTGTCAAAGGACGAATATTACAGTATGGTTGAAAAATCGCTGGACATAATGCGCAGTGCAAATGATGTAATCGCCCTTGATAAGGGACTTTCCGAGAAAAGGGCAGGCATTGCAAAATATGAATATCAGATTGAAGCACTTCTTCCTTGGGAAAGCCTTGATATTTCAATGAGGTTCAAGGGTACGGAGTCAAGCGCGGCTTTTATAGGCACTTTTCCCGAGCTGTTGAATTATGAACAGATTTTGCTTAAAATAGCCGAGCAGAACCCGAATATTTCCTCGGCGGAGGTTGAGGTTATAAGCTCGTCAAAGGAAATGACCTGTGTTTTCATAATCTGCAAAAGGTCAGAGCAGCCGCTTCTTGAGGATGCTCTGAGAAAAATAGGCTACAGCGCTCCGAGCGTTGTTTCAAAATATCCGCCGTCCGACAGAATACGACAGCTTAAGGAGCGGATAAAGAACCTTGAAAAGGGTATCGCAGAGGACGAGGATAAGATAAAAGCCTTTGAAAGCAGCCGTGATTCCTTCAAGTTTATGGAGGACTATTACGTAATGCGAGCCGAAAAGTACGGCGAGCTTGAAAAGCTTGTCAACACCCGGCACACATTTTTCTTAAAGGGTTATATAACCGAAAAGGACGCGCAGTCATTAAGTCGGTATCTTTCTGATAAATATGACGCCGTTGTGGAATGCAGTGATATTCCCGAAAACGAGGAAATCCCGATAGCACTGAAAAACAACGCGCTTACAAGACCGGTTGAAAGTGTGCTTGAAACCTACAGTATGCCGAAAAGATATGAATTTGACCCGACAGGCATAATGGCGATATTCTATTATATCTTTTTCGGTATGATGTTCTCGGACGCAGGCTACGGACTGGTTATGACAATAGCCTGCGCCGTGGTTCTTCGGAAGTTTAAGAATATGGAGGAGGGACTGAGGAAGAGCGTTAAGATGTTCTTCTTCTGCGGAATCTCCACTACCTTCTGGGGCGCAATGTACGGCAGCTTCTTCGGAGATGCAATAACCGTTATAGGCAGAACATTCTTTAACGCAGACTGGAAGTTCCCTGCGCTGTGGTTTGACCCGATACAGGGTACAAACTCAATGACGCTTCTGATGTACTGCTTCCTGTTCGGCATAATTCATATCTTTGTCGGACTCGGAATAAGCGGATATATGTCGATTAAAAACGGCAAGCCGCTTGACGCGGTGTACGATGTGCTGAGCTGGTATCTGCTGGTAGGCGGCGGCATACTTGCTCTGCTGTCAATGGATATGCTCAAATCAATGACAGGCTTCACACTGCCGCCTGTATTCCTTACAATCGGTGGCGTCTGCGCTCTTATCGGCGCATTGATAATACTTTTCTTCAGCGGCAGAGGCTCAAAGCCCGTTAAACGGCTGTTAAAGGGTATTTACGGCGTGTACGGAGTAACAGGCTATTTAAGCGACATTCTCTCGTATTCAAGACTTCTTGCGCTCGGTCTTGCAACCGGCGTTATAGCTCAGGTTTTCAACCAGATAGGCAGTATGTTCGGCGGCGGTCTCGGTGTAATTCCTTTTATAATCGTGTTCCTTATCGGACACACGCTGAACATCGGCATAAACGCGCTCGGCGCATACGTTCACACAAACCGTTTGCAGTTTGTTGAATTTTTCGGAAAATTTTATGAGGGCGGCGGCGAAAAATTCGCACCCTTTAAAATTAATACAAAGCATTATAATATCAAGGAGGACATTAAAAATGGATAATTTAGGAATAATTTTCGGACTTATAGGTGCTGCGCTCGCAACCTTTATGGCTGGTACAGGCTCGGCTATCGGCGTTGGCAGAGCAGGTGTTGCGGCTTCGGGAGTATTGGCTGAGGACCCGTCAAAATTCGGTAAGGTTCTTATCTTCCAGCTTCTCCCGGCAACACAGGGTATCTACGGCTTGCTCGTAGCATTCCTTATTCTCTCAAACATCGGCGTACTCGGCGGCGACCCGAATATCTCAGCGGCAAAAGGACTTCTCTATCTTGCAGCAAGCCTTCCGATAGCATTCTCAGGCCTTTTCTCGGCTATTTATCAGGGCAACTGCTCTGTTGCAGGTATCGGCACAATTTCAAAAAGACCCGACCAGTTCGGTAAAACTATTCTGCTCCCTGCAATGGTTGAAACATACGCAATTCTTGCTCTTCTCATTTCAATGCTTGCAGTATTCAACATTCCTGGACTTAACCTGTAAACAAAAAATTACAGATAATCCTATTGGAACGGAGAATAAAAATGAGTGGCTTAGAAAAGATATTACAGCAGATTAAAGACGACAGCGACGCTGCCGTTGCAAAAATTAAAGGCGAAGCCGAAAGGTCTGCGAATGAAAAAAAGCAGAAGATTTTGAGGGAAGCCGAAAAAGAAACTGCTGCAATCGCCGCGAGAGCTTCGGCAGAGTGTGAGGATATTAAGGCTCGCGCCGAATCCTCGGCGGCTCTTGCGAAAAAGCAGGCGATGCTTAACGCAAAGCAGCAGATTATTTCACAGATTATTTCGAAGGCGCACAAGCGCCTGCTCGCACTTCCTGTAAACGAGTACTTCGGCATTATCGAAAAAATGATAGCTAAAAACGCCCATAAAAACGAAAAGGGCAGTATCGCGTTCAATAAATCCGACAGCAAAAGACTTCCGAAAGGCTTTAACGACAAGCTTTCCAAGCTGTCGGGCGGTATGCTGACGCTTTCGGATACAGCGGTGAATATAGACGGCGGCTTTGTTCTGATTTACGGCGGCATTGAGGAAAACTGTTCCTTTGATGCCATCTTCAGCGAAAAGTATGATGAGCTTCAGGATGAGGTTTATTCACTTCTCTTTTCATAATCGGAGGTGTTAAATTGAAAAAGGATTACACCTACGCAGTGGCGAGAATACGCTCAAGGGAGCTGTCGCTTCTTTCACGCAAGGATATAGACAACCTTATCGGAGCAAAAAGCTACGATGACTGCCTGCAATATCTCTACGATAAAGGCTTCGGCGATGACGGGCAGGATAGCGATGTTTCCGCATTGCTGGCGGCTGAAAGAAAAAAGCTATGGTCGCTTATGGCGGAGCTTACGGACGATTTGTCGCCGTTTGATGTTTTTCGCTATGCAGACGATTTTCACAATCTCAAGGTGTCTGTCAAGGCTGTTACGAGGGATATAAACCCTGACGGTATGTTTATGCAAAACGGCACGGTTTCCGGCGAGAAAATATATGAAGCCATAAAGGCTCATAATTATAAGCTTCTGCCCGAGCACCTTCAGAAGTCTGCACAGCAGGCAATGACAACCCTTTTGCAGACAGGCGACGGTCAGCTTTGCGATGTAATAATTGATACAGACTGTTTAAATTCAATATATAAAAAGGCAAATGAAACGGACAGCGAGGTTATTAAGCTTTATGCTGAGCTTACAGTAGCCGCCGCCGACATCAAAACAGCAGTGCGCTGTGAAAAAACAGGCAAGAGCCTTGATTTTATATTCAGTGCTTTAGCGCCCTGTGAGAGCGTTAATATCACTCTGCTTGCAAAGGCGGCTGCAAAATCTATTGAAGATATTTACGGCTATCTGTCAACCACCTCGTATTCATCGGCGGTTGACGCGCTGAAAACCTCTCCGTCAGCCTTTGAGAAATGGTGCGATGATAAGCTTATCGACAGCATTAAGCCGCAAAAGAGCGAGCCGTTTACAATCGGACCGCTTGCGGCATATATAATAGCAAGAGAAAACGAAATTAAGGCTGTAAGGCTGATACTGTCGGCAAAGCTCAACGACCTTGATTCAGATGCAGTAAACGAAAGACTGAGGGATATGTATGTATAGAATTGCAGCAATCGGCGACCGTGACAGTGTTTACGGCTTCGGCGTTCTCGGTATTGACGTTGTTGCTGTTGAATACGGCGAAGACCCGACAGAAAAGTTCAGGCGCATTGCAAACGGCGAGTATGCGGTGATTTATATAACCGAATCGCTGGCTTTGCAGCTTGAAGCTGAAATCGACAGGCTTTCGGATAGGCAGCTGCCTGCCGTAATACCTATTCCGGGTGTTAAGGACAACAACGGCATAGGAATAGCCAATGTAAAGAAATCGGTTGAAAAGGCTGTCGGTTCGGATATTATTTTTAACGATTAATTATGAAAACCCACCTGAAGGGAATGACTGAATAAAAATGAGCAAAGGAATTATACAAAAGGTTGCGGGTCCTCTCGTTGTAGCCGAGGGAATGCGTGACGCAAATATGTTTGACGTTGTCCGTGTAAGCGAGCAAAGGCTTATCGGTGAAATTATCGAAATGCACGGCGATAAGGCGTCAATTCAGGTTTATGAGGAAACCTCGGGCTTAGGACCGGGCGAGCCGGTTGAATCAACAGGCTCACCGCTGAGCGTGGAGCTTGGTCCCGGACTTATCGGCAGTATTTATGACGGTATCCAAAGACCGCTTGACGAAATTATGCGTGTGTCGGGCAACAACCTTGAAAGAGGCGTTGAGGTTCCGTCATTGAACAGAAATAAAAAATGGAGCTTTGTGCCGACTGTAAAGGTCGGCGAAAAGGTATCGGCAGGCGACTGCCTTGGTACCGTAAAGGAAACCGAGATTGTCGTTCAGAAAATAATGGTGCCCAACAAGGTAAGCGGCACAGTTAAATCAATAAAAAGCGGCGACTACACGGTTGACAGCGTTATTGCAGTTGTAACGGACGAAAACGGCGCTGCTCACGATATAACAATGATGCAGAAGTGGCCTGTTCGTGTCGGCAGACCGTACAAGAAAAAGCTCTCTCCGGATATGCCACTTGTAACGGGTCAGCGTGTTATCGACACCTTTTTCCCGATAGCAAAGGGCGGTGTTGCGGCTGTTCCCGGTCCGTTTGGCAGCGGTAAGACCGTTGTTCAGCATCAGCTTGCTAAATGGGCGGAGGCTGACATTGTTGTATACATCGGCTGCGGCGAGCGCGGCAACGAAATGACAGACGTTTTAAACGAGTTCCCCGAGCTTATCGACCCGAAAACAGGTCACTCGCTTATGGAGAGAACCGTGCTTATCGCCAATACCTCCGATATGCCTGTTGCGGCTCGTGAGGCTTCAATTTATACAGGTATCACAATCGCCGAGTATTTCCGTGATATGGGATATTCCGTGGCTCTTATGGGCGACTCAACCTCACGCTGGGCGGAGGCTCTGCGTGAAATGTCGGGCAGACTTGAAGAAATGCCCGGTGAAGAGGGTTATCCTGCATATCTCGGCAGCCGTCTGGCTCAGTTCTATGAGCGTGCAGGTAAGGTTATCACACTCGGCACTGACGATAAGGAGGGCGCGCTTTCCGTTATCGGCGCAGTTTCACCTCCGGGCGGCGATATTTCCGAGCCTGTTTCTCAGGCAACCCTGCGTATAGTTAAGGTTTTCTGGGGGCTTGATTCAGCCCTTGCTTATAAACGTCATTTCCCTGCTATTAACTGGCTCAACAGTTATTCGCTTTATATTGATACTATGTCCGACTGGTACAACCAGACGGTAGCTCCCGACTGGATGGAGTGCCGCCATAAGATGATGGCTATTCTGCAGGAGGAGGCTGAGCTTGACGAAATTGTAAAGCTTGTCGGTATGGACGCTCTCTCAGCTCCCGACAGAATCAAGCTTGAAGCCGCACGCTCAATCCGCGAGGACTTCCTGCATCAGGACGCTTTCCACGAGGTTGATACCTACACACCGCTTAATAAGCAGCATCTTATGATGCTTTTGATTCTCGCCTACTACGATCTGGCTCTTGACGCCTTGAAGCAGGGCGCAGAGGTAAACGCTCTCGTTTCGCTCCCCGTGCGTGAGCAGATAGGCAGATATAAATACACAGTACCCGAAAAGGTAGACGAGGAATACAAATTGATTCTTGAAACGCTTGAACAGCAGATAAACGAGCAGATTGACAAGGGAGGCGAGCTGTAATGCCAAAGGAATACAGAACAATAGAAGAGGTCGCAGGTCCCTTGATGCTTGTAAAGGGAGTTGAAGGCGTTTGCTTCAATGAGCTTGGCGAGATAGAGCTTGCAAGCGGCGAGAAGCGCCGCTGTAAGGTGCTTGAGATAAACGGCACAGACGCGCTTGTTCAGCTTTTTGAAAACAGCGCAGGAATCAATCTTTCTAACAGTAAGGTAAGATTCCTCGGCAGAAGTATGGAGCTTGGCGTAAGCGAGGATATGCTCAGCCGTGTATTTGACGGACTCGGCAGACCGATTGACGGCGGCCCCGATATTCTGCCCGAAAAACGAATGGATATTAACGGACTTCCGATGAATCCTGCCGCAAGAAACTATCCGCAGGAGTTTATACAGACGGGTGTTTCCGCAATAGACGGTCTTAACACCCTGGTAAGAGGTCAGAAGCTGCCTATTTTCTCGGCTTCGGGCTTGCCGCACTCACAGCTTGCGGCTCAGATAGCAAGACAGGCAAAGGTAAGAGGAACAAGCGAGCCGTTCGCCGTTGTTTTTGCGGCTATGGGTATCACCTTTGAGGAATCGAACTACTTTGTAGAAAGCTTCAAGGAAACAGGCGCAATCGACAGAACCGTAATGTTTGTAAACCTTGCAAACGACCCTGCAATCGAGCGTATCGCAACGCCGAGAATGGCTCTGACTGCGGCTGAGTACCTTGCGTTTGACGCAGGTATGCACGTTCTCGTCATTATGACCGATATTACAAACTACGCCGACGCCCTGCGTGAGGTTTCGGCGGCTCGTAAGGAAGTGCCCGGCAGACGAGGCTATCCCGGATATATGTATACCGACCTTGCTTCCCTATATGAAAGAGCAGGCAGACAAAAGGGCAAAAACGGAAGTATTACGCTTATTCCGATTCTGACAATGCCCGAGGACGATAAAACCCACCCGATTCCTGACCTCACAGGCTATATTACCGAGGGTCAGATTATCTTAAGCCGTGAGCTTTACAGAAAAAATATTGCTCCGCCTATTGATGTTTTACCGTCACTCAGCCGTCTTAAGGATAAGGGTATAGGCGAGGGCAAAACAAGAGCCGACCACGCCAATACGATGAATCAGCTCTTTGCAGCTTACGCAAGAGGTAAGGACGCAAAGGAGCTTATGGTTATTCTCGGCGAGGCTGCGCTGACTGATATTGATAAGCTGTACGCTAAGTTTGCCGATGAATTTGAAAAGCAGTATGTTTCACAGGGCTACAACACAAACCGTGACATTGAGGAAACTCTTGAAATCGGCTGGAAGCTGCTGTCAATTCTGCCGAGAAGCGAGCTTAAGAGAATCAAGGACGAATACCTTGATAAATATTACGGCAAAGAATAATCTAAAGAGGTGAACAGCCTTGGCTAATAAAACCGTAAACCCCACCAGAATGGAGCTTACAAGGCTAAAAAAGAAGCTTGTCACTGCCGTGCGAGGACACAAGCTGCTCAAGGATAAGCGTGACGAGCTTATGCGGCAGTTTCTCGATATGGTAAGGGAGAATAAGGAGCTTCGTGAAAGGGTTGAAAAGAGCATAGAGGAGGCTAACAAAAATTTTGTTTTAGCCAGAGCCTCAATGAGTGATGAAGCCCTGAACGCAGCTCTGCTTGCGCCGAAGCAGGAGGTGTCTGTTGAGGTTGACACGAAAAATGTTATGAGCGTTGATATTCCTATTTTCAACACAAAGACGAGAACCTCGGACGAAAACGACATTTACTCCTACGGCTTTGCGTTTACCTCGTCAGACCTTGACGATGCTGTAAAGTCGCTTGCAGGAGTGCTGCCCGACTTGCTCCGTCTTGCCGAGTGCGAAAAATCCTGCGCCTTGCTTGCAAGCGAGATTGAAAAGACAAGAAGACGTGTAAACGCTCTTGAACACGTTATGATTCCCGAAACGCAGGAGAGCATAAAGTATATCACGATGAAGCTTGACGAAAACGAGAGAAGCACACAAATCCGCCTGATGAAGGTCAAGGATATGATGCTCAAGGAAGCTCACGGATATTGATAAAATTGAGCACAACTGTGCATAGACTTGTACGCTTTGGATATGTCATAATATCCTCGGCATACAAGTCTTTTATTATGCGTTCGGCGCACAAAAAAGGATTGACGGAACATAGGCTCAGTCAATCCTTTTTTGTGTTTATTATTGTATTAAATTATATGGTTATCACCTTTAGTAAACTAAACGATAATTTAGTTTAGAGTTT
>DKZT01000051.1:0-177 GCA_002493755.1 Ruminococcaceae bacterium UBA7067
TTTACAATTGTCAAGATAATCTGACTTTATTTTTTATATTATTAGTGTGTTGTTCGGTTTTTATATTTATTTAGTAATAATAATCACAATCAATAATATAAAATAATTTGTGTAAAAAGTCCTAATAACAACAAAGCAGGCGAATCCGAAACGGATTCGCCCTGAATTTTTTAATAT
>DKZT01000051.1:497-670 GCA_002493755.1 Ruminococcaceae bacterium UBA7067
TCGCCCTGAATTTTTTAATATAAATATTTCAGCCTTACAGCACCTTTGACAGGAAGTCCTTTAGCCTTTGGTTTTTCGGGTTGCCGAAGAACTCCTGCGGCGGTCCCTGCTCTAAAATAACGCCGTTGTCAACAAACACAACCTCTGTTCCGACCTCTCTTGCAAAGCCCATT
>DKZT01000051.1:1052-45617 GCA_002493755.1 Ruminococcaceae bacterium UBA7067
CTTCATAACATCAAGCACCTCGCCGACCATTTCAGGGTCAAGCGCACTTGTCGGCTCGTCAAAAAGCATTACATCGGGGTTCATACAAAGCGCACGGACTATGGCTATTCTCTGCTTCTGTCCGCCCGAAAGCTGTGAGGGATATGCGTTTGCTCTGTCGGCTAGTCCAACTCGCTCGAGCAGCTCCATAGCCTGCTTCTCGGCTTCCTCACGGCTTAAATTCAAAAGCTTCATCGGACCGAGCGTCATATTCTTAAGCACCGTCATATGCGGAAAGAGGTTAAACTGCTGGAACACCATTCCCATCTTCTGTCTGTGCAGGTTGATGTTTACCTTGGGGTCTGTTATGTCCGTACCCTCAAAGAGAATCGTTCCGCCTGTCGGCTCTTCAAGCCTGTTAAGACAGCGCAGGAAGGTCGATTTGCCCGAACCCGAAGCACCAATTACAACCATAACATCGCCCTTGCGGATTTCGGCGTTGATGCCCTTAAGCACCTGAACGTCACCAAAGTCCTTTTGCAGGTTGTCTACTTTAATAAGCACGTCATTAGTGGTCACTGCTGCGCAGCCTCCTTTCAAGCTTCTTGAGGAAGAATGTCAGAATAAGAACAATAACGAGGTAAATTACCGCAATCGTAATAAGCGGGAAGAATGCCTCGTAGGTACGGGAGCGGATAAGATTGCCGACGTAGGTTAAATCCTTAAGCGCAACATAGCCTGCCACCGAGGTTTCCTTTACAAGCACGATAAACTCGTTGCCGAGGGCAGGCAGAACATTCTTGAAAGCCTGCGGCAGAATAACGTGAATCATTGTGCTTTTGTAGTCAAATCCAAGCGAACGGCTCGCCTCAAACTGCCCCTTGTCAATCGACATAATACCCGAGCGTACAATCTCGGCAACATAAGCCGCAGAGTTCAGTCCGAATGCAATAATCGCCGCAATGATACCCTCGCGCAGAGACGAGAAAATAACATAGTAAATTATCATAAGCTGAATTACCACAGGCGTTCCTCTGATAACCGTTATGTAGATATTGCAGATAAAATTGAGTATCTTAAGAACATAATCACCGGCTGTGGCGCATTTCCTGCCCATAAGCTGCATATCGTGTGTAGAACGCACAATAGCGATAAGAAAGCCCAGCACAACGCCGATAACAGCCGCGCACAGAGTTATTTCAACCGTTACTCCGAGACCCGACAAAAGCTGAAGCCAGCGGTCATCGGTGATAAAGGTTTTTTCAAAGCTTGCCGCTATCTCGGAAAAAAATTGTTCCATTTATTCTCCTCCTTGTATTTTTAGTATATTAAATTCAGCAGAGCGAGCAAATCCCTCAGTCGGCAACTTAAGCACGAAACCAAAACGAGGTCGTAGGGAACTGGCTTGCCTGTTCCGGTTCGAGCCGCTAAGTGTTATACTCTATTCTGATTTTGTAGAGCATTGCAGTAAATACGCCTATCCCGGAACGGTCAAGACCGTTCCCTACAACCTCGTTTAAAGTTGAAGCCATAGCCTTACATTTTTTAATCCAAAGAGCCTCAAAGCGGCGACAACCATCTCCACTCTTCACTCTTAACCTTTAACAATAATAACCTGCTTAGCCTTTGTGTAGGTATCGGTGAAGTTGATTGACTTCTCTCTCTCCTCTGTAACAGTCATACCTGCCATACCGAAGTCAGCCTTACCTGACTGAACGGCTGTGATGATAGCGTCAAAGTCCATATCATCGATAACGAGCTTGTAGCCGAGCTTGTCGCAGATTGCCTGAGCGAGCATTGCGTCAATACCTACAACCTTGCCGCCCTCCTGATACTCATAAGGCTCAAATGTGGCGTTTGTAGCCATGTGAAGCTCACCCTTTGAGGTGTCTGTTCCCTCAGGAGTTTCATACGGTGTCTTGCCCTTTGTGTCATCACCGATATAGTTTTTGATAATCTTATCAACAGTACCGTCTTTTCTCAGCTCCTCAAGAGCCTTGTTGATGTTGTCCCTGAGTTCGGTGTTGTTCTTGGCTACACAGATAGCGTATTCCTCTTCTGCAAAAGGCTCGTCAAGAATCTTAAGACCCTTGTTTGCGGCAACAAAAGCCTTGGCAGGCTCGCTGTCGATGATTACGCAGTCAATCTTGTCCTGAGAAAGTGCAAGCACTGCGTCTGCGCCCTTGTTGTAACGCTCGATTGTAGAGCCTTTTTCCTCGTAATCGCTTGCGTAAAGGTCGCCTGTTGTGCCGAGCTGAACGCCGATTTTTGCACCGGCGAGATCGTCAATACTCTTAACCCTTGCCTCTACGGCACTTGAGCTTGACGGTGCGCTTGAAGAGCCTGTGTTTGAATTACAAGCAGTAAGCGACACAGCCGCTGTGCAGAGCATTGATAATGCGAGTCAGCCTGAAATAATTTTCTTTTTCATTATGTGTCCTCTTTTCTTAATTTTCTGATAAAATACATTATAATATAGCTTGCGTCAAATTGCAAACAAAATGAATAAAATCTCTCAATTTTTGTGATTTTATTCACCGTAATAATGCTATTTTTACGCTAGGGAATTAAGGCATTAGAGTTGCCAGTGGACAGAAATTGTAAAACGAGATCGTAGGGAACACTCATGAGTGTTCCGGCTCGAGCCGATGAATGTTATACTCTATTCTAATTTTGTTTAACACAGCAGTAACTGCGTCTATCCCGGAACGGTCATGACCGTTCCCTACGAACATTTTCGGAACACAAATTCTTAAGTTGACGACATTGCCCTTTGGGGAAGGTGTCAGCGTAGCTGACGGATGAGGGGTGTTCGCTCTGCTGAATGTTATAATCTATTCTCATTTTGTTTAAAAACACATTCAATATCATTTATCGTAATTTTTATAATAATTCTGCGCCTTTTTATCGTAAGGCAAAAGGAACGACCAGTTCATCGTCCAATAGCCACGCTTTCTTAATGTATTCACACCTCTGTATTTTAACAGCGTAAAAACAAGCAGAGGAAGCTCAATAAAACAAGCTTTAATAAATGCGTAAGGCTTCATTATTTCAACAAAATTATGCGTAAACGCTGAAATTATACACAGCACAAAAAACACTATAATGCAAAAATAACCGACATAATTTGCAATTATAAAGAACCACTGATAACCAATACACACCTTTGTATTTTCTATGTATCTCCGCCTTAAAATCCTGTCCCAAATTGAAAAGGTCTTTTTAAGCTTTTTGTAACCATTTTTACTGCGGTTAGCTTTTAACACTCTGTTTGGAGCAGGGAAAATAAAAAACCATACAAATACCGTAGCCAGAGATATACGAACTATTATTTCATAAATACTTTCAAACCATTCCATAGACCGACCGCCTTTCAATACAATAGTTGATTTAAGAAAAATATCTTTTTTGATTCTATACTACAAAATGTAATTTTGTCAATTAAATAATGGCAATAATACTCAAAAAAGGAATAAAATTTTCTTTTATCTTTCCGTTAATCTGTTGATTATCTCCGCAAAATAAGCTATTATATATTTGTATAGAAAAATCAGTTCGGAGGCGGGCAGAATGGACAGAATTGACAAGAATAATTATTATCTTGACATAGCAGAAACAGTTTTAGAGCGAGGCACCTGCTTAAGGCGCAATTTCGGCGCAATTATCGTAAACCGTGACCAGATAATTTCAACAGGCTATGTCGGCGCACCCAGAGGAAGACAAAACTGCATCGACCTCGGACACTGCATAAGGGAAACTAAGAAAATACCGCGCGGCGAACGCTACGAGCTGTGCCGCAGTGTTCACGCTGAGGCAAACGCCATTATTCACGCCGCACGCAACGATATGATAGGAGCAACGATGTACCTTGTCGGCAAGAACGCAAGGACAGGCGAATATATTGAGGACGCCAACTCCTGCGCTATGTGCAAGAGAATGATAATCAACTCGGGCATAGCAAAGGTTATTATCAGAAATACAAAGACAAAATTCACTGCAATTTATGTTGACGACTGGGTTCACAATGATGAAAGCCTTGACGGCGTTTTTGGGTATTAAGCTATAATTCCGAAATTGACAAATGGTGCGGAAAGTATAAAGCGACTTTCCGCACCATTTTATTATCTAAGCTTTTAAAATTCAGTGCGACGATACCTTAATTATTCATCGCTTTAGCATCGGTAATCTTACGAAACAAACGTCTTTATCTCTTCTTCAACAAAAGACACAGATGTCGTTGTGGAATATTGAGTAAGATTATCGTTTGAATCATAGCCCTCAAACTTTAGAATAATTCCGCTCTCGTCATCTACAATCATAACAAATCTATTAACACCTAAATTTGCTCCATAATTTTTATCTGTTGTTCCTTCCAGAATTGTGCAGTCTCTTCCTAAATATTGGGTTTTCTCAGAGATTTTCCACAAATTTTCATTTGATAAAAAGCCAAAAGCCATTTCCTGAGGGAACAGGCTAATCGTAGAAGCATAATGAACATTTGTCGGGTTCAATCTATAATGATAAACCGGAACCATAGTTGCGTCAGAGTTCATTTCGCCATTAGTTGTATAAGTAACACGATCCTCAGCATCTGTTCCGCTCAAAGAAGTATTTAACTCTCCGCTTTCATCGGCGGCAGCTTCATACGATTTTGCATAAGCGGGTTCAACATTGTAATTTGTATTATCATTAATATTATCAACGGTATATATTTTTCCGTCCTGCACAAAAACCTCTTCATCAAATTCAGCGCCTTTAATATGCTGATAGGCTCTGCAATCACTCATATTGACATTGTATTCAATTGAAAAATCAGTGCCATTTAACATATTAGTTTCAATTGTACCGTTTACAAGATTATAATAATCTACAGAATTCAGAATTTTATTAAAATAGTCGCTTTTAGTAACCGCATTTAAAACTTTAACAGGTATCTCTTCTCCATCTCTACCATCTGATATATCTGCCGGCATTGTTTTATCAGCAACTGTATCTTTATCAGCAATTACGTTGGAATTTTCTGTATCAGAGCTTTCCACCGCCGCCGAATTAAAATCATTGGTTGCAGCGGCAACACTTACCGCAACAGCTGACGCTAATAAAATTGCTAACACAATTATCATTATTCGTTTTTTCATAAAAAGTATCTCCCTTTCCTTAAATTGACGACATTTGGTACAGGGGTACTTACCCCTGTAATTATTCATACACTTCGTGATTATCATTAGTATATATTTTCCTTGAAGTTCCTCAAACTATCATATAACCCTGTTCATTGGAATCACCTCTATTGTTTCATATAGTGGCATTTTCCCTCTTGCAATTATATTTTATCATCTCGGATGCAAAAAAAACAACATTCGTAATCAACAAAGATAACATAATTTATTTAGTGATTATTGCCGTTTTTTTGTATCGGTATTTTTTTATTCATCATACATTAAGAAATCTTGCTCCTGATTTCCCTGAAAAACAGGAAAATTATGAGCAAGTAAAATGCCGTTAAGCTTCATTTCTCCGTTTTGACCAAAGATTAAAAACACAATTGTAAAAATGTTGTTCAAAACTCTTTTTAACCCGTTTTCATTCGACCTTATCCGTCAAATTAATCGTCAAATTACATAAATCTTGTTGTATGTAATAATGAAAATATACAAATCAGACCGCCGAAACTCAGCCCTGCGCCGACAGTAAAATCACAGCGGAAATTTGCGGCGGTTTTTACAATAAATTCAGCGGAAAAAGATATTGACAATTTTTTAACAATCTCATATAATGAAACTACAGAAAGACTTCTGTTGATTTTATTTATTAACTTTACTTTTAATGGAGGAGAAAATCATGGCTAAGAAAGAAACAGCAGTACCGGAAATTATCGATAATGTTGAAGCTCTCATTGCTAAAATGAACGCTATGAGAGAAGCCCAGAAGGTATTTGCCACCTACACACAGGAGCAGGTTGACAAAATTTTTAAGGCAGCAGCAATCGCTGCAAACAAAGAGCGTATTCCTCTCGCAAAAATGGCGGTTGAGGAAACAGGTATGGGTATTGTTGAAGATAAGGTTATCAAGAACCACTATGCAGCAGAATATATCTACAACAAATATAAGGACGAGAAAACCTGCGGCGTAATTGAAGAGGACAAGGCATTCGGAATCAAAAAGGTTGCAGAGCCTATCGGTCTTATCGCTGCGGTTATCCCGACAACTAACCCGACATCAACAGCAATCTTCAAAACTCTTATCGCTCTTAAAACAAGAAACGCTATCATCATCAGCCCGCACCCGAGAGCAAAGAAATCAACTATTGCAGCAGCAAAGGTTGTTCTTGACGCAGCAGTAGCAGCAGGCGCACCGGAGGGCATCATCAGCTGGATTGACATTCCGTCGCTGGAGCTTACAAACGAGGTTATGAAGGGCTGTGACACAATCCTTGCAACAGGCGGCCCGGGAATGGTTAAGGCTGCTTATTCATCAGGCAAGCCGGCACTCGGCGTTGGCGCAGGCAACACACCTGTTATTATCGACTCAACAGCAGACATTAAGGTTGCCGTAAACTCAATCATTCACTCAAAGACATTTGACAATGGTATGATTTGTGCATCTGAGCAGTCCGTTACAGCTCTTGCAGATGTTTACGACGCAGTTAAGAAGGAATTTGCAGACAGAGGCTGCTACTTCCTCAAGGGTGACGAGCTTGACAAGGTAAGAAAGACAATCATCATCAACGGCGCACTCAATGCTAAGATTGTTGGTCAGAAGGCTCACACAATCGCCGCTCTTGCAGGCGTTGACGTACCGGAAAGCACAAAGATTCTTATCGGCGAGGTTGAAAGCGTTGACATCAGCGAGGAGTTCGCTCACGAGAAGCTCTCCCCTGTTCTCGCTCTTTACAAGGCTGTTGACTTTGACGACGCTATCGCAAAGGCTGAAAGACTTGTTGCAGACGGCGGCTACGGCCACACCTCATCACTTTATATTCACCCGGCAGAAACAGAGAAGATTCAGAAGCACTATGAGGCTATGAAGACCTGCCGTATTCTTATCAACACTCCGTCATCACACGGCGGTATCGGCGATCTTTACAACTTCAAGCTTGCTCCGTCACTCACACTCGGCTGCGGCTCTTGGGGCGGCAACTCAGTATCCGAGAATGTTGGCGTTAAGCACCTTATCAATATCAAGACTGTTGCCGAGAGGAGAGAGAATATGCTTTGGTTCAGAGCACCACAGAAGGTTTACTTTAAGAAGGGCTGTATGCCGGTTGCACTTGACGAGCTTGGCACAGTTATGGGCAAGAAAAAGGCATTCATTGTTACCGACCAGTTCCTTTACAAGAACGGCTACGCTAAGGGCATAGAGGAGAAGCTCGACGAGATGGGCATTCAGCACCAGTGCTTCTTCGACGTTGCTCCGGACCCGACTCTTGAATGCGCACTTGAGGGCGTTAAGCAGATCAGAGCCTTTGAGCCTGACACAATTATCGCACTCGGCGGCGGCTCTGCTATGGACGCAGGTAAGATAATGTGGGTTCTCTATGAGCATCCGGAAGCAGACTTCTTCGATATGGCTATGCGCTTTATGGACATCAGAAAGAGAGTTTACACCTTCCCGAAGATGGGCGAAAAGGCAACCTTCGTTGCTATCCCGACTTCATCAGGTACAGGCTCTGAGGTTACTCCGTTTGCCGTTATTACAGATGAGAAAACAGGCATTAAGTATCCGCTTGCTGACTATGAGCTTCTTCCGAATATGGCTATCATCGACGCTGACAATATGATGAACCAGCCTAAGGGTCTTACAAGCGCATCAGGTATCGACGCTCTTACACACGCACTTGAGGCTTACGCTTCAATTATGGCTACCGACTATACAGACGGTATTGCTCTTAAGGCTATGAAGAACATCTTCAACTTCCTGCCCAGAGCATATGAAAACGGCGCAAATGACCCTGAGGCAAGAGAGAAAATGGCTGACGCTTCAACTCTTGCAGGTATGGCTTTTGCCAACGCATTCCTCGGTGTTTGTCACTCAATGGCTCACAAGCTCGGCGCTTATCATCACCTGCCGCACGGCATAGCAAACGCACTTCTTATCAACCTTGTTATGAAGTTCAACGCTTGCCCTGTTCCGACAAAGATGGGTACCTTCTCACAGTACAAGTATCCTCATACTCTTGAGAGATACGCTGAGTGTGGTCGTTTCTGCGGCTTCACAGGCAACAGCGACGAAGAGGTATTTGAGAACTTCCTTAAGGGCATAGACGAGCTTAAGGCTAAGGTTGGCATCAAGAAGACTATCGCAGAGTACGGCGTTAAGGAAGAGGATTTCCTTGCAACTCTTGACGAGATGGTTGAAAATGCATTTGACGACCAGTGCACAGGCGCTAACCCGAGATATCCGCTTATGAGCGAAATCAAGGAAATGTATCTTGAGGCTTACTACGGCGAAAAGAAATAATCGCCAATAAATAAAATCAACAACAACGACGGCCTCACACAGATTTTCCTGTGTGCCGCCGCCGTTGTTGTTGTATAAATACTTTTCAACTAGCCTGCGTTCTTAAGCTGTAATCTCAGCTTGTCGGAAATCATTGCGATAAACTCGCTGTTTGTCGGCTTACCTCTGCCATTGTGGATTGTATAGCCGAAATAGGAATTCAGCACATCCACATCTCCCCTGTCCCACGCAACCTCAATGGCGTGGCGAATAGCTCTCTCGACCCTTGACGGTGTTGTGTCATAAAGCTTTGCAACAGACGGATAAAGCTTTTTTGTAACGGCGTTAATAATTTCGGGAGCTTCAACCGACATTATAATTGAGCGTCTTAAATAGTGATAACCCTTGATATGTGCCGGAACGCCTATCTGGTGCAGTATTTCTGTTACCTGCATTTCAATCGAGTCGCCTCTTGCCTCGCTTAAATGGCGGATATTGTCAGTCTTTCCGCTTTTTATGAGAGAGGCAATTTTCTGAGCCAATGCTTCGGTATCAACGGGATATGCGGCAAACAGTGAAGCTCCGCTGTTAATTACCTCACGCTCAAGCACGGGACTGTCAAAGCTTGACATCATCACGAACTGCGGCGCATCATCACCCTGATTAATCACGCTGCGCAAAACGCCGATTCCGTCAATTTTCTTCAGAAACAAATCGGCAATTACAATCCTCGGCTTAAGCGAGTTTATACGCTCCATAAGCTCAATACCGTCCTTCGCACAAATCGACACCTCAATTCCGTATTTGTCAAAATGAGCGAGCTGTTCTCTGCTAAATTCCTGTGGTTCTGCTGTTAAAATTGCTAAAGTCTTATTTTCCATTTTTTATCCCCCAACTGTTTTGTTGTTGTACCAATATTACCATATTTTGGTAAATAATGCAATACCTTACCAGAAATTTTTTTAAAAAAATTTTTGGTAGAGTTTTGAGGATTGAGTTTTGAGAAACCAGAAAACGAGATAAGCCTTCCATTTTTTGGGAAGCCATTAGCACCGCTTTGCGGTGCTAATGAATAATGAATAATTTTGGTTGTCGCAACTTCGTTGTTCCCTAATTATAAACTCTTTACGAGCATCCTCAAAACTCTAAACTTAAAACTCTAAACTCTGCGGCATAGGCGCCTATGCCGCCTATGCCGCATCATACAGCCCTGTTGAGCTTGCGTAATCAGACAGCATATTTTCCGCAAAGATTGCATATCCCTTATCCGGAGAGTTTACAAAAACGTGTGTTACTGCGCCTGCAAGCTTTCCGTTCTGAAGTATAGGACTGCCGCTCATACCCTGCACAATTCCGCCTGTTTTACTCAAAAGCTCTTCATCGGTTATTCTTATTACCATATTTTTTGTCTTGTTATTTTCATCATAGCCTATGCTTTCAATTTCAATATCATATTCGCCCGTCTTGTCACCGCTTAAGGTTGTAAGCAGAGTTGCCTTGCCTGTTTTTACCTCCTGAATTGACGCTACGGAAACCTCGCCTTTAGTCGTTTCAGGAATCTTCTTGATTGTACCGTATACGCCTGTTTCCATATTATCGTTAAGCGAGCCTACCGTGCCCAATTCAAAATGCCCGTTCAAACTGCCGGGAGTGCCTGCTATCCCCTTTGTAATTGTGTCAATATCGGCATTCAAAATTTCACCACGCTCAAGGGGCATAAGTCCGCCTGTGTCAACGTCACATATACCGTGTCCAAGACCTGCAAAGCCGCTGTTATCCTCGCAGAAAAAAGTTGTCGTGCCTATGCCTGCCGAGCTGTCACGTATCCACAGACCTATTTTATATTCGTCCTCTCCTATCTTTACCGGAACAACGCTTGTCTTAAAGCTTTGATTATCTCTGTTTATCTCAAATACAAGCGGCTCTCCTCTGCTTGCATTGACAAGCTCCGACAGACGTGAGTTGCTCATAACCACATCGCCGTTTACGCTCTTTATTGTATCGCCTACCCTTATTCCTGCGTCAACGGCAGGACTGCACATTTTGCCGTCTGCGGCTATTTCCTCTGTTTTCACTGCAAGAACTCCACGTGTAAAAATCTCAACACCAAACGGTGTTCCGCCCGGAATAACCTTAATATCCTCACGGCTTGTAATACTTACACTTTTTACGGGAAATATATTAGCAAACACAAGCTGTCCGTTATCGCCGCTTTGTCCGCCGTCTTTATTATCCTCGTTTTTAACTATTGTCAACGCCGGCAATGCGCTTAAATCCTGCACTGTGCTTTCATCCGTCACGGTAAAGCTGTCGGGAATCAGCGTGGCGCAAAAGGCTGTATATACAAACAGTGCAAGAACAGCAAGAGCTGTTACGCCATAAAAAATTTTAAATATTTTTTTTGCTTTCATTAATTTCATCACCTCCAAGCTCCTGCAATAATATCTTTAATCAAAAGCCGTGATATATTCCAAAGCAATTTTATCCGCTAAAAGCGAAAAAACAGCTTGAAAAATAGGTTTTATCAAAATTTTTTTTAAAAGTGTAATCCCGACTGCCGAAACAGCTATCTGCACAAACTCATCATAACCAATTATTGGTTGTAAAAATATTCCGGCTATGTTATTATAGCAATCAGGTGATATTATGGAAAATGAATCAAACAAGCCGCTCAGGTTTGAGCCGTCTGCCGAAATCGGACTGACAGCACAGCAGGTTGAAAGCCGCCTTAAGGACGGACTTTACAACAAGGAATCAAATCTGCCGACAAAAAGCATACCAAGAATTTTTGCCGACAACATCTGCACACTGTTTAACCTTATTAATATAGTTCTCGCAATAGCGGTTCTGCTTGTCGGCTCATACAAAAACCTTTTGTTTATGCTGGTAATTCTTGCAAACATAGCAATAGGTATTTTTCAGGAAATACGAGCTAAACGCACCGTTGACAGGCTCTCGATAATCAATCAGACAAAGGTTAAGGCTATTCGAGACGGCAAAAAGCAGGAAATCGCAATAAACGATATTGTCCTTGACGATGTAATCGAGCTTTCATCAGGAAACCAAGTTCCCACCGACTGCATTGTGATGGACAGCGAAATCGACGTAAATGAATCGCTTCTCACAGGCGAATCCGAGCCGATACATAAAAAGCCCGGCGATACACTGCTCTCAGGCAGCTTTGTTGTAAGCGGCAAGTGCCGCTGCAAGGCGGAAAGAATCGGAAACGACAACTACGCTTCAACCGTTTTCAGCGGTGCAAAATATGTTAAAAAGGTCAATTCCGAGATAATGAGGACGCTCAACAAAATAATAAAGATAATCTCAATCGCAATCTTCCCTATCGGTGCGTTGCTCTGTGTGAACCAGTATTTTCAGAACAGCGGCAACATTCCCGAAACCGTTACTCACGTTGTAGCCGCCCTTGTCGGAATGATTCCCGAGGGTCTTATTCTGCTTACAAGCACGGTGCTTGCGGTCGGGGTAATAAGGCTTTCAAGGCACAATGTTCTCGTTCAGGAGCTTTACTGTATTGAAACGCTCGCAAGAGTAGATGTGCTGTGTCTTGACAAGACAGGCACAATAACAGAGGGAAATATGGTTGTGCATAAGGCTATACCGATAAACGGCACAACCAAAGACGAGCTTTCATATGCTCTCAACTGCCTGACAGCCTCGCTTGATGACGACAACCCGACCTACAACGCTGTTAAGGATAAGTTCAGCGGCAAGGGCAGCAAAAAAGCCGAGAAGATTCATCCGTTCTCGTCGGCAAAAAAATGGAGCGGCGCATACTTCGGCAAGGAAGGCTCTTTGGTGTTCGGTGCAGCTGAGTTTATATTCAGCAATATTCCCGAATGTGCATCTGAAATCATCAAGGAATTTTCAGCCGGCTATCGTATTCTTGCCGTTGCACACTCAGAAAATGATTTTGACGGCGAAAATCTGCCGCAGGAGCTTAAGCCTGTCGGCATACTCGTAATCAAAGACAAGGTTCGCGACAGCGCTCACGATACGCTTGAATTTTTCGCCTCTCAGGGTGTTGAGCTTAAAATAATATCAGGCGACAATGTGCACACCGTTGCAAGCATAGCAAAGGAAGCAGGACTTAAAAACTACGACAAATACATTGACGCTTCAACCCTCAAAACAGACGAGGAAATAAAAGAAGCTATACTAAAATATTCCGTATTCGGCAGAGTAACGCCCGACCAGAAAAAGGCGTTTGTGCTTGCGCTTAAGGAAGCAGGTCACACGGTTGCTATGACAGGTGACGGCGTAAACGATGTACTCGCACTTAAAGAGGCTGACTGCAGCGTTGCGATGGCAAGCGGAAGTGAAGCGGCAAGAAATGTGTCGCAGCTTGTGCTTATGGATTCGGACTTTTCGTCAATGCCGCGCGTTGTCGCCGAGGGCAGGCGCTCAATAAACAACATTCAGCGCAGTGCCTCGCTGTTTATTGTAAAGACAATCTACTCGTCAATACTCAGCGTGCTGTTCGTTCTTCTGCCGCTATCCTATCCTATCGAGCCTATCCAGATGACTCTCGTCAGTGCGTTCGCAATAGGTCTGCCGTCATTCGTGCTTGCGCTTGAGCCGAACCACGAACGGATTAGGGGCAATTTCTTCATAAATGTCATATCACGAGCGTTGCCGTGTGCTTTGGTAGTCATACTTATGACAATACTGAACGTAATACTCCACCTAACGCTCGGCACACCGCAAATTGAGTATTCAACACTTCAGGTTATTATACTTTCGCTCGCAGGAATTATGCTTATTACAAAAATCAGTATTCCTCTCAACGCAATAAGAACAGCTCTGCTTATAGTATGCGCAGGCGGAATGACGCTTGGAATTACGGTGTTCGGCTGGTTCTTCGGCACAAATCCGTTCAGCCTGACGATGCTTATTCTAATCTCCATTGTATGTGCGGCAAGCATAGTGCTTTTCGCTGTGTTCAACAAGCTGGCTGATAAAATGAAGCTGAATAAGATAATTAAAATCAAGCTGTAATGTAATTAAAAAAGGACTTCGGTTCGCCGCACTAACACGCGAACTGAAGTCCTTTTTATTTTTCTTTTCTATTCTATTGCTTTGCGGCGATAAGCAAATCAAGAACATCGCACAAGCCGTCGCCGTTAATATCCGCTGCATCGAAAAACGGAAAATCAAGCTCTGCTTTGCCGCACAGCCATTGCATATATTTTTTCACGTCAAGGCTGTTTATGTTGCCCTCTCCCGTTAAATCGCCTGGAACTATCAGCGTGTAACACTGATAGTCTGCACCGGTAAACTCGGCGGTGAAGCCTGTGCCGACATTTCCGCTCTTTTTTATATTGCCGTCATAATTTTTAAACTGCGCCTTATAACCACTGTAATCAACATTGGACTTAAACACGGCTATTGTTGTCTGCGGCTTTATGCCGCTTACAGTCATACGGCTGTTGTCTATGCTGTATAACGAGGAGATAATTCCGCCTGTTCCGTTGTATTCGGAGCTTGTCTGCGGAGCGTGGCTTGAGGAGCTTGATGATGTGTCAGGCTGAGTCGGCTTTGGCACAGCTTTCAGCTCATTTGTTTCAATAATTGATAATTCGCCGCCGTTGCTCAGCGTGCCGACTCTGTTATCGCACGGAAAAACGGTGTAAATATCGCTGTCCGTATCAAGCGAGGATAAAACCTCACCGTTTCTTGACATTGCATAAAGGGTGCTTCCGTCAGAATAATAAATCCTGTTACCAATAACGGCGCAGCTGCTCGCAGGCACAGAGCAAACATAATCCATTCTCCTGCCGTTTACAGCGAAAACCTCGCCGCTGCGGCTTGTAATCATCGATCTGCCCGACAGAGAAATCGGCGTTTCAATACCGCCCAAATCGTAAAGGCTTTTACCCTCAAGCAGATAAACTCCGCCGTCATACGCCGCATATATTCGGTCAGCGGCGCTGTCGTAAATCAGCTGATACACAGGATAGAAAGAGTAAACGCTGAATTGCAGTTTTCCGCTTAAGCTGTATGCATTTATCGTTCTGTGGTCGTCCTGAATTATATAGTATTTATCCCTGCCGAGGGCAAAGCAATTTTCACCGCCTATTGTTGCGGATAAAGTGTTCACGTCTGCGGTTTGAGCGATATAATCATATATAAGCACCTTAAGCTGTGAAATAATATTACCGTCCTGCCAAAGCTCCGTTCCGCCGAACACCGCTCCGACTTTTCCGAAAGAACCCGAAAACGATTCAAGCTCCAAGCCGAACGGCTCAAATAAAAATTCATACGCACCCGATGCATCTATATACACCGTTTCAAGGTCTGAATCAACCATACCTGCAAGAAAAATTCCGCCTGATGAATCCGTGCAGGAACGAAAATCTCCCGACATCTGAAGCCTTGAAATATCGTAATATGTATAAGCTCCTGCTTTAATACACGATAAAGCAAGGGCAAGCACCGCAATCACGGCGGCAAGGCACTTTTTCATAAATCATCACCGCTGGGAAGATATAGCTTTACTATATTATCTTATGAAAGCCGCGCCTCCCGTCGGTTTGGTGAATTATTTTCAACGGTATATTATACGAATTTCAAAGCGGAGATTTATGCAATTTTAAGGCTCAAAAGCATCTGCTTATCCTCAGGCGATACCCTGAGTGACTCGCGGCATTTCTGAATAGCCTTGTTCTGCGTTTCTCTGTCAAGGCTCATCGTTTTGAACAGCTCCAGTGTTTTATCGCGCTGCTTGATAAAGCACACCGACAGCGCCCAAGCCCTCGCCATCATAACATAATAGCCTGTGTGAATTATTCCTTTGATTTTGGACAGAGTATAGTCAATGTATTCTTCATCAACAAAATAGTCCATAAGCATACAGACAGCAAAACGGACTGTAAATTCCTCTTCCGACAAAAGGCACTGTTCAACATACGGCAAAATAAGCTCGCGGTTTTTCCTGAATGCCTTAAGTCCGCCTGTGAAAATATCGCACACCGCCCAGTTGTCAATATGCGGCACAAAAGCCTTTACAAGCTCAAGCCGCTCGTCTGTGCCGCATTTCGCCATTCCGATTACAAGCCCCTTGAGCATTTCCTCCTCATAAATACCCTGACTTTCACAGCGCAGAAATTCACGCCAGCTGTCACTCCCTGCAATCTCCTTTGCAAGCGCACGGAGCTTCGGCACTCTTACCCCTGCGATATTGTCGTTACCGGGTACAAGAGAGGAATGAAAGCGTTTGTAATCTTCATCGGCTAGCTCGTAAATTCTGTTTATTATTTTGTTATAATCATAGCTCATAATACACCTCAAAAAATTCATTATTCTTTGTTTTACAATTTCAGTTCACTGCCCACTATTATATCTTAACTCTCAACTCTATAATACACTTCAATTATTTCCTCATAATGCTGAATCAGCCCCACACGGTTAATGTGTGAGGCTGTTATTTTTGCCTAATGGAATAAAACTTTTCTTAATAGCTCAAAACTGAAAACTTTAAACTCAAAACTCAAAACTCAAAACTCTTATTTAACAATAAGCTCTGCAATTTTCCTGAAATCTCCGTCCTCAATAACGTATGTACTTCCCGGATTTTCAGGCATTGGCTGCGGCGAAATCTCGGTGTGAATATAGAGCGAGTCAATGCCGAAGTCGTTAGCTCCCTTGATGTCGGAGGTTGCGTCGTTGCCTATCATTATGCTCTCTTCTTTTTTCAAATCGAACTTATTAAACAGCTTCTGATAGAATGCGCTGTCAGGCTTGCAGCAAAGCTCGTCACTGCTGATAAGCACGCCGTCAAACTTATCGTAAATTCCTGCACTTCTCAGCTCCGGCTCAGTGAAGCTGCGCTGTGCGTTTGAGAGCAGATATATCTTTTTGCCCTTTTTATGCAGCAGCTCAAAAAGCTCGAACACTCCGTCATACGGCTTTACATTCATTGTGGTTGAAAGACAGCGGAACAGCCTTGCCGTAACCTCCATAAGCTCCCTTGACGGCTTAACGCCGCAGTCTGTGTAAAGCTTTTTGAACACGTTTTTTATCTCAATATCAATTTTTGTGAATTTCGGGTGCTTTGCCTTTACTGCTTTTTTCTCGTCATCTACATACTCACAGTATTTTTCCTCAAGCTTTTCAGACTCATAGGCTGCTCCGTTAAAGGTGTAAAACAAAGCCATCTTGTCCCAGAGCTGCTCCATACCCTCATCGGTTCTTATGTCGAAAAGCGTTCCGTACAAATCGAAAATGTAATTCTGATACACTGTGGTATTCCTCCTGTTTTGATGATTTCCATAAAATTATATCACGCTTGCAACAAAATGTAAACTAAGGCGGTGACAAAAGCTTACGTTTGTGGTAAAATATTGAGTAATATAGGTATGAATTATTCGGAGGTGCAAAATGACAGATAAAGAGCGTGCTCTTAAGGCTATTGATGCGCTGAAAAAGGAATACCCCGACGCTATCTGTTCACTTGTGTATGACGACCCGCTTCAGCTGCTTATCGCAACACGACTTGCCGCTCAATGTACGGACGCAAGGGTCAACATTGTAACTCCGGCGTTGTTTGAGCGATTTAAAACAGTTGACGATTTTGCACAGGCAGATGTCAGCGAGGTTGAGGAATATATAAAAAGCTGCGGTTTATATAAAACAAAGGCAAGGGATATTGTCGCTATGGCAAAGGCGCTAAAGGAGAATTTCGGCGGCGTCGTACCCGACACGATAGAGCAGCTTGTCACACTGCCCGGCATTGGACGAAAGACGGCAAACCTTGTTGTGGGCGATATTTTCCACAAGAGCGCAGTTGTTGTTGACACTCACTGCATAAGAATAACATCACGGCTCGGCTTTCACAGCATAAAGGACCCGGTTAAAATAGAAAAAATATTAAGGCAGATTCTGCCGCCCGAGGAATCAAACGATTTCTGCCACAGGCTCGTATTGCACGGCAGAGCCGTATGTACGGCGAGAAGTCCGAAATGTGAGCTTTGCTGTATGAGGGAGTTCTGCCCGACCGCATTAAACTCAAACGCAAAATAAGAAAAAGGTGATCGTATGTCATTTTCAAGAGATAAAATAAGGAATTTCAGCATAATAGCGCATATCGACCACGGCAAGAGTACGCTTGCCGACAGAATACTTGAGCAGACAAGCTCGGTTGCGCAGAGAGATATGGAAGATCAGCTCCTCGACAATATGGATTTGGAGCGAGAGCGTGGAATCACAATAAAGGCGCACGCCGTCACACTCAATTACACTGCCGATGACGGCGAGGAATACACCTTTAACCTTATCGACACACCGGGTCACGTTGACTTTAACTATGAGGTTTCAAGAAGCCTTGCCGCCTGTGAGGGCGCAGTGCTTGTTGTTGATGCGTCACAGGGCATTGAAGCTCAGACCCTTGCGAACACCTATCTTGCGGTTGACAGCGGACTTGAAATTGTTCCCGTTGTAAACAAGATTGATTTGCCCTCGGCTGACCCTCAGCGTGTTATAGATGAGATTGAGGACGTTATCGGTATTCCTGCGCAGGACGCGCCGCAGGTTTCTGCAAAAGCAGGCATCAACATTCGCGCAGTGCTTGAAAAAATCGTCACGGATATTCCTGCGCCGCAGGGCGATGACAGCGCACCTCTCAAGGCGCTTATATTCGACTCATACTACGACTCCTACAAGGGAGTAATTATATACGTCAGAGTGATGGACGGCACACTCAAGCCGGGCGATGAAATTGAGCTTATGGCTACAAAGTCTAAGTTCACGGTTGTTGAGTGCGGCTATCTGCGCGCCACATCATTAGAGCCTGCAAAGGAAATTCACGCAGGCGAGGTTTGTTACATTGCGGCGGCGATAAAGTCGGTTAAGGACGCAAAGGTCGGCGACACGGTAACGCTCAGCTCCAACCCTGCCGCCGAGCCACTGCCGGGCTACCGTGAGGCTCAGCCGATGGTTTACTGCGGTATCTACCCTGCCGACGGCGCAAGATATTCGGATTTGCGTGACGCTCTCGACAAACTCAACCTGAACGATGCATCACTCTCGTTTGAACCCGAAACCTCTGTCGCTCTCGGCTTCGGCTTCCGCTGCGGCTTTTTAGGACTTCTTCATATGGAGATTATACAGGAACGACTGGAGCGTGAATATAACCTAGACCTCATCACAACTGCGCCGAGCGTTAGCTACCGCCTGACAATGACGGACGGCACGGTTATGATGATTGACAACCCGACAAACTACCCGTCAAGTGCGCTGATTGCAAAGGCAGAGGAACCGATGACAAATGCGCATATTTACGCACCGTCTGAGTATGTCGGCAATATTATGGAGCTTTGTCAGGACAGACGAGGTATATTCAAGGATATGTCATATATTGACTCGGACAGAGTAGACATTCACTATGAGCTGCCGCTCGCCGAGATTATTTACGATTTCTTCGACACGCTCAAATCACGCACGAGGGGCTATGCTTCGTTTGACTATGAGCTTAACGGCTATGCCGAAAGCAAGCTTGTGAAGCTTGATATTTTATTAAACGGCGAGGTTGTAGACGCACTCTCGTTCATCATTCACGCCGACAAGGCATACGGTAGAGCAAGAAAGATGGCTGAAAAGCTAAAGGAGAAAATTCCGAGACAGCTCTTTGAGGTTCCTATTCAAGCCTGCATCGGCGGCAAGATTATCGCAAGAGAAACCGTCAAGGCTATGCGCAAGGACGTGCTTGCAAAGTGCTACGGCGGCGATATTACAAGAAAGAAAAAGCTGCTTGAAAAGCAGAAGGAAGGCAAAAAGCGTATGCGCCAGCTCGGCAGCGTAGAGGTGCCGCAGGAAGCGTTTATGGCTGTACTTAAGCTTGATACGGAGTGATGATATTATGAAAGAAACTGTATTTCTTTACAATTTCAGCGAGGACAGAGCTGTTAAAATTCAGCGTGCACTTCTGCCGCTTAAAATACAAACCAAGCTTGTAGGAATTGACGAATATTCCCAGCCGCTCGGCTATCTTGCAGGTATTAAGGGCATTGAGCCGAACGAAGAAAAATACAGCGGTGACGGCTTTAATGACGAGCTTATGCTGATTTGCGGAATTAATCAGGTAAAGCTTCAATCGCTTCTGAACGCGCTTTACAAAAACGGCGTTGGCAGAATCGACTTAAAGGCAATGCTTACGCCGAACAATATAAGCTGGAACAGCATTATGCTCTATGAGGCTGTCAAGGCTGACCACGAGGAAATGACGAAAAAACGCAGTGTTTAGAGTGGAGAGAGCAGTGCAACGAGGTTGTAGGGAACGGTCTTGACCGTTCCGGTTCGCTCTGCTGAATGTCAAAACAAGCTTTGCTGCATAGTCCTGTCTGAAAAAATAAAATTAAATTTAAGCCAAATTTAAGCTTTCTGCTATACAATGTTTTGTCTTATGTCTGCTTAGGCGCAATGCTCTTACACCTTGTACTGCACACAAAATATCTCATCGCAGTGTGCAAAAAGCTGCCGTCAGCTTTGGGGAGCAAGGAAATGAAATCGGCACTGTGCCGCTTTGGCGCAGGCACAGTCTGAAACTCAGGGCGACACTCCGCCGTCACTTGAAGAGTTCCTGTCAAAATTAAACTGCACAGCCTGCGGCAAGCACTGTTCACTGCTGACACCAAGGTGCAGCAGAGGACAAATGCAGGCTCAGCAAGCCGAGGAAGAGTATAACCAGACCTATTATTCGGCTTAAGCGATGAATAAATATCAATAACAGCCGTAAAAGGCGATAAAAACCGGGTATCCGCAACGGATACCCGGTTGATTATTTTTATTGAGCTTTCAGAAGATGATTATTTAACCATTCCTGCAACTTCTTCAGCGAAGTTGTCCTGACGCTTCTCAAGACCCTCGCCCTTCTCAAAGCGAACGAAGTCAACGATAGCAATGCTGCCGCCGAGGTCCTTGGCAACCTTCTCTGTGTATTTGCCTACTGTCATTGAGCTGTCCTTTACGAACTCCTGATCAACAAGGCAGTTTTCCTTATAGAACTTGCCAACCTTGCCGTCAACGATTTTAGCGAGAACCTGCTCAGGCTTATTAGCCATTTTAGGATCCTGCTTCATCTGAGCAATCATAATCTCTTTCTCGTGCTCGATAACCTCAGCCGGAACGCTTGCCTCGTTGAGATAAAGTGTGTTAAGAGCAGCAATCTGCATTGCTACGTCCTTACCGTATGAAACAAATGCATCGCTTGCAGCGTCAACGTCTGTATCGAACTTAACCATAACGCCGATTCTGCCTGCTGCGTGAATATAGGTTACAACCTTACCCTCATAGCGAACAAAGCGGCGAATCTTGATGTTCTCGCCGATTGTGAGAACCTTCTCCTGTAAAAGAGCTGCAACAGTTTCCTCGCTGCCGGAAGCCTTGCACTCAAGCAAAGCGTCAACATCAGCCGGATTCTGCTCCATAACTGTATCTGCGCAGGTCTTTACAAAAGCCTGGAAATCAGCGTTCTTAGCAACGAAGTCTGTTTCAGCGTTTACCTCGATTACTACGCCGCAGGTGTTGTCTGCATTTGTCTGAGCGTAAGCAACGCCCTCTGCTGCAATTCTGCCGCTCTTCTTAGCCTGCTTTGCAAGACCCTGCTCTCTCAAAAAGTCGATAGCTGCGTCCATATTGCCCTCAGCCTGTGCAAGAGCCTTTTTGCAGTCCATCATACCACAGCCTGTTTTTTCTCTGAGTGACTTAACGTCCTGTGCTGTAAATGCTGCCATTTATATTCTTCCTCTCTTATTCTTTTATTTATTATGCAACGGCGTAGGCAGTGTATTCCGCTGCCGTGCGCCGCTAAAATTCAATTAATTATTATTCCTGAGTCTCTGCTTCCTCAGCTTCAGCTTCCTCAGCCTCAACTGCTGCTGCACCCATCTGACCCTCGTGGCCCTCGATGATAGCGTTAGCGATTGTGCCTGCGATAAGCTTTACGGCACGGATAGCGTCGTCATTGCCCGGGATTACATAGTCGATTTCGTCCGGGTCACAGTTTGTGTCAACAATAGCTACGATCGGAATACCGAGCTTGTGAGCCTCTGATACTGCGATTCTCTCTTTTCTCGGGTCAACGATGAACAAAGCACCCGGTGCTTCCTTCATATCCTTGATACCGCCCATAAACTTCTCGAGCTTTTCAATCTCAAGGTTGAGCTTGATAACCTCTTTCTTCGGGAGAAGGTCGAATGTACCGTCAGCCTCCATAGCGCGAAGCTGCTTTAATCTCTCGATTCTTCTCTTGATTGTAGCAAAGTTTGTGAGCATACCGCCGAGCCAACGAGCGTTTACATAATAAGCGCCTGCTCTTTCAGCCTCTTCCTTAACGGAATCCTGAGCCTGCTTCTTTGTGCCTACAAAGAGAACGCTCTTGCCCTCTGTTGAAAGGTCACGAACAAATGAGTAAGCCTCTTCAAGCTTCTTAACTGTTTTCTGAAGGTCGATGATGTAGATGCCGTTTCTCTCTGTGAAAATGTACTCTGCCATCTTAGGGTTCCATCTTCTTGTCTGGTGACCGAAGTGAACGCCTGCCTCCAAAAGCTGTTTCATTGATACTACTGCCATTGTAAAATCCTCCTTAGGTTATTAACCTCCGCTGCACCTTTGATTTTCCGAGAGACCGCATAGCGGCACCATTTCGGAGATGTCAGCGTGCGTAATGCCTTGATATTATACCACACTCAGGAGAGTAAATCAAGGATTTTTACTGTTTTTCTTTATTATTATCTCTTTATTATCTCTTCTCTTACAGCACATCGGTGCAAAGACCCGACTGGCGCATTGAAACGTAGTCCTCGTCAGCCACAACAATATGATCAAGAAGCCGCACGCCGACAAGCGACAGCGCCGACGAAACCGTCTTTGTCGTTTCAATATCAGCCATTGACGGCAGAGCAAAGCCGCTCGGGTGGTTATGCGCCAGAATCACAAAGGAAGCGTTATAAATCATAGCGTTTTCGATTACTTTTCTTATATACAGGTCGCAGGAATTAACCGAGCCCTTGCTGATTACCCCGCAGAAAACCTCCTTGCGCTTTGCGTCCAGCAGCATAAGCACAACCGCCTCATAATCACGTCCGACAAATTTGTGCATAAGTCTTGCGCCTATATTCTCAACGTCAACAGCCTTGCTGCTGTCAACCTTATCGTCAAGATACAGCCTGCTCACCTGCGGTACAAGCTTGAGTAAAATCGCTGCGTTTTCGCTTAATCCGCATTCCTTGAGCGCATCAACCGGTGCGTCAAAAACAGCCGATAGCGAGCCGAAGCTGTCTAGCAGCCTGTGTGCCAGAGGGTTAGTGTCCTTTCTCGGCACGGCATAGTAAAGCAGCAGCTCAAGCGATTCGTGAGTTTCAAAGCCGTCAAGTCCGCTTTGAATAAATTTCGCACGCATCCGCTGTCTGTGTCCGGAATGTATATGCTTGTCGTCCTGCACGCCGCCACCTCCGGGTTGAAAATTAAATTCATAATTCAAAATGCAGAATTATTGTTGTCGCCGCAAGCGGCTCTTTTAAATGGAAAATTGAAAATTGAAAACGAAAAATTAAGGCTGATAGTTCGTAGGGAACGGTCTTGACCGTTCCGGGATAGAAGCAGATTCTACGATTTTAAACAAGATCAGAACAGAGTATAGCATTCATCAGAGCGAGCCGGAACACTCAAGAGTGTTCCCTACAACCTCGTTTAAAAATTACTCAAAACTCTAAACTCTAAACTCTAAACTCAAAACTCATCATCAAATACTTCGTCAGGCTCTTCGTTGATATTCGTACTCTTTGTAAGGTAAATCGGTCTGTCCTTTGATTCCATATAAATTCTGCCGATATACTCGCCGAGTATACCTACCGAAAACTCAATAATACCGCCTAAGAACAGAGTAATAATAAGCGTTGTAGCGTAGCCGGGAACATCAATGCCGAACATAAGGGTCTGAAGCAGAACCACTACTGCATAAATAAACGCAAGCCCTGAAATTATAAGTCCCAGCAGAGATATAAAGCGAAGCGGCGCAACGGAAAAGGCTGTAATGCCGTCGATAGCATACTTGAACAGTCCCCAGAAGCTCCACTTTGTTGTGCCGATGGTTCTCTCAACATTCTCATACGGCAGCCACTTTGTATCAAAGCCTACCCAGCTGAATATACCCTTTGAAAAACGCTGAACCTCGCTTAAGGACAGCACTGCGTCAACCATCTGGCGCGACATAATTCTGAAATCAACTGCGCCGTACGGCAGCTTAACATCTGTTATTTTATTGTTGAATTTATAGAATGTACGGCTGAAGAAGCTTCTTATCTTCGACTCGCCCTCACGTGTGGTTCTTCTTGCGGCGCAGCAGTCGTGTCCCTCTTCAACGCCCTTTATCATATCGGCAATCATTGCAGGCGGATGCTGTAAATCGGCGTCCATTACGATAACATAATCACCGCTTGAATTCTGAAGTCCGGCATACATCGCCGCCTCCTTGCCGAAATTGCGTGAAAACGAAATATACTTCACATTTCTGTATTTCTTTGCAAGATTGCGCATAACAAGAAATGTTTTGTCGCGGCTTCCGTCATCAACGAGAATATATCTGAAGCGATAGCCGTCTATGGCATTTATATATTTGTTTGTAGTTTCAACAAAGACCTCAAGTCCTTCCTCTTCGTTATAGCAAGGCACAACTATATCAACAGTTTTCATTTTATTATTCCTTTCAGTTATACTGTTCAGCCGCCGAAAAATCCTAATTTTCGACAAGCAAACGCTTTAACTAAAATTATAACAAAAATCACCGTAAAATGTAAAGAGTTTTTCGACAAAAGGCTGATGTTTTTTCTCTGTTTTTTCGCATAGTACCCGTATTGCAAAAAATTATAAAAAAATCTGCCGAAAAAAAAGAATTTTCCCGATAATCTGTTTACCTTTTTTCTCTTTGGTGTTAAAATAAGATATGTATTGTTTATTTTACACGGAGGTAGTTGTAATGAGTAAAACAAAAAACAAAAAGGCAGGTGCAGCTAAGACTAACCGTATTAAAAAGCTCGCAGGCACGCTTGGCGGAGATGCCGAGCCGGTTATGTCAAGCAAAAAGCTGTATCTTATCCTTTGCTTTGCCGTTCCGTTTTTGCTTATGGGCTTTGCCTTTGCATTCAACGGTGTTTATCCGTTCGGCGAAAAGCAGATTCTGGTAACAGACTTCTGGCAGCAGTATTTTCCGTTCTACACAGAGGTGCAGGACAAGCTGCAGACAGGTCAGTCAATGCTGTATTCGTGGGACACCGGTATGGGTTCAAACTTCTGGGCGCTTGCGGCTTATTATTTTGCAAGTCCTATGAATTTGCTGCTCGCCATAGTTCCGTATGAGCTTCTGCGTGAAGCCCTCACCCTGTTTTTGCTGTGCAGAATAGGTCTTGCAGGTCTTTTCTGCGGTGTATTCCTTAAGGGAGTATTCAAGCGAAACGACATTTCAATCGTTTTCTTCGGCACTATGTATGCGCTGTGCGCCTTTACGCTCGGCTACTATTGGAACGTAATGTGGTTCGACACGTTCGCCCTCTTCCCTCTTGTCGCCTACGGTACATACAGCCTTGTGAAATACGGCAGGGTAAGGGTTTATATTATCGGACTTGCCGCTTCGCTTCTGTTTAACTATTATATCGGCTTCTTCACCTGTATTTTCACGGTGATTTTCTTCATATGCCTTTGCATTTATTTCAAAACGCCGCTGAAGCTTTTCCTTCGCCGCTTCGGCAAAATAGCCGTTTCATCAATCGTCGGCGTCGGTATTTCGGCTGTAATGCTTCTGCCTGAGCTTCTGGCTCTCGGTCTTTCGTACAGCGCAAGCAACGTGTGGCCTTCAATAACAAAGTTCAGATATCAGATTCCCGAATTAATCGGTAACTTTGCCGCAATGGTAGAACCGAATGTAAAGGAGGGTCTGCCGAACATAAACTGCGGCTTCCTCTGCGTTCTTCTTGCAGGCGTATTCCTTATTTCGAAGAAAATCTCCCTGCGTGAAAAAATACTCGCAAGCTGTGTTATGGGATTTATGCTGTTCAGCATTGACAACAGACTGTTCGACTTTATATGGCACGGCTTCCACGGAACAAATATGATACCGCACAGATTCTCATTTATCGTTTCATTCGTGCTGATTGTTG
This sequence comes from Ruminococcaceae bacterium UBA7067, assembly GCA_002493755.1. GTDB lineage: Bacteria > Bacillota > Clostridia > Oscillospirales > Acutalibacteraceae > UBA7067. The sequence goes on from DKZT01000051.1 coordinate 26,636, forward strand.
CAGCTTACAGGGCGTTCACGCTTTTAAAGGATATTACTCCCGCCGAAATTATCGGTATGCTTGCGATGGCTTCAATAGTCATAATCTGCGCAAGCATCGGCAAGCAGAGCGACACAGCGGTTTACGTCAGCGTTGCTCTCACCGTTTTGTATGTCGGCATTCTCTTTATGTACGAGAGAAAGCTCATTAACTTCAAGACTGTTTATGTCCTTGTCGGCATTGTTTTACTCGGCGAGATGATAAGCTCCGTACTTTTGAGCGTTGAATCAGTCAGAGTTACACAGAGAACAGGATACCCCGACAAGCGCGACGAGATAAGAGCCTGCGTTGAGGACATCAAGTCAAAGGACGATGAAGCGTTTTACAGGATGGAGCTTACAAAGTTCTACACCCTGAACGACCCGCCGCTTTACCAGTATCCGGGTGTTGCTCAGTTCAGCTCAACAGCCAACGTAAACGTTACTCACTACGTTGAGGGTATCGGCGCAATCGGCTGGGACGCAGGAAACAGATACTACTACGCCGAGTCCTCTCCCGTTACAAACGCATTCCTCGGCATAAAATACCTCATAGCAAAGTTCGAGCCGCTTGCCGACACCAACAACTGGACGTTATTCGGCAAGCAGAAGAATATGAGCTACTACCGGAACAAAAGCTACCTGTCACTCGGCTTTATGACAGACAGCAAGCTTGAACACTTCAAGGCTGACCAGGAAAACCCGTTCAGGTCACAGCAGGATTTATTCCAGAATGCAACCGGAATAAAGGACGATTTGTATGAGCGGCTCAAGGTATCCTCCGCAAGCCACGAAAACCTGAACGTATATTACAGAGGAGTCAGCGAAAACAATCAGGGTATTTACGGACAGTACAGCTACAAGCCAAAGGACGCAGACAAGGACGCAAAGCTTAGCTGGAACTTTACAGTACCTAAGGACTGCTCGGTATATGTATACGCAAAAATTGACAACTCCGAAAGCGTAAGCGTTTACGGCGGCTCGAAAACAACCGCTCAGAGCTACAACATCAAACGCCCGTATCTGCTGTCGGCAGGTGTATTCAAAAAGGGTGACAAGCTGAATATTTCCTCAAAGGTAGATAAGGGAAAAAGCGGTAACGCCAATATATATGTTTGTATGTTCAATCAGGACGCCTATGACAAGGGCTGCGAGCTTCTTAAGGACGAGCTTCTGAACATTACAAGCATCGACTCGACAAACGTCAAGGGCGACATCACTGTAAAGCAGGACGGCTTAATGTATACCTCTATCCCCTATGAGTCGGGCTGGAGCGCATACGTTGACGGTGAGAAGGTTGAAATCACCCCTATCGACAACGCAATGATAGGTCTTAAGCTTACAAAAGGAAAGCACGACATTGAGTTTAAATATTCACCGGCAGGCTTCATTCCGGGTCTTGCCGTTTCAATAGGCTGCACCGTTGTGTTTGCTGCGTTCTGCCTGCTGCAATGGTTCCTTAAGAAAAAGGGCAAAACTCTCGGTCCTGTCGGCAAGCTTCCCGAGGTTGCAGGAGTATTTCCCGACAAAGAGGAAAAGCCTGCTGAAGCCGAAAGGAGCGACAAGAAATAATGAAAAGCTTTCTGAAGAAATTTTTTGACGAAAAGTTTTTGAAGTTCATTATAGTCGGCGTTATCAACACCATTGTAGGTATGGCTATAATGTACGGTATGTACTTTCTCGGCGACACATTCCACTGGTATGACGGCATAGCCGCCGCCTTTGGCTGGCAAGCGACAGACGTGAACTTCTGGGTAAGCTCAGGACTTAACTACACGCTGACAAGCATATTGAGCTACGTTCTCAACAAGAACATCACGTTCAAGAGCAAGGGCAACACAGGCAGGTCGCTTATCAGATTTATCATCAACATTGCGGTATGCTATCTGATTTCCTACGGCATAGCGCGTCCGTTCACAACCTGGTTTATGACAAGCTTCTTCCCGGGCGTGGACGCAAAGATTGTGGAATACCTGACAATGTTTGTCGGTATGGTGTTCTTCACAGGCTGCAACTACATCGGTCAGCGTTTCTTCGCTTTCAAAAGCAAAGACGAACGTGCTGAATAATAACCTATGAAAAAAAGTCCTCTCAAAATCGGGAGGACTTTTTTATTGCAGTGATAATCTCAGAGATTCTTCTCAATATATTCAAAATATGGCTTTTTATTAACATCATTTTTATGGTTTACATACCATTCATATGATTCTTTTAATCCCTCGGACAACGGTTTTACATCAGGCATAAGCTCACACTGCTTTGTAACGTCAAGGTCATACGCATAATCATAAAAGCAGAAATAGCTTCTCTGAGCGTGGCTTTCATCAACAAAAACAGGTTTAAACTCAGCTCCTGCCGCCTCATAGCACAGTCTTGCCCATTCCTTAATATTCACAGTATCGGGATTTCCGACATTAAAAATCCGCTGCTTTGGCTGCTTTTCAAGGATTATCTCTATAAATCTGCATAAATCCTCAACGTGAAAAAATTGCAGCGGCATACTTCCGTCCTTGGGAATATAGCAGGGTTGATTTTTTATTGCACAGTCAAACATAAACGGCTCACGGTAAAGATTCTGCATAGGTCCGTATAAATACGGAGGTCTGAGTATATAATAATTCTCGATATTCTCAGCGATATACTGCTCGGCTTCAAGCTTGTTTTTGCCGTAATCACCCCACACTGAATTGTAACCGCACCTCATCTCCTCGCTAAACGGTCTTTCAAGTGTTTCGGGATAAACCGCACTGGAGCTAACAAAAATGTACCGGCGAATTTCAGGAACAGCATCAACAAGACAGCGTACATCTTCCCTTGTGTATGCAGTGATGTCCAAAACTGCGTCAAAGTCATAGGCTTTCAGCTTATCGCCCAAATGATGCCTGTCCGCTTCAATCAGTGTAACACCGTCCTCCTGTGGATTGTGATTTCTGTTCAGGACAAAAACATTATCGCCTTTTTGTGCAAACCAGCGCGCAACATATCGGCTGACAAATACCGTTCCGCCTGTCACAAGAATGTTTCTCATTGTAAAACCTCCTCGGATTTTTATCAGGAACTTTATTTTACCATCGCACATAAAACATATCAATAGAAGAAAATCAAAGCAATGTAAAAATTTTACATTTTTTTGCACTTTAAAGCGATAAACCCTTGACAAACTCCCTCAATAGTATTATTATCATATCATTAAAAGCAGGAGAAGCGCTATGAGCCATTTAATTAACACACGATTTACAGGCTTCTATTATTTCGGCTATTACTTTAGTCGGAACAATTTGTTATGCCCTGTTTGCCGTATGTAATTATGGCTGTCTGCCGCTTTATCAGGCGTATTATAACGGGGCGAGGGCTCCGTTTTTTTTATGTAATTCTGCGGAGCCGTTCCAAGGAAAGGATTTGTTAAAATGATTATAGTATTAAAACCGCAATGCACAAGAGAACAGCTTATCGGCTTCAAGGAACAGCTTGAAAACGATTACAGCGTCAAGGTGAACACCTGGGAGGGCGTTCACTCAACGGTGCTTGGACTTATCGGCGACACAACGGCTATTGATATTGACTACATCAACGCTCAGGATATTGTTGACGATGTCCGCCGCGTTCAGGAGCCTTACAAAAAGGCAAACAGAAAGTTCCATCCCGAAAACACGGTGATTGAGCTTGCGAACGGCACAAAAATCGGTGACGGCGGTCTTGTGCTTATGGCAGGCCCCTGCTCGGTTGAAAGCAGCGAGCAGGTATGCTCTATTGCAAAATCCGTCAAGGCTTCGGGCGCACAGATTTTAAGAGGCGGCGCATTCAAGCCGAGAACCTCGCCCTATGCGTTTCAGGGTCTTAAGGCAGAGGGTCTTGACCTGCTGAAAGAGGCAAGGCGCGAAACAGGACTTCCGATTGTAACGGAAATTATGAGAACATCACATATTGATATGTTTGAAAATGTTGACATTATTCAGGTCGGCGCAAGAAATATGCAGAATTTTGAGCTTTTAAAGGAGCTTGGCAAAACAAACAAGCCTATACTTTTAAAGAGAGGTCTTTCAAGCACTATTGAAGAGCTTCTGATGAGCGCAGAATACATTATGGCTGGCGGCAACGATAAGGTTATCCTGTGTGAGAGAGGTATCAGAACCTATGAGACCTTCACAAGAAACACGCTTGACTTATCGGCTGTGCCTATTCTGAAGAGTCTTTCGCATCTTCCCGTTGTTGTTGACCCGAGCCACGCAACAGGCAAAAGCTGGCTTGTTGAGTCGATGTCTATGGCGGCAGTTGCCGCAGGCGCAGACGGACTTATCATTGAGGTTCACAACGACCCGAAACGTGCCTTGTGCGACGGCGCACAGTCGCTTACACCCGAGCAGTTTGACAGGGTGGCGAAAAAGGTGAACGGCTTAAAGAAGTATTTGAGTGAGAACGAGTTTTGAGTTTTGAGCTTAGAGTTTTGAGTTAAGAAAAAGGGGAAATAAAAAATGAAGATTGCTGTTGTCGGCTTGGGCATAATAGGCGGCTCAATGGCTATGGCTATAAAAAAATACACAGAGCATTATGTAATCGGGATTAACCGTACAAGAGCAACGCTTGAAAAGGCGCTTGAATGCGGCGCAATAGACGAAATCGGCGAGGAAGACAGCATACGGAACGCCGACCTCATCATCTTAGGTCTGTACCCTGCCCTTGCGGTCGACTTTATAAAACGCAACTGCGATAAGATTAAAAAGGACACTATCGTCACCGACACAAGCGGCATAAAGGCGGCTATATGCCCCGAGCTGGACAAAATAGCCGAGGAAAACGGCTTCACCTTTATCGGCTCTCACCCGATGGCAGGCAAGGAAACAAACGGCTTTGACTCCGCCGACGCAGATTTATTCTTCGGCGCGAGCTTTATCGTTGTACCGGGCAATGCGTCCTGCGATAAGGTTCGCACACTCTGCCGTCTTGCGATGGATATAGGCTTTTCGGGCGTTCGCCTTACAACCACAGAGGAGCACGACAGAATGATAGCCTACACCTCTCAGCTTCCTCATGTTTTAGCCTGCGCCTATGTATTAAGTCCTCAATGCCCCAACCACAAGGGCTTTTCAGCCGGAAGCTACCGCGACGTTTCCCGTGTGGCAAAGATAAACGCAACGCTCTGGAGCGAGCTTTTTATAGAAAACCGTGAGCCGCTTATTGCGGAAATTGACACCCTTATAAATAATCTGGAGCTTATCAAAAACGGAATAGAAGCAAAGGATACGGACGGACTTATAAAAACCCTCGGCAGATGCCGACAGATTAAGGAGCAGCTTGACGAATGAAAACGCTAAATGTTAAATCAGTAAGAAGCTATGATATACATATTGAAAGAGGTCTTATCAGCCGCTGCGGCGAGATAATAAAGCCGCTTGCAAGAGGCGGCAAGGCAATGATTGTATCAGACACAAATGTGTACCCGATATACGGCGATACGGTTAAAAAATCGCTTGAGCATTCAGGCTTTGAGGTAAGCACACACATCTTCCCAGCCGGTGAAGCTTCAAAACAGCTTTCAACCATTGCCGAGATATACAATTCACTTGCCGACAACGGCTTTTCACGCAAGGACTTCATTGTTGCTCTCGGCGGCGGCGTTACGGGCGATATGGCAGGCTTTGCCGCCGCTACATATCAGAGGGGTATAGACTTTGTTCAGATTCCCACCTCCCTGCTGTCGCAGGTTGATTCATCGGTAGGCAGTAAAACGGGAGTTGACATAAAGCAGGGCAAAAACCTCGTCGGCGCATTCTGGCAGCCGTCTGTTGTAATAATCGACCCCGACACGCTGAACACCCTCACGCCCGAATTTTTCGCCGACGGAATGGCTGAGGTTATAAAATACGGCTGTATCAAGAGTCTGCCGCTGTTTGAACGCTTAGAGCAGGAAAACGCCGCCGACATTATAGAGGAAATCATCTATGACTGCGTATCAATAAAGAGGGACGTTGTAGAGCGTGACGAGCACGAAGCAGGCGAGCGAATGCTTTTAAACTTCGGTCACACCCTCGGTCACTCGATTGAAAAGGCTTACGGCTACACGGGCATCACTCACGGTCAGGCTGTCGGCGTTGGTATGGTGATAATAACAAGAGCAAGCGAAACCGCAGGAATAACTCCGAGCGGCACAACCGAGAGAATAGAAAACCTGCTTAAAAAATACAATCTGCCGATAACCGACAAGACACCGCTTGACGAAATGGCGAGCGGCGCACTCGGCGACAAAAAGGCGAGCGGTGACAGCATTAACATTGTACTGCTGAATAAAATCGGCGACAGCTTCACAAAAAAGCTTAAGAAGACCGAGCTGCTCGGCTTTATAAGCAAATCAGAATTATAAAATCAAGGATTTATTGTCGGAGGCGGTCAAAACCGCTGCCTGCGAACAATTAACAACATTGAACTATAAGAGGGAAATACAATGAGCGATATAACTCTTTCACCGTCACGCTTAGTCGGACAGGTAACAGTGCCGCCGTCAAAAAGCGACGTTCACCGTGCAATCATCTGCGCCGCACTCGCAAAGGGAACAAGTGTGATTTCTCCCGTGTCGTTTTCAAAGGACATCAGGGCGACAATCGGCTGTGCCGAGGCTCTGGGCGCAAAAATCACGGTTGACGGAAACACCGTTACGGTTGACGGCACCGACTTTTTAAGCGTAGGCTCGGCTCACCTCGACTGCTGTGAATCAGGCTCAACTCTCCGTTTTTTTGTTCCCGTAGCAGCCGCAGGCGGAGTTGAAGCCGAGTTTGTGGGTCAGGGCAAGCTTCCGCAGCGGCCTATCGGCATTTATCTTGACTGCCTGCCGAAAAACGGAGTAGCCTGCGAAACAAGCGGCGGTCTGCCGCTTAAGATAAACGGAAAGCTTCAAAGCGGCGAATACCGTCTGCCCGGCAACATAAGCTCACAATTCATAACAGGACTTTTATTTGCTCTGCCTATTCTTGACGGCGACAGCAAAATTATGCTCACCTCCCCTCTTGAATCCTCTGGCTATGTCGATATGACGCTCAAGGCTATGAAAAGCTTCGGCGTTGAGGTTCAAGCCGAGGAGCAGGCATATATAATAAAAGGAAATCAAAGCTACAAGCCGTGCCGCTACACCTGCGAGGGTGACTGGTCGCAGGCGGCATTCTTTATGGCGGCAGGCGCATTGGGCGGCGAAATAACCGTAAACGGTCTTAACTTAAGCTCTGCTCAGGGCGACCGTGAGTGCGCCGAGATTTTCAAACGCTTCGGCGCAGACGTAGAGCTTCAAAACGGCAGTATAAGCATTAAGCCCGACAGGCTTCACGGAATTAAAATTGACGCAAGACAAATACCCGACCTCGTACCTGCTTTAGCCGTTACAGCCGCCTTCGCAGAGGGCGAAACCGTGATATACGGAGCGAAGCGGCTGAGAATAAAGGAGTGCGACCGCTTAGAGGCTGTCTGCAACGGCATTAATAATATCGGCGGCTGTGCAGTGCAAACCGAGGACGGATTAATTATAAAAGGAAAACCAACCCTATCCGGCGGCAAATGCGAGGGCTATAACGACCACCGCATTGTAATGGCTATGAGCGTTGCCGCACTGCGCTGTGAAAACAGTGTGACGATAACGGACAGAGAGAGCATAAACAAGAGCTACCCGAATTATTTTGAGGATTATAAAATGCTCGGCGGAATTATAAAATGAGGTGATGATATGTCATCGTGGGGAAACAAGGTTAAAATTTCAATCTTCGGCGAAAGCCACGGTCCTGCAATCGGTGTTGTGCTGGACGGAATTGAACCGGGCATAAGGCTTGATATGGACGAGCTTCTGCTCAATATGGGCAGGCGCGCGCCCGGAAAGGACAAGGCGGCTACACCCAGAAAGGAAGCAGACATGCCGAATATTCTCTCGGGTGTACTGGACGGCGTTACAACAGGCGCGCCGATATGCTGTGTGATAGAAAACACAAACACACGCTCGGGCGACTACGGCAATATACTTTCAAAGCCTCGCCCCGGTCACGCCGATTACACAGGCTTTATGCGCTACAACGGCTTTAACGACATCAGAGGCGGCGGCCACTTTTCGGGCAGGCTGACAGCTCCGCTCGTCTTTGCAGGCTCGGTGTGCCGACAGGCACTTAAGCTTCAGGGCTTTAAGATAGCCTCTCATATTTATTCTGTCAACACGGTACAGGACAAGCCGTTTGACCCGATAAGCATTGACGACAGCTTAATTGAGCGGCTCAATCAAAAGAGCTTTCCGCTTATAGACGAAGCCGTAGAGAACGAAATGCGCAGTGTTATTGAAAGCGCTAGGCTCAGTCAGGACAGCGTTGGCGGTATAATTGAATGCTGTGCGACAGGTGTTAAGGCTGGGCTTGGAAGTCCTATGTTTGAGGGTGCTGAAAATGTGATTTCATCTGTTATGTTCGGTGTTCCTGCTGTAAAGGGACTTGAATTCGGCGCAGGCTTTGACATAACAAAAATGCACGGCAGTCAGAGCAACGACCCGTTTAAATATGAAAACGGCAAAGTAGTCACAACCTCAAACAACAACGGCGGCATTATCGGCGGCATCACAACGGGTATGCCGATAATATTAAGGGCGGCAATCAAGCCGACCGCCTCAATCTCGCAACAGCAAAGCACCGTAGATTTGCAGACCAAGGAGAACACAACGCTTGTTGTAAAGGGCAGGCACGACCCGTGCATAGTATCTCGTGCATCAGTTGTAATTGAATCAGCCTTGGCGTTGGCTCTTATTAATCTTTAAGAGGTGATATAATGGGACTTGAAGAAATAAGACAGAATATAGACAGCATCGACCGACAGCTTCTTGAGCTTTTCAAGCAGAGAATGGACTGTGCAAAGCAGGTCGGCGAATACAAGCTTGAGCATAAGCTACCGATACTGAATATGGAGCGTGAAAACGAAATTCTCGATTCGGTTGAGAGTAAGGGCGGCGAATACGGCTATGCCGCAAGGCTCTTGTACTCGAATATTATGGAGCTGTCAAGAGCATTACAGCACGATATAGTCGGGAGCGGCAGGGAAATACGCACTCTGCTCGAAACAGGCGAGAGCGAAAACACAGCCGCACCCGAAAGCCTGAATATAGCAGTTCAGGGCATTAAGGGCGCAAATTCACACGAGGCGGCAACAACACTCTTCCCTTTATCTCACACCTGCTTTTACCCGAGCTGGGATGATGTATTCAAGGCTGTTGACAGCGGAGAAGCCGACTTCGGCGTACTGCCTGTTGAAAATTCCTCGGCTGGCTCGGTAAGCGATGTGTACGACCTGCTGTTAAAGTACCGATTTTTCATAACAGGCGCACTCGATTTGCCGATTTCACACTGCCTTTGCGCACTTAAGCAAAGCGAGCTGTCCGACATTGAGCAGGTTTGGTCACATCCGCAGGGACTTGCGCAATGCTCAAATTTCATAGCAAAAAACAGCCTAAAGCCTGTCCCCTGTTCAAACACTGCGGTAGCCGCAAAGTTTGTAGCCGAGGAAAAGCGGCTCAACTGCGCCGCAATATGCTCGGAGCAAGCGGCAAAGGAATACGGACTTAAGGTGTTAAAGAGAGATTTCCAGAACTGCCTGCAAAACAGCACGCGGTTCGTAGTAATCTCAAAAAAGCTTTATATTCCCGATGACGCCGACAAAATAAGCCTTTGCTTCTGCCTGCCGCACCGCACAGGCTCGCTTCACAATGTGCTGTGCCGCTTCAGCAGTCACGGACTGAACCTGACGAAAATTGAGTCCCGTCCCCTGCCGGGCAGCAGCTTTGAATATCTCTTCTACCTCGATTTCACGGGCAACATACGCAGTGAACACGTTATGAATTTAATGTGCGCGTTGTCGGAGGAGCTGCCTGAGTTTTCGTTCTTTGGAAACTATAAAGAGAGTGGAGATGGAGCGGCTACGCCGCAGAGTTTTGAGTTTTGAGTTTTCAGGAATCCCGTAACGAGTTCTTCTTAATTCAAAGAGCAGCGAAGCTGCGACAACCTTCACTTCACTCTTAACTCTCCACTCTTCACTCTAAAAAATAATAAACGAAAGGATAATAAATATGTCAAGAAAAGGTAATTTAATGACGGTACGACAGGACATCAAGGTTGTTGACGCAACTATCCGTGACGGCGGACTGTGCAACAACTTTGAATTCACGGACGAATTTGTCCGTGAGCTTTACAACACGAATATTCGCTGCGGCGTAGACTATATGGAATTCGGTTACAAGGCTTCAAAAAATCTTTTTAATGAAAACGAATTCGGCAAATGGAAATTCTGCAACGAGGAAGACCTCAGAAGCATTGTCGGTGACAACGACAGCCCTATGAAGATAGCCGTTATGGCGGATGTGGGCAGATGCGACTTCAAAACCGATTTCCTGCCGAAAAGCGAAAGCGTAATTGACCTTGTGCGTGTAGCCTGCTACATTCACCAGATTCCTGCGGCACTTGAGATGATTGAGCATTTTCACTCACTCGGCTATGAAACCTCCTGCAATATTATGGCGATAAGTCAGGCTAGCGACGCTCAGATTGATTCAGCTCTTGAGATGCTCGGCAACAGCAATGTTGATGTTGTTTACCTTGTTGACTCCTACGGCTACTTCTACCCCGAATCAGCCGCCGAGCTTGCTAAAAAGTATGTTGAATTCGGCGAAAAATACAACAAGCTTATCGGCTTTCACGCACACAACAATCAGAACCTCGCCTTTGCGAACACGATTGAAACTATGTCATACGGTGTTAGCTTCCTTGACGCTACTGTCAGCGGTATGGGCAGAGGCGCAGGCAACTGTCAGATGGAGCTGCTTCTCGGCTTCCTCAGAAACCCGAAGTACAGCCTGTACGCACTGTTCACCTTTATTGAAAAATATATGCTTCCGCTCAAGGCGCAGGGCGTTAAGTGGGGCTTTGATATTCAGTATATGATAACAGGTCAGCTGAACCAGCATCCCCGTGAGGCAATCGCCTTCACAAAGGACGGCAGAACCGATTACTGCAATTTCTACAAGAACATTTCGGATAATGAGTAAAGCATATAATCTGTACCTGTATGTTAAATCCTTGATGTCATAATAAATAATATATTAACTTTATTTTTATGAATTTTCAACAAATCAAGAACAATTCATATAACTATATTGACTTTTTTTCAATATAGAGCGTATAATATTAATGTAGTAATTGAACTACACAATGTTAACACAAACCTCGGCAGTAGTTCTCCCAACATACGGGAAGTTACGAAACCGAGGTTTTTTGCTCACACTGCACGAGGAGATACAAGATGGAAACTGTTACTGCGATATTGGTTGACGGTGGTTTTTACCGAAAACAAGCTAGAAAATTATTTGGCGAAAAACCGCCTAAAGACAGAGCTGATGAGCTGATTTCATACTGTCGCAGACATCTTAAAAGTGATTTTGATGGAGAAGAAAAACGATTATACCGTATTTTTTATTATGACTGCCCTCCGTCCGAAAAAACAATTTATAATCCCCTAACCCAGAAAAGTGTTAACTTAAAAAAATCATCACAATATTCCTGGACAAAAGATTTCTTTAAGGAGTTATCACATCAACGAAAAGTCGCCTTAAGAATGGGTGAACTCTTGGAAAGTAAAGCAGGATATTCACTGTCAAATTCTGCCTTAAATAAATTGCTTAGAAAAGAAATTTCGGTTGATGACCTAACAGAAAACGACCTAATAATGGATATTCAACAAAAAGGCGTTGATATGAAAATCGGTCTTGACATCGCTTCTTTGGCTTATAAAAAACTAGTTAATCAAATAATACTAATTGCAGGCGACAGCGATTTTGTTCCTGCTGCCAAACACGCCAGAAGAGAAGGAATAGATTTTGTTCTTGATCCGATGTGGCACACAGTAAAAGACAGCCTGATGCTACATATTGACGGAAAAGAAACTAAGACCGGAAAACCCGGTGAAAATTATAAGGACAAGCTTTGCATTTTAACTCCACCGGAATTATAAAATTCAATACAAATATATTCGCCCACGGGTTTTTCCGTGGGCGTTTTTGCTGTTAAAGAATAATACATATAAGTCCGTTGCAGCCTTCGTTGATGATGCGTTCGATGGTATCGCGCATTTTGCTTCTCGCGTCCTCGGGCATACGCAGAAGCTTGTTGTGCAGTCCCTCGCTGACAAGCTCGTGGAGCGACTTGCCGAATATGTTTGACTCCCAGATTTTTGACGGATTCTCCTCAAACTCCTTAAGCAGGTACATTACAAGCTCCTCGCTCTGCTGCTCACTGCCGACAATCGGCGTTACCTCGGTTGTGATGTTCGTCTTTATCATATGAATACTCGGTGCAGACGCCTTAAGACGAATGCCGTATTTACCGCCCTGCTTGACAATCTCAGGCTCCTCAAGCGACAGCTCATCCATACCGGGCATTACTATGCCGTAGCCGCTTTCGTTCACGCTGTTGTATGCGTCAATAATCTTCTCATACTCGCTCTTAATCTTGGACAGCGACAGCATACATTCAAGCAGGCTCTTTTCATCGCCTATCTCAAAGCCTGTTTTCTCACCCAGCACACGGTAGAAAAGCGCATTTGAAACCGAAAGAGCTATTTTGGCTGTACCTGTTCCCAGATCAATAGCCGAAACCGTACAGCGGTCGATATAGTCGCACTCGGGCAGGCGGTTTATCGCGCCCTGAAGCTCACGTATTTTTTTAAGCGGCGAGGTGCAGGCAACTATTGATGAAAAGATACTGCTCCTGATGTAGTGGCTTTTTTCAAGCGTTGAAATCCACCTCGGCATATCAAGCTTTATTTCCTTTATCGGAAATTCAAACAGAATTGAAGCAAGTATCCTTTTAATCTCGTTTTCGTCAAGGTCAAGACAGCTTTCTGGCAGTACAGGCACACCGTAACGGCGTGAAAGCTCCTGCGCAAGCGCAATACTGCTCGGTGCGCTCGGAGAAAGACAGTTGAGTATGACAACAAACGGCTTGTTTATCGACTTCAGCTCATCAATAACCCTCTGCTCCGCCTCCTCGTATTCGGCTCGGGGCAGGTCGGTGATAGAGCCGTCAGTGGTTACGACAAGGCCTATCGTGCTGTGGTCGGTAATAACCTTTTTCGTGCCGATTTCAGCCGCCATATTAAACGGCACAGCCTCCTCAAACCAGGGTGTTTTGACCATTCTCGGCTGATCGTCCTCAATATATCCCACTGCGCTCGGCACAATATAGCCTACGCAGTCAATCATACGCACATTAAAGCTTGCGTTGCCGCCTATTGTCACCTCAACTGCGTCCTCGGGGATAAACTTCGGCTCGGTTGTCATTATCGTTTTGCCGCCAGCCGACTGCGGCAGCTCGTCAACAGCTCGCTCTCTGCGGCTGTCGTTTTGTATGTTCGGGATAACGAGCGTATCCATAAAGCGTTTGATAAAGGTTGACTTGCCCGAGCGCACCGGTCCTACTACGCCTATATAAATATCGCCGTTTGTTCGCCTTGATATGTCTTCGTAAATATTTCTCTCCTGCATAATGTAAACCTCCTCAAATCCCCGGAATAAGCAGCATAATGTCGCTGTCGAGCGCGTCTTCGGCTATCTCGTTTTCACGCATTATGTCGTCCGGTCTTGCGCTGTAGCTTCTCCCGATATCCCATATACTCTCGCCCTTGCGTGCGTAATAAAGGGTCAGCGCACAATCGTCAGGCTGCTTTTTTCCGTGTTCCTCATCGCCCTTAGCCGCAGTAAGCACACGCACCGATTTCGCGGCATAGCACCTCGCCTCAACCGTAATTTCACAGCGCAAATCAACCGTGTTGCCGCTGCTTATGCGGTAGCTTACCGAATCCGCCCTTGAAAAGGCTTCAAGGGACATTGCAGAAGCGTCAGCCTCGCCAAGCTTCAGAGGGCAAAGATAATCAATGCTTCTCTCGGTGTAAAACGGCGTCAGATCGTTATCCAGAGCCAGAATACACACGCACAGCTTACCCTTGACAAAGGCTGAGCCGTTCTCAAAGCCGCCCTCGGCTGTGCAGGCTTCGCCCCATATGTCGATAACCTTTGAGATACCGTTTGTTTCAAGCTCTGCACCGCTCTTTGTTATGCAGGTTTCACGGCAAATGTCGGTGAGCCTTGAAAGCTGAAGCTGCGAATACTCCGTTTCAAGCTCAAGATTGGTTGAAAACGCATCGGAAATATATTTTATTTTCTCGTCACAGTATGCGGAAATATATGCGCACAGCCTTGCTTCAACCGTTATAGCCGAGCCTCTCTCGCTTGCTGCGTCCTCCTTAAGCCGCACATCGCAGGACAAAAGCTGTAGGCGGTAGTCTGTTCTTGCATCATTTTCAATACCCGGCGTGTCAACCACCTGACCGACAGGCACGGTAAATTCCATCACCGCCGTTTCGGCAATCTCGTTGTCTGCTATGTAAAGCACACGCACCGTCATTTCGCCCTTGACCATCGCCTTGTCGCCGGCTATCCTGCACTCTCCGCTTTTTACTCTTACGCTTGATTTAAGTATCGTTCTGATATTCGGACTGCCTGCCGATGGCTCAAGCTCCTCGCTTACATTGAATTGCTGTTGTGACAGAGCGCACAATCGCGAGCAGGTTTCCTCGCACAGCCTCAGCTGAACATCGTCCTCACGGCAGGAAACGGCGGTTTCTCTGCCTGCTATCGCTTCAACTCTTGCACACAGTGAAAACGCACCGTGAATATCGAGCCTTCTGGGGCTTATTGCACGGCAGTTTACATAATCGGGCTTGGCTGATGCAAGTACAACAGCGTCCGAGCAATCGCCCCTTACAGTCATACTGCCTGAGAACGGAACACTATGCTCACAGCTTCTTACGCTGTTTTTCTCCTCGTCAGTATAAAGCACGCATACGCTCGCCGCACCGTCAACAGTCAGCCTGTCGCCGCTCAATGACTTTGAATGAATTTTAGGCGTAACCATGCATTTCAGAATTTTTTCAATCCCGGGACAATAGTCGGGCAGTGTAAAGTCAAGGTCTATCGGTTGTTCCAAACACCCGTCAAACACAACTTCCCTCACGGGCACGGATTTTTTTTCAAGGGTGTAATCCATTAATTAATCTCTCCTTTTTTTGCTGACACGAATTTGTTTCTAAACAATCATATGAGAGAGTGTGGCGTGATATGCTAAAAATAAAACAAAGACTGAACAGATTGCAAAAGCAGTCCGTTCAGTCTTTGTTTTTAAGATTATACAGTGGAGAGTGGAGATGTGCGGCTTCGACGCCCTTACTCTGTCCTCAGCGCCGTTACCGGGTCGTTCTTAGCCGCTTTTCTTGACGGGATAATGCCGCCGATAAGCGTAAGCACAACGCTCAGCACAACAAGCACAAGCGCATTAAGTATAGGCAGAGAAGCGTTCAGGTTCGGCATACCCGACACGGCGTGAATAATTGCGTTGGCTATAATTATCAGCAACGATGATATTCCTATTCCGAGCAAGCCGGAGCAAAGACCGATAATAAAGGTTTCGGCATTGAACACCTGAGATACATTTCTCTTTGAAGCGCCGATTGCTCTGAGTATACCAATCTCTTTTTTACGTTCAAGAACGCTGATATATGTAATTACGCCTATCATAATTGAGGATACAACGAGTGAAATTGAAATAAAGGCTACAAGCACATAGCTGATGATATCTAAAATCTGAGTTACCGAGGACATAAGCGTACCAACCATATCGGTGTAGGTAATAACCTTTTCGTCCTCGCCGATTTCCTCCATATGGCTGTTGTAGCCGTCGAGTGCTTCAATGATTTTCTCCTTGCTTTCAAAGTCAACAGGATAAATTGAAATTCCGCTCGGATTGTCAAGGTCGGCGTAGCCGAACTTTTTCATATTTCCCTCATACGAGGAATCCTCGGACGACATCAGCGACTTAAACAGTCCGGCAAGCTCCTCCTCGCTCATATTCGTCTGAATTGCCTTGGCGAATATATCCGGGTCAATACTCAGTCCGTCGCTCATCTGAGCGCCCTTGCTTGCCATCGCCTGCTGCATTGCGCTCTGCATATTTCCGCTCATCTGTCCAGCCATCTGCTGCATAATTGATGAAATCTGACCCTGTAAAGCCTGCGAAATTGCGCCGGTGATTGAGCTCATTGTACCCGACATATACTTTTCGAGTGCCGAGCCGATTTGCTTTTCAAGCTCCGATGAGCCTGCTATTTTTGCAATACCCTCGTTTATCACCTTTTGAGCCTCAGGCGTCTTAAGATAATCGGCAAAGTATTCTCCCATTCTGCTCGGGTTGGGCAGTGAGTTTGCATCTGCATATTCGCTGTAACCGAGCATTAAGTCCTGCGCCAGTGCCTTCAGCTGATCAGGGAACAAATCAATAGCCGCGTCAAGCTGCTGCTTCAGATTCTCAGCATTTTCGGTAAGACGGCTGCGTGCATCGTCTGTTTTCAGATACATAAACAGATATTCATTGAATTTGTCGGGGTCTGTGAGGTTGTTTGCCGCCGCGTATTCCTGATAGCCAGCCATAATATTGCCGACCATCTTCTCAATCTGCTCCGGACCGATTACCATATCACAGCTGCTCTTGACGATAGCCTTGAGATTCGTAAGGATTCTCTGTCTGCCCTGCTCTGATGTAAGATACTTCATAAAGCTTTCGCCAAGACCGGACATATCCGCCTGCGGATTCTTTTCCACATAATCCTTGTAGCCGTTCATAAGCTCGGTGAACAGAGCAGACATATCCTCCTTTGAAATCGTCACGTCAAAGTCACTCATAATATCGCCCAGATTCAAGCCCGAAAGCTCCGGCATTTCAAGCTCTATTCCGCTCAGGTCAAGCATACCCGACATATTCGGCATATCGGCATCAAAGCTTATGAGCTTCGACATATCAATACTTGTGTCGCCGTTAAAGCTGAACGCCTTTTTAAGCTCGTCTGTGTTAATCTTGAACAGGGAGTCGAGCTTGAATTTATCTCCGCTGCTTTCCGCGCCGAACGAATCGCCGGTAAACACATTGATTCCCGGGTGCTTAAGCTGCTGCTTTACGATTTCGCTTTTTGCCGCCTGCTCAATAACCTGCTTTGTCAGCGACGCAGGATAACCGACACCTACGCGCAGCATAGCCGCAGTAGTTCCTGCCGCAGGCTGAACAATGCCGACAATCTTTATATCCTCGCCGTTTGAGACAAGCTTTTTCATATATTCCTTATCGCCGGACCTATCCTTCCAGACCTCATATTCCTTGTCATACTGGTAATAATCCGTGCCGTTTACAAGCTTGAATTCCCTGCCGAGTATTTCATCATATGAAAACGGCTCAATATCGTCAGTCTCCTTAATTTCCTCCTCAGCGATAAACTGCTTTATCATATCTTCAAGCTCCACACTGTCACGCAGTCCCAGCGCATACATTGTGAAGTCGCTTATATTTCCTCCCGAGGATAAAACAAGAACACACTCGTTGTACTTTTCAGGCCAGTGTCCTGCCTTGACCTCATACTGCTTCCGATACAGCTCCTCGTTTTCGGGTAGCTCGTGGAACACATCGGTGCTCATCATCATAGACATCATACTGTTCGCTCCTACGCCTGAGCCGACGCCGAGCGCAGACAGGGTTTTATCGGGGTTTACCTGCTTGATTGAGTCCTTGTCCTGCCTGAAAATCTGCGGCGATACATTGTAGCTGTACTCAATCGCGTGAGTAAATTCATCAAGATTGCTGTCGTTGCTTTCAAGGTAAAGCTTTAAGGACTGCAAATCGTTGGAGTTCATCTTTGAGAACATACTCGTTACCATTCGGTTAACTCCTATTTCGCCCTCGCCGCCCTTTACCGTGTTGCCTGAAACGCCGAGCATCATTGAGGTAATATCAATTCCCGTACTCTGAATTTGTATGGGATACTCCGAGAGCGTATCCTCCTCAATGGATTTAATATACAGACTCACGCCGTTGGACAGCGCGATAATCAGAGCGATTCCGATTATTCCTATTGAACCTGCAAATGAGGTAAGCAGGGTTCTCGCTTTTTTAGTGCGCAGATTGTTGAAGCTTAAGGAAAGCGAGGTCAGTAATGACATAGACGACTTGCCCATATTCCTGTGGGTCGGCTCTTCAAGCTCTTCCTCAGCAATTTCAAGCGGGTCTGTATCCGAGCGGATCTGACCGTCCTGAAGCCTTACGATTCTCGTTGCGTACTGCTCGGCAAGCTCGGGGTTATGCGTAACCATAACAACAAGCCTGTCCTTGGCAACCTCCTTTAAAAGCTCCATAACCGCAACGCTCGTTTCGCTGTCGAGCGCGCCCGTAGGCTCATCGGCAAGAAGAATATCGGGGTTATTCACCAAGGCTCTCGCTATTGCAACTCTCTGCATCTGACCGCCTGACATCTGGCTTGGCTTTTTGTGAAGCTGTTCACCCAGTCCTACCTGCTCCAGAGCCTCCTGCGCACGCTTTCTGCGCTCCGCTCTCGATATGCCCGATATTGTCAGCGCAAGCTCAACATTTGCAAGCACCGACTGATGCGGAATAAGATTGTAGCTCTGAAAAACAAAGCCTATCGTATGATTGCGGTAGGAATCCCAGTCCCTGTCCTTATATTTCTTTGTTGAAATACCGTTAATAACAAGGTCGCCGCTGTCGTAGCGGTCAAGTCCGCCTATGACATTGAGCAGGGTTGTCTTACCCGAACCGCTCGGCCCTAATATGGCGACAAATTCATTGTCACGCAGATTAAGACTTACGCCGTCAAGAGCCTTTTGCACAAGATTGCCGGTTTTGTATTCCTTGCATATGTTCTTAATCTGAAGCATAAGAAACATTCGCCCCTTTTCCTTCCAAACTGATATACTATCTTAAGCACATATTTTATCACCTTAAGCCGAAAATTACCATTAACAGATATCTGCAATTAATGTAAACTTTTTGTTAAGGAGTCCTGCAAATAAAAGT
>DKZT01000006.1:0-6048 GCA_002493755.1 Ruminococcaceae bacterium UBA7067
TCCAACCTGACGAAAAATCTGACGTCGCAATATGCACAAACAATTTAATCAGTGTTTCCCTAGCTTCAGCACCGTACATCTTGTGTGTGCGGTGCTTTTTACTGGTTGCCGGGCAGCTCTTGAAAAAATAATCCTATAATGGTAAAATATTACAGGTGATTTCAATGAACCTGAACATTAAAAAACACGCATACACAATAAAAGATTTTTCACTTGCTTTTTTGAAATGGATATTTGTTGCCGCTTTATGCGGCGCAATAGGCGGACTTATCGGAGCGGCGTTTGACAAAAGCGTTGGATATGTGACAAATCTTTTTAATACATATTCGTGGCTGATTTTTCTGCTTCCGCTCGGCGGTATAGTGATTGTCTTTCTGTATCGCATTTGCAAAATGGACGAGAGCGTAGGCACAAATAATATCATTAATTCCGTTCGCACAGGCAACGGAGTTCCGATAATACTTGCGCCTCTTATTTTTGTAAGCACCGTAATAACTCATCTTTTCGGCGGCTCTGCCGGAAGAGAGGGTGCGGCTTTGCAGCTTGGCGGTACACTCGGCGCAAAAATCGGAACTCAGCTTAGGATGAAGCAAAAGGATGAGAATATAGCCATTATGTGCGGTATGAGCGCAGTTTTTTCGGCTCTGTTCGGCACGCCCGTAACAGCGTCAATTATGGCTATGGAGGTTACGAGCGTCGGCGTTATGTATTATGCAGGCTTTCTTCCCTGCGTGTTTTCCTCAATTATCGCCGTGAGCGTTTCAAGGCTCTTCGGAGTTGAGCCGTTTGCGCTCAGAATAATGTCCGTGCCTGATTTTAATATTATTCCTGCGCTTCAGGTTGTTGCGGTTGCCGCTGTGTGCGCAGGCGTGAGCATTGTGTTCTGCTTTGTGATGAAAACAGCTCACCGTTACGCTGTGATTTACCTTAAAAATCAGTATGTCCGTGCGATAGTCGGCGGCTGTGCGATTATTATTCTTACTCTTGTGCTGAACACAAGGGACTACAACGGAATCGGCGTAAATGTTATCGAAAACGCTGTCAATCTCGGGCAGGTTCGGCCTGAAGCATTCGCACTTAAGCTTATTTTTACGGTAATATCAATAGGCAGCGGCTACAAGGGAGGCGAGATTGTTCCCACCTTCTTTATAGGTGCAACGCTCGGTGGACTTGTCGGCAGTCTTACGGGAATGGATGTAAGCTTTGCTGCGGCAATAGGCTTGATTTCGCTGTTCTGCGGCGTTACAAACTGCCCGATTGCCTCGCTTGTATTAAGCGTAGAAATTTTCGGCTCACAGGGCATACTTTATTTTGTGATTGCCTGTGCAGTCAGCTATATGCTTTCAGGCTATTACGGCCTTTACAGCAGTCAGAAAATTATGTACTCAAAGCTCAGGGCAGAGCTTATCAATATCAACACCAAGTAATTTTAGGAGGTCTGAAATGAAATATATTAATTTTGACGGCAAAAATGTTTCATCGGTTGTTATGGGTTGTATGCGTATCAATCAGTTGAGCCGCAGCGAAGCTTTTTCGCTTATTGACGCGGCTAGAGAGTGCGGCATAAATCACTTTGACCACGCAGATATTTACGGCAACGGAGAATGTGAGAGTATCTTCGGCGAATATATACTGAGAAATCGTTCGGACAGAGATGATATGTTTATTCAGAGTAAATGTGGAATCAGACAAGGATATTATGATTTTTCAGGGGAGCATATTATGCAAAGCGTAGAGCAAAGCCTGAACAGACTCCATATTGACAGTCTTGACTGCCTTTTGCTCCACAGACCTGACGCTCTTTTTGAGCCTGATGAAATAGCGCAAACCTTTGAGCGCCTTTACTCGGACGGCAAGGTTAAAGCCTTTGGTGTAAGCAATATGAATTCAATGCAGCTTGAACTGCTCAGAAAATATGTCAAGGCGCCTATAATTGCAAACCAGCTTCAATTCGGACCTATGTTCACAGGTATGATTGACTTTGCATTGAATGAAAATATGACAAAACCCGAATCTGTTGACCGTGACGGAATGATACTTGATTACTGCCGTTTGCATAATATTACAATACAGGCGTGGTCGCCTTTTCAGTACGGATTTTTTGAGGGTGTGTTTGTTGACAACGAGAAGTTTCCGCAGCTTAACAAATGCCTACAGAATATAGCGGATATTTACGGTGTAACGAAAAATTCCGTAGTAAGCGCGTGGGTTCTCAGACACCCTGCAAATATGCAGATTATTTCAGGCACAACAAATATAAACAGGCTCAAGGAGATTGCACGGGGAGCTGATATAGCGCTGACAAGAAAGCAATGGTACGAAGTATACACCTCAACCGGTAAAACCCTGCCGTAATGCACCTTGATTATACCGTTTTTTACAATTTACTTTTTTATTTCTATGTGATATAATACGACAGACTGAGAACACAGATTAATTACGACATATACTTTTTATAATATGGGGCTGAGTTTTGATGAAAGAACTTAATAAAAACGAAATTACAGTTGTTATTATTGCAGATGACGAAAGCGCCTCAAGACTTCAGAAGACTGTTTCTTCTGTTGAGGCGGCTACTGCGTCAAATTGCGCCTTAACAAATATTATTGTGATTGACGCTACCACAAAGGGTATTGCATCGGTAGGTTCAAAGGTGAAAAGTCAGATAATTAAAAAGCAGCATAATGAATTTATGGGTTCGGCTCTGAACAAAGCAATAGACGTGCTTTCAACGGAGTTTGTTGCATTTTTCGGCAGCGGAGATTATGTAACACCGGGCTTTTTCGGCAAAGCAGCTGCGCTTATTAACAAGAAAAAGGTTCGTTTTGCTTGCTGTGCTTCGGCTTGCTTTGTGCCGTCGCTCGACCGCGAGGAGCAGAGTGCTCTGAATAAAGCAGGCAGATTTTTAAGTACAGGCACTGTTTCGGTTGAGGAGGATTGCAATTATATCCAGCCGAGCGCAAATGCCGTTGTCTTTGCGTCACGTATTTTCGGTGAGCGTATGTTTAACCCGAATATCAAATATGAATATTACCAGGACTATATGATGAAGCTCCTGCTTGATAATCCCGTTTACGGTGTTGTGGCAGAGGAACAGTATAATTTCTTAAAGCCGCAGGAGGACAATGCGCTTTATCACATCAACTCAATATATAAGGACTGGTATATCGACTCTCTCGTTGATTTTCTTATTCCGCTTATGGAATACGCACAGCAGAAGAAGGGCGAAATTCCGCTGTTTATCAGCTTCTATATTATGTATTATTTTCAGGCGCGCTTCCTTGCCAATATGAACAACCGCAACAAGCGTGCGATGACCGATAATGAGCTTAAGGCATATTTTGTAATGGTTCGCCACGTTTTAAAGAATACAAATGACGGTATAATTCTGAATAAAAACCGTTTCCCTGCAATTATGTACAGCCTTGAATGTGCTTTGATGTTCAAGGAGATAAAAGACGGAACAGCCGAGCTTAACAGGGTGCTGGTTGAGGACAAGCGTGACGCTATTCTGAGCATTAATGATGAGGAAAGCAATGTTTTTGTTTCCCGTCTGTCAGCTATGCACGTAGGAATCCACGTACTCGATTACACAGACGGCAGGCTTTTACTTGACGGCTCGTTCAGAAATGTATTTATCGCCGAGGAGCTGAATCTTTACGCTGAATTTAACGGCAAAAAATATGTTCTTGAAAACAACGACCGCTATTCTCTTACAAAGTATTTCGGAATCAGCGCATATAAGAAATACACTTTCCACCTTGAACTTCCTCTTGACAGCTCAAAGAAGGTGCAAAAGCTTAAGTTTTTTGCAAAGGTAGGCTCAACGGTAGTTCCGCTGAATTACTCCTTTCTTCACCACTGGGCAAAGCTCGCCGTTAATCCTCAGGACAGCTACTGGTGCTTTAACAAGTATATTGCAAAGCATTCAGCCGATGACAAGGCAATTATTATTGAAAAATCAAGCAGAGGGAAAAAGCTTAAATCAGAGCTTAAATTCCTGCCTCAGCTTTTCAGAGAAAGCAAGAAGTATTTCCTGTTCCGCCTTTTGTATGATGTAACCATACCGTTTTTCAAGAACAAGAAAATATGGCTTATGTATGACAAGCTGTATAAGGGCGGTGACAGCTGTGAATACCTTTACCGCGCAACTGCAAAAAATAACGACGGAATAACAAAGTATTATATAATAGATAAAAACACGTCAGACTATAAGGCGCTTAAGGCTGACGGCTACAAGCCTGTTGCAACACGCTCGATTAAGCACCGTCTTGCGTTTTTACACTCGGATATAGTTCTTATCACAAACTCAAACCTCTTTCCGTTCAACGGCTATAATATGGACCGTTCACGTTTTATCAGAGGGCTTTGCAACTTCGGCTCAATGTGCTTACAGCACGGTCTTACCGTGCAGAAATGCGCAATGGCACAGCAGAGAATTATCGACAACACAAAGATGTACTTTATTGCCTCAAAGTACGAAAAGGGAAATCTTGAGCATCACGCATATAACTACAAGGGCTTTGATATAATAAAGCTTACGGGTATCGGTAGATATGACGGTCTTATAAACAATGATAAAAAGCAGATATTGCTTTCGCCGACATGGAGAATGTATAACGCAATGCCTGTTACTTCGAGTGAGGGCGTTCAGCGTGAATATAACCCTGAGTTTAAGCACACGGTATATTATAAGATTTATAACGATCTTATCAACAACGAAAAGCTTTTAAGCTGTGCCAAGAAAAACGGCTACAAGATAAAATATCTTCTGCACCCGATACTCAGCTCACAGCTTGAGGATTTCACACCGGGCGACGGGGCAGAGGTTATAGCTTCGGTCGGTGATCTGAGCTATGAAAAAATACTCACCGAGTCAAGCCTGATGGTAACCGACTATTCAGGCGTGCAGTTTGACTTTGCATATATGAAAAAGCCGCTTGTATACTTCCATCCGTCACAGCTTCCTGCGCATTATGATGACGGCTGCTTCTTCTACGATACAATGGGCTTCGGCGACATCTGCACCGAGAGTGAGCAGCTTGTAAATACCCTCTGCTCATATATGGAAAACGGCTGCAAAATGAGCCAAAAGTATATTGACAGAGTTAATGATTTTTATAATTTCGATGATCACAACAACTGCGAAAGAATTTATAATGAAATTCTTAAATTTCAGAAGCAGGTCGACCGTGACAAGCTAAGAGCATAAAGAATTTATTGACTTTTTGTATAAAAAATTCTTATTTTCAAACAATAATTCTTGCAAAAATCTTTCTGATTTTGCCAAGCAATAATTGAAAATAAGGAGCTAATATATATGAAAGCAACAGGAATAGTCAGGAGGATTGACGACCTCGGAAGAGTCGTTATTCCAAAAGAAATACGCCGCACGCTTCGCATAAGGGAGGGTGCTCCGCTCGAAATTTACACAGACGGAAACGGCGAGGTTATTTTTAAAAAGTACTCCCCGATGGGCGAGCTTGTTAATTTAGCGTCTGTTTACACAGAGGTTTTGCATAAGGTTTCGGGTTTTCCGACAATAATCAGCGATACCGAGCATATAGTTGCGGCATCGGGCGTGTCAAAGCGCGATTATCTTGAACGCCGCTTGTCGCCGGTTATTGACGAGTTTATGGGAACGCGCCGAAGCTACGCCGCACGTGACGGTCAGATGGGCGATGTCAACCCTGTTGAGGGGCTTGACGGAGTTGCAGCCGTTATGTTCCCGGTGATTTCATCGGGAGATGTAATCGGCAGCGTAATAATGCTTTTCGGCGAGGATAATTCTATGCCGACGGAAACAGAAATTAAGCTTGTTCAGTCAGCCGCAGTGTTCCTTGGAAAACAGATGGAGGAGTAAAACGATATATGGTTATCCCATTGAGCAAGCTAAACGATAATTTAGTTTAGAGTTTTGAGTCGAGAGTTTTGAGTTGTTGGGGTTAAGCTTTTTATTAATATTTCAATGCTCAAAGATCTTCACTGCGGAGCATATACAACATTCTGCACAGCGAGCCGGAACGGTCAAGACCGTTCCCTACGACC
>DKZT01000006.1:6361-17727 GCA_002493755.1 Ruminococcaceae bacterium UBA7067
AACTCTAAACTCAAAACTGAAAACTCAAAACTGCTTATTTAAAGGGATAATCAGAAAACGATATTCTGGATTAATAAATATAAATTATACGGTAAGGGCGTATCGCAGGATGCGCCCTTTTTCGATAATTTACAAAAATGTTATAACTAAGATAGCCTTAAAACTTGAATTTGTGCTGTCGCTTGTGATATAATATGTTCGATAATGTGAAAGAAGGTGTTTTAATGCCTGAATTATGCTATGGATGTATGCGTGAAAGCCAAGGCGAAAAAATTTGTCCTAATTGCGGCTTTGATAAAAACACACAGCAGAAGGCGCCTTTTCTGCCGCTCGGCAAAAGGTTTCAGGATAGGTACATAGTTGGTAAAATTCTTCTTAACACCACGGACTGTGCCACATATATCGGTTATGACGAAAAAGACGGTAGGATTGTGAATATTCGCGAGTTTCTTCCGGCAGGTCTTTGCACCAGGGATTCAAAGAATGATTCACTTGCTCCTAACAGCGGCAACGGTGAGCTGTATTCAAAATACCGTGATGAATTTAAAAAAATCTACACAACGGTTAAAAAGCATAACGAGCTTACTGCAATTACAAATATTCTTGATGTTTTCGAGGAGAATAACACAGCTTACGCAATAGAAGAGGTTGACGATGTTATTCCGTTTGAGGAATACATTGAGCGCAGTGGCGATAATATGGATTGGGACACTGCAAGACCGCTGTTTATGCCGCTTTTGTCGGCTCTTTCGCAGCTCAACAGCGAGGGGCTTTACCATCTCGGCGTTTCTCCCGACAACCTTGTCGTTACATCGGCAGGAAAAATCAGACTTATCAATTTTGCCATTAATGAGGTTCGTCAGAAGGGCAACCGTGTTGCAGAGGTTCTGTATTCAGGCTGCAGTGCGCCTGAGCAGTATGACGAGGACGGCGTAATTGACGAACAGACTGAAATTTACGGCTTTACCGCAACCTTGTTCTATGCTCTTGCAGGTAAGCTTCCGGCAGACGCAGTTAAACGTAAAAGCGACGGCAGACTGCTTATAAGCACGAATGTTGTTAAAAAGCTTCCGCCTCACGTTGTTTCAGCTCTTGCTAACGGCTTACAGGTCGATAAGGAGCAGAGAATACCCGATTTTGAAACAATGCGCGCTCAGCTCAGTGCTGCTCCGACTGTTAAGGCTATTCAGGAGGAAATTGCAAGACCTGCCGTAGTTCCTGTGGTTGAAGAGGATACTGATGAGAAAAAGGGTGTTTCAAACTTCACTTGGGGTGTTATAGCCGCTGTAATTGCTTTGCTTGTATTTTCGGCAGTAGGTTTCTGGTGGATTTCGACTAACCCGTTCCAGGGAATGTTCCATCAGAATGAAAGTCCGACTGAGCCTACCTCTGCTACCGAAACAACAGAGCCGCAGGGCGAGGATTTCACATATCCCCGTGACAGCGAGTTCTTCCGTGTCCCGAGCTTTGTCGGCTTAAAGCTTGAGGAAGCTCAGAAAAAGGCAGAGGAGAGCGACGGAGAGTATATTGTAATAAGAACAATAGACGATGCATTCAGCGACACTGTTGCAGAGGGCTTCATCTGTGAGCAGTCGCCTGAGGGAAGAACCACAATCAACAGAGGCAAGGACGGCGTTACAATAGCCGTTACAATAAGCAAAGGCTCAAAGCAGAGAGTTCTGCCGAAGATAGAGAAGCTTACATATGAGCAGGCATTGAAGGCGCTTACAAATGAGCATCTTCTCACAGATGTTGTTATGGAATTTAACGATGATGTTCCCGAAAACACCGTTATTTCATACAAAGACAACAAAGAGGGCGATAAGGTTGAATACGGCTCTGCCGTAACTATTGTAGTAAGCCTCGGTCCTGAGCCGACATCGTCAGGCTCGTCTGACTCAAGCAATACATCAAGCGAATTTACATACAGCGACGCAATTTCGTTTGAGGACGCAAGCAGCTCAGGCAACTCAAGCAGCTCAAGCAGTTCAAGCGCTCAGTAATTAATTTAATAAATTCTAAGAGACGGAGCATTTCCGTCTCTTTGTGTTAGTATTATGTTTTTAATGCAGGAGAGTAAATATGGGAAAGAGCAGTAACAAGATTAGTCCAAAAACAGAAAAGTCAGCTTCAGAAAAGCTTATGGAAGTGCTCGTAGTGGTTATGCTGGGCTTATCTGCTTTTATGATTGCGTGGGTGTCGTGGGTTGCCGCAACACACGCAGGGGCGCAGTCGCTTAAATTTACAACCAGCAATAATCTTGACGGCTGAGGGCAATTCAAAATGGAATGAGGCGTCTCAGCAGCTCAATACGGATATGCAGCTGTGGAACGATATATGCTCGCTTGAGGTTGACCTTTTGATAGCGCACCAGAATAATGATCAGGATAAAATCGACATCGATTCGTATAAGCTTTATCGTCTTGTTGAAAATAATTGCTCGGACGAGCTGAAAAAGAAGATTGATTTCCCTGACATAAGTATTGAAGAGGGTGATAATCCGACTGATGCTATGATAAAATGGGTCACAGGTCAAAACAATGCTCTTGTGTCGCCGTTTAAAGATGAGGAATTCAAAGACACTTATTTTGATGATACCCGCGAAAAGCTGGAGGAATCTGAGAAAGCACTTGAGGAGGGAATGGAGAGCAAGCATAATGCCCACTCCTACGGTTTTGTGTCGGTTTTATACAGTGTGATATTATTTATGCTCGGCATTATCGGTACATTTAAAAACAAAAAGTGTAAGCTTGCCCTTGTTTCAATCTCCTGTGTTGCCTTTGTTGTCAATACCATATATATGTTCACACTGCCGATTCCAAACGGACTGTTTTAAAATGACAAAACGGCGCACCAAAAGTGCGCCGCAAAAAGCAGTTTTGAGTTTTCAGTTTTGAGATAAGTGAACAGAAATGTAAAACGAGGTCGTAGGGAACGGTCTTGACCGTTCCGGTTCGCTCTGCTGAATGTTGTATGAACTTAAACCTAATAACTCAAAACTCAAAACTAAACTCTATTTCTTGTTTGCCTTGTCCTCGCACAGCTTGATTAAATTAAACAGCGAGGAGAAATAAAGCGGATATTTCTTGGCGATAATCTCGGGAGAAAGGCTCGGCACTCTGTCAATCGGCACGCCGTCAAATCCGTCACAGCCGTTGCCGCTTGCAAGTGAGCCTGCGTATGTCTCGGCAAGGCTTTGGAGTGCACTGAATACGCCGTTAGCAACGCTTTCGTCTACCGAGAACACGCCTTTAGGGTTTTTGTCTGCACAGGAGTAAATCGTTCTGAACATTTTATACACGGAGTACATCAGATAGTCCGATACCTCTGTTGTAAGTCCCTTGCTGCCGATTTCTTCAAGTAAATCATATATCAGCTCAACAGAATTTACAATAAGCCTCTTGTTTAAAACTGACAGCAGATTGCTGCGTGTGCTGTTCGGCTTCACCTCAGGCGTTGTGATTTCCGGTAAATCGTTTATCGAAATCTTTGCGCCGTTTCTCTGAACTGTACGTCCGAGCAGATAGTCGGTGGATACATCATAGTATTCTGCAACCTTGATAACAAAGTCGAGTCCGCATTCTCTTATTCCTTTTTCATAGTGCGACAAAAGAGCCTGTGAAACGCCGAGGTCAGCCGCAACCTGCTTCTGGCTTAAGCCCTTTTCTTTTCTCAGCAAAGAGATTATTCTTGAAAAATCCTTGTTCATACCTGCACCCGTAAATAAAAAATAACAAATCGTTATTTTGATTAAAATAATAAAACAAAAGAATTACAGCAATGTAATTAGTATACGAATAGTATATAATAAAATCAACAATTTGTAAAGTGTGCGTTGTTCGTCATTATTACAGTATTTTGAAGGAGTTATTTATGAAAACTTACCAAATCCACCTTATTCGTCACGGCTTGACAGATGAAAACGAAAAAGGAAAGTACATAGGCTCAACCGACGTTCCGCTGTCACAAAAGGGTATAGCACTGCTAAAAAAATACTCCGAGGAGTTCGACTATCCCGGCGCGCCGATTGTTTATTCAAGTCCGCTTCAGCGGTGCGTTCAGACAGCACAAATTCTTTACCCTGCTATAACGCCCGTAATAATCGGAGGTCTTTCAGAGTGCAGCTTTGGCGACTGGGAGGGCAAAACTGTTGCCGATTTAGCTAAGGAGGACAACTTCGCCAAGTGGCTGGCGAACTCAACAAACGAGTTCACTCCGCCCAACGGCGAAAGCGGAGAGGCTTTTTTGAAAAGAATATGCCGCGCCTTTGAAAGAATAGTAAGCGACCTGGTTGCATCGGGTGAGACAAGCGCAGTTGTTATAACTCACGGCGGCGTGATAATGAATTTACTGTCTGTATACGGCTTGCCGCACGCTGACCCGTATGACTGGAGAATGGACAACGGCTTCGGCTATTCGCTCAGGATAAATACTCTTTTGTGGCAGCGCGACAAGGTGTGCGAGGTTTACGCTCTTGCGCCTTATGAAAAAGAAAAGGAAAATTAACAAATTGTAGCATAGTTTACATTTTTATTTTAATAGCTGTGGCATACTTTTAATATCAAATTCAGAGGAGATAATTACTATGAAAAACTATAAGCTTGTTTTACTCAAGGGCGACGGTATAGGCCCTGAAATCGTAAACGAGGCAGTTAAGGTGCTTGACAAGGCTGCCGAAAAATTCAACTTCACCGTTGAATATGAAGAGGCTCTGCTCGGCGGCTGTGCTATTGACGCAACAGGCGTTCCGCTTCCGGAGGAAACAGTCGCAAAGTGTAAGGCAGCCGATTCTGTAATTCTCGGCGCAGTCGGTGGTCCTAAGTGGGATACTCTTCCGGGTAATCTTCGCCCCGAGGCAGGACTTCTCGGAATAAGAGGTGCGCTCGGACTTTTCGCAAACCTTCGTCCTGCCGTTATCTTTGAGCCGCTTAAGAACGCATCACCGCTTAAGGACGAAATCATCGGCAAGGCTCTTGACGTTATGGTAGTAAGAGAGCTTACAGGTGGCATCTACTTCGGCGAAAGAGGAAGAAAAGACGTTGACGGCAACCCTGCGGCATATGATACCGAGATGTATACAGTTCCTGAGATTGAGAGAATTGCACGAGTAGCTTTTGATATGGCTATGAACAGAAACAAGAAGCTCACAAGCGTTGACAAGGCAAATGTTCTTGAGTCGTCAAGACTCTGGAGAGAGACTGTAATCAAGGTTTCTAAGGAATATCCCGAGGTTGAGCTTAACCACCTTTATGTTGACAACTGTGCAATGCAGCTTGTTCGCAATCCGGGTCAGTTTGATGTTATCGTTACATCAAACATCTTCGGCGACATTCTTTCCGATGAGGCTTCAATGATCAGCGGCTCAATCGGCATGCTCGCATCTGCAAGCCTTAACGAGAACAAGGCAGGTCTTTACGAGCCTATTCACGGTTCTGCTCCCGACATTGCAGGACTGGGAATTGCAAATCCGCTTGCAACAATCCTTTCCGTTGCAATGATGCTCAAGCATTCTCTTGACCAGCCGGAGGCGGCGGACGCAATCGAAAATGCAGTTGCAAAGGCTCTTGAAAATTACAGAACCCCCGATATCTACACAGAGGGTACTAAGAAGGTCAGCTGTAAGGAAATGGGCGACATAGTTTGCTCGCTTCTGTAATCTAAAAATTAAACATATTTTGCGACACCGAAACAACAGCTGTATTCGGTGTCGTTTCTTTTTCAAATATCGTAAATTCGCACTTGTTAAAGGCATAGCTTTATGATATAATTTTTTAGGGAAGCACTGATTAAATCGTTTGTGCATATTGCACCGTCAGATTTTTCGTCAGGTTGGACAAATAAACCGCAGTAATGCTGTCGCATTACGAGGATTTTTTGGTCAAGCTGACGGAAAATATGCAAGCAAGATGTGCAAACAGCTTTCAGCGTGATTTATTCAGTGTTTCCCTAGCTTTATCCCATATTTTTTATTATATAGGAGGAACCGAAAAATGCTTACAGATATCGAAATAGCCCAGCAGACAAAGCTAAGACCAATTAAGGAGATTGCAGATTCAATCGGAATAAAAGAGGAGGAGCTTGAGCCGTACGGAAGATATAAGGCGAAGCTCAACGAAAGCCTTTTTGAACGTGTGAAGGACAATAAGGACGGCAAGCTGATTCTTGTAACGGCTATCAATCCTACTCCGGCAGGCGAGGGTAAAACAACAACCTCGGCAGGACTTGGACAGGCTATGGATAAAATAGGCAAGAATGCTATTATCGCTCTGCGTGAGCCGTCACTCGGACCTGTTTTCGGTATTAAGGGCGGTGCGGCAGGCGGCGGATACGCACAGGTTCTTCCAATGGAGGATATAAATCTGCACTTCACAGGTGATATGCATGCTATAACCTCGGCGAACAACCTGCTTTGCGCAATGCTTGACAACCATCTTCAGCAGGGCAATTCACTCAGAATTGACCAGCGCAGAATTTTAATAAAAAGATGCCTTGATATGAACGACCGTGCGCTTCGCAACATTGTTGTCGGACTTGGCGGCAAAATCAACGGCGTTCCCAGAGAGGAGGGCTTTATTATAACGGTAGCCAGTGAGGTTATGGCTATTCTCTGCCTTGCAAGCGATATTAAGGATTTGAAGGAAAGACTCGGAAAAATTCTTGTCGCATATAATCTTGACGGCGAGCCTGTTTACGCAAGGGATCTGAACGCACAAGGCTCAATGGCGGCTCTGCTTAAGGACGCCGTTATGCCGAATCTTGTTCAGACTATCGAGGGTACTCCTGCAATTATGCACGGCGGACCTTTTGCTAACATTGCACACGGCTGTAACTCGATAAGAGCGACAAAGCTTGCCCTGAAGCTCGCCGATTACTGCATTACCGAGGCAGGCTTCGGGTCCGACCTCGGCGCAGAGAAGTTCCTCGACATCAAGTGCCGCTATGCAGGTCTTAACCCGAGTGCAATCGTAGTTGTTGCAACCTGCCGTGCGCTTAAGTACAACGGCGGCGTGCCAAAGGCTGATGTCGGCGAGGAGAATTTAGACGCTCTTAAGGCAGGTATCTGCAACTTAGGCGTTCATATTGAGAATATGAAGAGCTTCGGCGTGCCTGTTGTTGTAGCTATCAATAAGTTCCCGACAGATTCCGATGCGGAGCTTGAATATATAGAAAGGTACTGCAACGAAAACGGCGCTGACTTTGCATTGTCAGAGGTATTCTCAAAGGGCGGAGAAGGCGGCAAAGAGCTTGCACAGAAGGTTGTTGAAGCCTGCGAAAAGCCGAATAACTTCCACTTCTGCTATGATAACAGCCTTACAATCAAGGAAAAGCTCAACGCAATTGCAACAAAAATCTATCACGCAAGCAATGTTGTGTTCACCGCACAGGCTGAAAAGGCTCTTAAGGAGATTGAAAAGCTTGGCGGCAACTCACTTCCTGTCTGTGTTGCAAAAACACAGTACAGCCTGTCGGATGACCCGGCGCTTCTCGGCGCACCGAAGGACTTTACAATTACGGTTCGTGATCTGACGCTTTCAAACGGCGCAGGCTTTGTTGTTGCTTTGACCGGCAGTATTATGACAATGCCGGGACTTCCGAAGCTTCCTGCCGCCGAGAGAATAGATGTTGACGACAGCGGCGTAATTTCAGGTTTATTTTAAAACAGAGATGATTTTTTGATGATAAAACTATATTCCGATTCGCTGAAAGCAACCGAGCAAATCGGACAGAAAATTGCAGATAAACTAAAGGGCAAAGAGGTTGTCGCAATGTTCGGCGGTCTTGGTATGGGCAAGACTGCGCTCACCAGAGGCATTGCCGCAGGGCTTGGAGCAGAGGACTGTGTTTCAAGCCCGACCTTTGCGCTTGTCAATGAATATGAGGGCAGATGCAGAATTTATCATTTTGATATGTACCGCATAAACGGCATTGACGATTTGTATGCAACAGGCTTTTTCGATTATCTTGATACAGGCGTGCTGATTATTGAGTGGAGTGAAAATATTGTTGATGCCCTGCCTGAGGACAGTATAATTATTCGGTTTGAGCGCGGTGAAGATGAAAACAGCCGTGTTATAACGATAGAGGGGGAGAGGTTTGATGAAAATTTTAGCATTTGATTCATCAGCGGTTTCCGCATCTGTCGCCTTGGTTGAGGACGGCAAGCTGCTCGGTGAAACATACCTGAATGTCGGTCTTACCCACAGCGCAACTCTTATGCCGATAACTCAGCAGCTATTGCAAGCTTCTGATTGCAAGCTTGAAGATATTGACGCTCTCGCCGTGTCGGCAGGTCCGGGTTCCTTTACGGGACTGCGAATTGCCGTAAGCTGTGTAAAGGGTATTGCTGCGGCGCTTGACAAAAAGTGTATTGCAGTATCAACGCTTGAGGCTATGGCGTATAATCTGTTGCCGACAGGCGAGTACACAATATGCGCCGTTATGGATGCACGTTGTAAGCAGTTTTACAATGCGTTATTCAAGGTGCAAAACGGCGAGATAACAAGGCTGTGTGACGACAGAGCTATAATGGTTGACAAGCTCGGCGAGGAGCTTAAGAATATCAGCGGAGATATTGTTCTTGTCGGTGACGGTGCGGCTCTTGCGTACAGCCTTATCGGCGAAGAAAATGAGAATGTAAAATTACCGTCCGACAATCAGCGCTTCCAAAAGGCGTCATCAGTTGCGGCGGCTGCGATAAAAAAGTATAATAATAACGAAACAATCAGCGCAGCGGCACTGATGCCGTCATATCTGCGCCTGTCGCAGGCGGAGCGAGAGCTGATTGCCAAAAATAAGGGGGAGAAAAAATGATAGCACTTGGATGTGATCACGGCGGATTTGCCATAAAGGAAGCAATAAAAAAGTATCTTGACGAAAGCGGAATTGAATACAACGATTTCGGCACTAACAGCGAGGAATCGGTTGATTATCCCGTTTACGCGAAAAAAGTAGCCGATGCAGTAGCAAGCGGCGAATGTGAAAAGGGAGTATTGTGCTGCGGTACGGGTATCGGAATTTCGATAGCGGCAAACAAGGTCAAGGGCATCAGAGCCGCCGTTGTAACAAACGAATTCTGCGCAGAGATGACTCGCCGTCACAACGATGCGAATATTATCGCAATGGGCGGCAGAGTTATATCCGAGGAGCAGGCTGTTAAATTTACAAAGATATTCCTTGAAACCCCTTTTGACGGTGACCGCCATATTAAGAGGGTTAATATGATTACCGAAATAGAAAATGAAAATTCTTAATTTTTAAAAATCACGGTATGTATGAATTTTGGCTGCATTCAGACTTGATTGACGGGAGCATTCAAGCCGATTTTCATACATACCTAAATAAATGAGCGACTATAAATATCCGATTTGTATGAATTGGCGGATACGATAGGTTTCGGTCACGCTGTCTCAGTATCTTCCGGTAGGAGAATATTATGAAAATTGTTATTATCAACGGGCAGAATCATAAAGGTTCTACATATCATACGGCAAGAATGCTTGCAGACAAAATCGGCGGCGAAATTACCGAGTTTTTTCTTCCGAAGGATTTTGGAGAATTTTGCACGGGATGTACAAGCTGCTTTGTAAAGTCTGAAGAGATGTGTCCTCATTATTCCAAGCTGAATCCTGTCACAAATGCTATGTTGGAAGCTGATGTAATTATTCTCGCAAGTCCCGTTTATGTTTATCACAGCACCGGGGCAATGAAAGCGTTTCTGGATCATTACGGCTATATGTGGATGGTACATCGTCCTGATGAAAGAATGTTCTCAAAACAGGCTGTATGCGTGTCAACGGCAGCAGGAGCCGGTATGAGGTCTGCTAACAAGGATATGTTGCACAGCCTATTCTTTTGGGGAGTTTCCAAAAGATATAAAATAGGTCTTGCTGTTTTTGAAACGAGATATTCTCATCTAAGCGATAAAGTTTTAAATAAAATTGATAGGAAAACAACTTCTGTTTCAAGAAAAATAAAGAAGCGTGACGGTAAAGTTCGTGTTGGATTAATTACGAGATTATTATTTTTTGTTATGCATATTGCTCAGAAGAATGGTTTTAATGCGGCTGATAAGAACTACTGGCTTAGTAAAGGTTGGACTGAAAAATCAAGACCTTGGAAATCCGACAAAGACAAATAATATTTATACATTGAATAAGACATTGACAAATAATGATTTTTTTTGTATAATGACACTCATAATTAAAAATTAAACACATATGCGGGTGTGGTGGAATTGGCAGACACGCAAGATTTAGGTTCTTGTGCTTCACGGTGTGCAGGTTCAAGTCCTGTCACCCGCACCAAAGCCTAAGCTTTAACTAAGCTTAGGCTTTTTTGTTTTAGTATATTTTTGGAGTGAGAACAATGTTATCAAAATTTGAAATAGAAAAAGCAATAAAAACTTTGCTTTTACGTTATAACGCCGAATATGCGCTCCTTTTCGGCTCTTATGCAAGAGGAGAGGAAACTTCTGATTCAGATGTTGATGTTGTTGTTTGTGGCGGGAAAAATTTTAAGAAGTCAAATATATTTGCCTTCGCTGAAGATTTACGGGAAATGATTGGTAAAAATGTTGACGCTTTTGAAATTTGCGAGGTTGATACCGGAACTCCGTTGTATGAAAATCTTGTCAGGGACGGTGTAAGAATCGCATGATAACTTCAGATACAGAACGAATTAAAAAAATCATCAGAACCTGGAACTCTCTCCAAAATCAAATGAAAAACTAATTAATGAGTAAAAAGGCTTGACGGCTTAAATTTTTATCAAAAAGGAGGAAGATTTAATGAGTACATTGACAACAGTCAGACTGGTTTTACGCCCATTCAAAGAAGGTGATGCCGAGATGATGTACCGCAACTGGACAAGTGATGAAAATGTTGCGAAATACTGTCATTGGCACAAGCACGAGAATTTAGATACCACGGTTTGGCTTTTGAATATGTATCTTGAAGAAGCTGCCTCCGGTTTTGAATATCGCTGGGCAATAACCGAAAAAGGAAACAATGAGCCGATAGGCGCAATTGATGTTGTAGGTATTACCGATGATAACAAAACTGCTGAAATCGGTTATGTACTTTCCAAAAAGCATTGGGGCAAAGGTTATGCTACCGAAGTCTGCAAAGCTGTGATTGATGAGCTGTTTCGTAACGGCTTTACGAAAATTACAGCAGCACACCACGTTGATAACCCTGCTTCCGGCAGAGTTATGGAGAAATGCGGAATGCACTTTGTCGGCTATGATAAATCAATCGCAAAATGGGGTTCTAACGAGCTTTGTGATGTCAAACTTTATGAACTGGTAAAATAAAAACAGGCATACACACTTTCATTATCCAATTGTGTGTATGCCTGTTTTTTTAACT
>DKZT01000072.1 GCA_002493755.1 Ruminococcaceae bacterium UBA7067
AAATTTGGTATATGGTTTGAGCCTGAAATGGTGTCCGAGGACAGCGAGCTTTACAGAACTCACCCAGAATGGGCGATTCAGATTCCAAACAGAAAGCCGACAAGAAGCCGTTATCAGCTTGTTCTCGATATGACCCGTCAGGATGTTCGTGACTATTTATTCAAGGTTATCAGCGATGTATTGAGCAGTGCCGATATTTCGTATGTGAAGTGGGATATGAACCGCAGTATCTGCGATTGGTACAGCGCAGAGCTTCCTGCTGAAAATATGGGAGAAATGCAGCACAGATATGTTCTGGGGTTGTATGAACTTTTGGACAGGCTTACAACTGAATTTCCGCACATTCTCTTTGAGGGTTGCAGCGGCGGAGGCGGTCGTTTTGATGCAGGCATACTTTACTATTGCCCACAGATTTGGTGCAGTGACGATACCGATGCATACGAGAGGACGAAGATTCAGTACGGAACATCATTTTTCTATCCCATATCAACAATCGGTTCTCACGTTTCAATTGTACCAAACCATCAGACAGGCAGAATTACTCCTTTTGAAACAAGGGCAGTTACGGCTATGAGCGGCAGCTTTGGCTATGAGCTTGACTTAAACACACTTTCGGAAGAAGAAAAAAATGCGGTTATCGAGCAGAATAAACGCTTTAAAAAATACGGTCCGTTAATTCATAACGGCAGATACTACAGACTCAGCAATCCTATGACGGATAAATTTGCAATCTGGTCGTTTGTATCTGAAAATTCCTGTGAGGCGCTTGTTCACGGAATGATATTCCGAACAGAGCCTAATATGACAAGATATTCCGTAAAGCTGCGTGGATTGATTCCCGATAAGAAATATGTTGTTGATGGTGATAACACAATTTATACTGGAAAGGCATTAATGGAAGGCGGTATCCTTCTTCCGAAGCCTTGGGGAGATTTCTTCCCGATTGAACTGCATCTCAAAGAAGTATAATCATACGAAACGGAGAGTAAAATATGAAACCACAAGTCTTTATAGAAAAATTAAACAGCGGTGAATTTGACAGCTTACTGAAAAAATTATACGGTGAGTCACAGTTTGAAATTGAGAAACAGAAAAAGCGTTATACAGAAGCGGTAAAAAGATTTGAAGAGCTTTATCCCGAGCGAGAGGATATAAAAGTATATTCTGCCCCAGGCAGAACGGAAATCGGAGGAAATCACACAGATCATCAGCACGGATGCGTATTGGCGGCAGCAGTTAATCTTGATGTTATTGCGGTTGTATCTTTTCATAATGACAGAGTAATAAGACTGAAATCAAAGGGTTATGAGAAGGATTTTATAGATTTGTCGGATTTCAGTGTTCATAATGAAGAAAAGGGAAGGTCAGCCGCAATCATCAGGGGTATAGCGTCATATTTTAATGATAAGGGCGTTGCTGTTGGCGGTTTCGATGCCTACACGACTTCAGATGTCTTGAGCGGAAGCGGACTTTCATCGTCAGCAGCATTTGAAACTCTCATCGGTACAATTATTGATTTACACTATAACTGCGGCAACGCAGGCAGTGTTGAGATTGCAAAAATCGGACAATATGCAGAAAACAAATATTTCGGCAAGGGCAGCGGTCTTATGGATCAGATGGTAAGTTCGGTCGGAGGATTTGTTTATATCGACTTTCTCGATACATCAAATCCTGTTATCGAAAAACACAGCTTTGATTTTGAAAAGGCAGGTTACAGTATTTGCATAACCGATACAAAGTGCAGTCATTCTGATTTAACCGAGGACTATGTTGCCGTACCGTCCGAAATGAAAAAGGTTGCAGCTTATTTCGGAAAGAATGTATTGCGTGAGGTTGACGAGGAAGGCTTCTATGAGGCTGTTCCAAAACTCAGAAACTCCTGCACTGACCGTGAAATTATGAGAGCCGCACACTTTTTTGGTGAAAACACAAGAGCTGAACAAGAGGCACAGGCACTTGAAAACGGTGATACCGACAGATTTTTTGAGCTTGTTCGTCAGTCGGGTGAGTCGTCTGCAAACCTTTTGCAAAATCTGTATTCCTGCAAAAAGCCGACTGAACAGGGAATACCGCTTGCAATAATGATGAGTAAACGAATTTTACAGGATAGCGGTGCAGTAAGAGTTCACGGAGGAGGCTTTGCAGGAACGATTCAGGCATTTATTCCTGTTGAAAAAGCCAAGGAATATTCCGATGAAATGAACAGGATTTTCGGCGAGGGCAGCTGTTATGTTCTTCACATAAGACCTGTTGGCGGAATTGAAATTACTGCATAAGGGTGGTTTTTATGATTTGTAATGAAATTCAGAAACTGATAAATTATTCAATAAAAAGCGGACTGATTGAAAAAGAAGATGAATATGTAATAAGAAATCAGCTTATGGACGCACTCTGCGTTTATGACTGGGAAGAATCGGAAGTTAAGGAAAATAACTTTGTAATTGATGATATTCTGGACAGGCTTACAGATTATGCTTGCGAAAACAAAATAATTGATGACACAACTGCATCACGTGATTTGTTTGATACAAAGCTTATGGGAATTGTTACACCATTCCCAAGAGAGATTATCAGCAAGTTCAATCAGCTCTGCTCGCAGTCGCCTAAAAAGGCTACCGACTGGTATTATGATATAAGCCAAAAGCTTAATTATGTGAGAGCAGGAAGAATAGCAAAGGATATTCGATGGCAGTATGAGTCGGAATACGGCACGCTCGATATTACCATAAACCGTTCAAAGCCGGAAAAAGATCCCCGTGATATTGCGGCGGCAAGAACAGCGAAGGCAACAGCATATCCGAAATGTCAGCTTTGCCCCGAAAACGCAGGCTTTGCAGGAAACAAAAATCACCCTGCAAGACAAAATCTCCGTCCGATTCCTATTGATATTTGCAGTGAAAGCTGGCAGCTTCAATATTCTCCTTACGGCTATTACAACGAGCATTGTATTGTGTTCAATGAAAAGCATATTCCGATGAAGATAGACTCAGCCGTATTTGAAAAGCTGTTTGATTTTATAGATAAATTTCCTCATTATTTTGTAGGCTCAAATGCAGATTTGCCGATTGTCG
The DNA here is from genome assembly GCA_002493755.1 of Ruminococcaceae bacterium UBA7067. Lineage (GTDB taxonomy): Bacteria > Bacillota > Clostridia > Oscillospirales > Acutalibacteraceae > UBA7067. The sequence continues at coordinate 3,075 of DKZT01000072.1, forward strand.
GAGGTTCAATTTTAAGTCACGAGCATTTTCAGGGCGGAAATTACACTTTCGCAATGGCTAAAGCGGAGATAGAAAAAGAGTTCTCCTTGTCGGATTTCCCTGAAGTAACGGCAGGCATTGTAAAATGGCCTATGTCCGTAATTAGACTGAAAAGCAAGAATAGGGAAGAACTTTCAATGGTTTGCAGTTATGTCCTTGAAAAGTGGAAAGGTTACAGTGACCCGAATGCAGGAATATTTGCCGAAACCGAAGGAGTGCCGCACAATACGGTAACACCAATTGCGAGAATGAACGGCGACAACTACGAGTGTGACCTTGTACTTCGCAATAATATTACTTCCGATGAGCGTCCTCTCGGTGTGTTCCACCCGAATCAATCCCTGCACCACATAAAAAAAGAGAATATAGGTCTTATTGAGGTAATGGGACTTGCCGTTCTTCCTGCAAGGCTTGCGGTTGAATTGGAAGAAGTGAAGAAAGCAATACTCGCAGGAGCAGACCTTAACTCAAATCCTGCAACAGCTTCACACGCACAATGGGCAAAGGATATTTTATTGCGATATCCGGAATTTTCCGAAGCTAATGCAGAAGATATACTTCGGCTTGAGGTCGGAAAAGTATTTGAACAGGTGCTTTGTGATGCCGGAGTATTCAAGAGAACCGAAAAGGGAATTTCCGATTTTATAAGGTTTACAGAGGTGCTTTGAAATGTTTGATATTACTACTGTGGGAGAAATACTGATTGACCTTACACAAACGGGAATTTCGGATAACGGAATTCCGATATACACTGCAAATCCCGGCGGCGCGCCTGCCAATGTTGCAGTAGCGGCTTCAAAGCTTGGCGCAAAAACTGCGTTTATCGGAAAGGTAGGTAACGATTCTTTCGGAAGATTTTTGTGCGATACACTAAAAAAATATAATGCCAGTACAGACGGCGTTATTACCGATAAAAGTGCCAACACAACGCTTGCGGTAGTTTCGGTAAACGAAAACGGCGAGCGCAGCTTTTCTTTTTACAGAAAGAACAGTGCCGACACATTGTTATCTGAAAATGAAATAACCGATTTACAGATGAGCAATACGCATATACTTCACTTCGGCTCTGTCAGCCTTACCGCTGAACCTTCAAGAACGGCAACAATTTCAGCAGTCAGACGAGCAAAAATCCTCGGAGCGACAATCACATATGACCCGAATTACAGAGAGAGCCTTTGGAACAGTTTAGACGAGGCGGTTGAACAGATGAAAAAACCGCTTGATTTAGTAGATATATTAAAAGTATCAGATGAGGAATTACCTCTTATCAGCGGAAAAACCGATGTTGAAGACGGAGCAAAATACTTATGTGACAAGTATAATCTTAAGCTCGTCCTTGTAACTCTCGGAGCAAAGGGTGCATATTATCGCTTTAAAGATTGCACAGGAATTGTTGACGGCGTAAGCGTTACGGTTGCAGATACAAACGGTGCAGGCGATACATTCTTCGGCGCATTTTTAAGCCGTATGGCGTATATGGGAAAATACAACCCGTCAGAACTGACGGAGGACGAAATAAAGGATATGCTTGCATTTTCAAACAATGCGGCGGCAATTACAACAAGCAGAAGCGGTGCGATACCTGCTATGCCTACTATCGGAGAGATTGACAGATTACCATAAATTGAGGTGATGAGTAGTGAATAAATCAGCTAAGTGGGAAAAGGAATTTGTTGAACGCTTTTCAAAACGCTATGATGAGCTGAAATGGCTGTATTGTGAAGTGTATAACAACGATATGAATGCCCTTTCCTGGTTATGTAATTCATTATACGAATATTACAAGCATAGAAAAAGCTCATTGAAAAAGCTTGACAGAGAAAAAGAGAAAAATCCCGATTGGTATAAAACTAAAGATATAATCGGTATGATGCTGTATGTAGACGCTTTTGCAGACAATCTTAACGGTGTAAAAGAAAAAATTGACTATCTAAAGAAATGCGGAGTTAATTATTTGCATTTTATGCCATTACTGAAAACTCCAAAGGGCAGGAGC
>DKZT01000045.1 GCA_002493755.1 Ruminococcaceae bacterium UBA7067
AATTTTGAAATAATGGAAAACAGAACGCGCAGATTATTCTAAAATAGAAAAATATCTTATAGTGTAAATCTTCTGCCGCCACCTTTTCGCCGTATTATTATTTCACACAGCGATGAAAATATTTTCTGCGGTATTAATTTTACATAAAATTTTCGCCGTAAAGTATAAGTTTTACCCAATCATACTCAAGCTTGCTTGACTTTTGCACTGTTTCACGCTAAAATATATAAGGATATATTATGCGTATCATACAGTTGACAAACAGATACAAAAGGATAATCCAACCGCTATGCGGTATTTCATTTTTGCTCGGCTCTTTCAGGCGCCGTTATTATATAGATAAACTAATTATTGTTTTTAAATTTTTTGAAAAATCCGTTTTTCGGATGGAAATCATTTTTTAAACCGTTTTGAGTTTATTTAGTATATTTACAACTTAATATGTGTAATAACGGCATCTTCAGGGCTGTTGAACTTTGAAACTAATTTTAAAAAATCAACAAAACTTAAGGAGGTGTCACTCAGATGGAAATATGGTTAGCAATACTCCTTTTGGTGGTTGCCGCCGTTGTGTGCGGAGCAGTAGGCTTTTTTATGGGCATCAATCACAGAAAAAAGGTTGCCGAGGCTGAAATAGGCTCTGCCGAACAGGAGGCAAAGCGCATTATCAGCGAAGCGATAAAAACCGCCGAGGCTAAGAAAAAGGAAACCATATTAGAGGGAAAGGACGAGCTTCATCGTCTTAGAAACGAATCTGAAAAAGAGCTTGCCGAGAGAAGGAGAGAGGTTCAGCGTCAGGAGAGAAGAATGCAGAACAAGGAAGAAACTCTTGACAGAAAGATTGAAAATCTCGAGGCAAAGGAAGAAAATGTTGCAAAAAGGTTAAAGGCTGCCGATGAACGCTTTGCAGAGGCAGAAAAGGTTAAGAAGAGCCAGTTTGAGGTTCTTGAAAAAATCTCCGGCTTTACGGCAGAGCAGGCAAAGGCGCATTTGCTCAGTCAGCTCGACAGTGAGTTGACGCACGAAAAGGCGACAAGGATTCTCGACTATGAGCAGCAGCTCAAGGAGGAATCTGACAAAATGGCGAGAAAGGTTATTTCGCTTGCCATTCAGCGTTGTGCCGCTGATCAGGTTGCCGAGGCAACGGTGTCCGTTGTTCCGCTGCCGAATGACGAAATGAAGGGGCGTATTATCGGTCGTGAGGGTCGTAATATCCGCACCATTGAAACACTTACAGGCGTTGACCTTATAATTGACGACACGCCCGAGGCTATTACGCTGTCGTGCTTTGAGCCTGTAAGAAGAGAGATTGCAAGAGTTGCGCTTGAAAAGCTTATCACAGACGGACGTATTCACCCGGCTCGAATTGAGGAAATGGTTGAAAAGTCAAGACGTGAGGTTGAGCATACAATCAAGCAGGAGGGCGAAAGAACGGTTATTGAGGCGGGCGTAAACGGCATTCACCCCGAGCTTGTTAAGCTTCTGGGCAGACTGCGCTACCGCACCAGCTACGGTCAGAATGTTCTGAACCACTCGCTTGAGGTTTCTTATATCGCCGGTATGATGGCAAGCGAACTGGGTCTTGACCCGACTATCGCAAAGCGTGCAGGTCTTTTGCACGACATAGGCAAGGCGCTTGACCACGAGATGGAAGGCTCGCATATTGAGCTTGGCGTTGAGGTTTGCCGCAAGTACAAGGAAAGCGAAGCTGTTATACACGCTATCCACGCTCATCACGGCGATGTTGAGGCTAAAACAGTTGTTGCCTGTCTGGTTCAGGCGGCTGACGCAATATCGGCTGCAAGACCTGGCGCAAGGCGAGAAAACCTTGAAAATTATATCAAGCGACTGCAAAAGCTTGAGGAGGTTGCTTCATCGTTTGAGGGCGTTGAGAGTTGCTATGCTATTCAGGCAGGACGAGAAATCAGAGTTCTTGTTAAGCCTGAGGTTATCAATGACGAGAGGATGATTCCTCTGTCAAGAGAGATTTGCCAGAAGATTGAGTCCGAACTTGAATATCCGGGTCAGATTAAGGTAAATATTATCCGCGAGAGCAGAGCGGTTAATTTTGCGAAATAAAAAATTATGCCGAACGAGGGTTGCTTCGTTCGGCTTTTTGTTTTGAGATTAGAGAATTTGGAGTTTGGAGTTTGGAGTTTAGAGTTTAGAGTTTTGAGTTTAGAGTTTTCAGTTTAGAGTTTTGAAACGAGGTTGTAGGGAACACTCATGAGTGTTCCCTACGAACTCACTGCCTTGAAACGAGTTCTTTCTTAAATCAAAGAGCCGCTTGCGGCGTCATTTTTTTACGGCTTTAGGCGATAAATATGAGCGAAAATCAAGCTCGCTCTTGCTCACTGCGCCTACAGCGCATATAAGCAGAAGATAGGCTGAAAGGCTTAACAGCAGGAAAAGAACCGTGCAAAGGCTGTTTTGCATAAACGGAACGAAAGCCTGAAGCAATGAAAGCAGAACGCAGGGCAATGCGGCGCAGATAAGCGGCTTGATTACCCAATCCGTAATTTTAAAATTGACCTCGCTTACCTTGATAAGGCGCATAAGGCTGAGTCCCGTGTTTAATATGCCGCTAACGAAAAATACAACGATAAGTCCCTTAATTCCAAAAAGAGACAGTAAAACGGTGATAAGAGCGACTCGCACGGCGGAGTCAATTATATTATATGTAAGATAGTGAAGCTGTTCGTTCAATCCTTTAAGCATACCGTCTATTACGGAGTCAAGATAAAAAAGCGGAACAATCGGCGCAAGAATCCTGATGTAAGCCGTTACCTCGGTTTCACGAAATAGCATTGTGCCGATGCTGTTTGCAAAAAAGAAGAAAACAGCTGTGGCAGGAGCTGAAAAAAGAAAGGCAAAGCGCAGTACCTTTTCCGTCATATGACGGATTGAGCTTTTTTTCACTGTGGCGGCGGCATCGGCAAGCTCGGGTATCATCAGGGTTGAAAATGAGAGCAGAAAGGCGGACGGAAAAGTTAGAAGCGGCATAGCCATTCCTGCAATTATGCCGTATTTTGACAGCGAATCGTTGACGGAATGACCGTAGTCGTTAAGTCCCCTTGGGATAAGCACATTCTCGGCGGCTGAAAGACCGTTCCTGACTGTTGAGGAGAGCGTAACGGGAACGCCGATTGACAATGCCTTGCGGAAAAATCCCGTTCCCGTTACAGGGCTGTATCTGAATCTCCTTACATCTCGCCGATACAGATAATATGTGTATATGAACGAAAGAATCTCAGCTCCCGTCGCGCCGAGTGCAACGGCACAGCAGGCGTATTCTATGCCGAGTGGTGCGAGCGTTCCGGCGAGAGCGGCGAAAATAACTATCTCGGCTATCTGCTCCAGAAGCTGTTCTCCGGCTGTTATATACGCTTTTCGTCTTGCGTAGAAGTAACCCCTGAAGCAGGCTGAAAGAGCCAGAAACGGAAGCCCCAGAGCCATTACACGCAAGGAGAGTGCGGCTCTTGTGTCGCCCAGTATATTATCGCAGATAGGAATTGAAAAAGCATACAGCAAGGCGGCGGCTGTCAGGCTCAACGCCAGTGCAGAGTAAAGGCAGAGCGCTGTGAACCGTCTGCCCTTTGCGTTTTCTCCTCTGGCGAAGCATTCTGTCACGGTGCGTGTGGCTATAAGCGTAATGCCCGAGGTCGCAAATGTTACGCAAAAGAAATAAATTGAACAGATAAGCTGAAACAAGCCGATTCCGTTTGCACCAATCGTGTTCGACATATAAACACGAAAGCCCATTCCAAGCGTTCTCGACAGCAGAGCCGAGCCTGTCATAATTGCGGCGTTTATAAAAAATCTTCTCTTTCTCACAATCCTATATCTCCCGTTGTTTTTTCCGTATAACAATTCATATGCACAAAGAGCCTGCGGCTTGCACATAATAAGAAATAAATATAGAGTGGAGAGTTGAGAGTGGAGAGTGAAGAGGCGGCTACGCCGCAGAGAAAAGAGAAGAGAGAAAAGTTTTGGTTGTCGCCGCAAGCGGCTCTTTGATTTAAGAAATACTCGTAACGGGGTAGTTGGTTCGTAGGGGACAGTCTTGACCGTTTCGGGATAGATGTAGGTACTACGATTTTAAACAAAACCAGAATAGAGTATGAAATTCAGCAGTTCGAGCCGGAACACTCATGAGTGTTCCCTACGACCTTGTTTCGGGTTTCTGTGCTTAACCTGACCCGAAAAACAAAAGAAACAAATATACTTGAAAGAGTCGATAAAATGTATTAGTATAGTGTAGATGACAAAATATGTAAAACAGTTTATGGGGATTGAATTTGATGTTTAAGCTTTTGAAATACTTAAAGGGCTATAAATTACAGCTTACAATAGGGCCTGCCTGCAAGCTGCTGGAGGCGATTTTTGAGCTTATCGTTCCGCTTGTTATGGCGGATATTATTGATGTCGGCGTGAAAAACGGCGATGGCGGTTATGTGCTGAGAATGGGAGGGGTTATGGTTCTGCTCGGAGCAGTCGGCTTGTGCAGTGCGCTTGTGTGTCAGAAGAGTGCATCAATAGCCTCGCAGGGCAGCGGTACTAAGCTTAGAAACGAGCTTTTTCACCATATAAACACTCTGTCCTTTGCCGAGATTGACAAAATAGGTACACCGTCGCTTATCACCAGAATGACTAACGACATAAACCAGCTTCAATATGCGGTTGCAATGCTTATCCGTCTTGTTATCCGCGCGCCGTTCCTTGTTGTCGGCGCAATGATTATGGCGACAACTATCAATCTGAAGCTCTCGCTTATATTCTTTGCCGCAGCTCCGCTTATTGCACTTGTGCTGTATTTTATAATGAGCAGGAGCGTTCCGCTGTTCAAGCTTATCCAGAAGCGGCTTGACAGGCTTTCGCTTATATCAAGAGAGGGTCTTTCGGGCGCAAGGGTTATAAGAGCCTTTCACAAGGAGGACAAGGAGCAGGAGAGATTTAACAAGGCGAATGAGGAGCTTGCAAAAACAGCGCAGAATGTAGGCGTGCTGTCGGCGTTGCTTAGTCCTCTTACCTATGCGATAACAAACCTTGCAATTGTGGCGATAGTTTGGTTCGGCGGCAGTCTTGTTGATACGGGCGAGCTGCAAACGGGCGAGATAATCGCCCTCGTCAGCTATATGACGCAGATTTTGCTTGCTATGGTGGTTGTGGCGAACCTTGTTGTTACCTTCACAAAGGCTTCGGCAAGCGCCGCAAGAGTGAACGAGGTGTTCGAGCTTGAGCCGTCAATCAAAAGCGGCAGCGACAGCGAGCTTGCGCTCAGAAACGGCGGAGATTTTATTGAGTTTGAAAATGTAAGCTTCGGCTACGGCGGCGGTGACGTGCTGAAAAATATCAGCTTCACCGTGAAAAAGGGCGAAACAATCGGCGTTATCGGCACAACAGGCAGCGGTAAATCCACTCTTGTTAATCTCATTCCGAGGTATTACGATGTGACGGACGGCAGAGTAAGCGTTGGCGGAAATGATGTTAAGAGCTACCCGCTTTCTCAGCTCAGAAGGCTCTGCTCCGTTGTGATGCAGAAGGCTGTGCTGTTCTCGGGGACAATAGAATCAAATCTGAAATGGGGTAAAAAGGACGCAAGCGTTGAGGATATGAACCGTGCGCTTGAAATAGCGCAGGCAAAGGAATTTGTAGACAAGCTGCCGAACGGAATTGAAACACCCGTAACTCAGGGCGGCAAGAATTTCTCGGGCGGACAGAAGCAAAGGCTTACGATAGCAAGGGCGATTATAGCGAATGCGCCCATACTGATACTTGACGACAGCGCAAGCACACTTGACTTTGCAACGGACTATGCTCTCAGAAAGTCAATAAAGAACAGCACGGACGGAGCAACGGTGTTTATAGTTTCTCAGCGTGTGGCTACCGTAAAGGACGCGGACAGGATTCTTGTGCTTAAGGACGGAAGGCTTGTGGGAAACGGAGTTCATTCACAGCTTTTTGAGCAGTGTGAGGAGTACAGGGAAATTTGTCTTTCTCAGCTCAGTGCAGAGGAGGTGCAGGCACAGTGAACAAGGGCGTTGTAAAAAGAATTTTGATTTACACGGCAAAATACAAGCGGTATCTTGTCGGAGCGTTTGTGTTTGCGATTGTCAGCGTTTGCCTCACTCTGCTGGGGCCTGTGCTTGTCGGCTATGCGATTGACTATATTATAGGAAAGGGCAATGTTGATTTCGGCTCAGTCGGCAGAATTCTTGTCGGGCTAATATTCTCAACAGCAGGAGTTGCGCTTTTTCAGTGGCTTATGAGCCTTTGCATAAACAGGGTGAGCTACTACACAGTGAGGGATATGCGAATTGACGCTTATAAAAAGCTAAGCAACGTGCCGCTGTCCTATATAGATACTAATGCTCACGGCGACATTATCAGCCGCATTATCAACGATATTGACGCAGTAGGCGACGGACTTTTGCAGGGCGTGACACAGCTTTTTTCAGGTGTTATCACTATTGTAGGCACGCTCGGCTTTATGGTTGCGATAAACTTTAAAATTGCACTTGTGGTTGTATTTGTAACGCCGCTGTCGCTGTTTGTTGCGGCAGGTATAGCAAAGCTTTCGGCTAAAATGTTTTCAAAGCAACAGCGAACACAGGGCGAAATAAGCGGCTTTGTTGAGGAGATGATAGGCAATCAGAAGGTTGTATCATCATTTTCAATGGAGGAGCAAAACGAGCAGGAGTTCCGCAGGATTAACGATGAGCTTTACGTCTGCGGCAAAAACGCTCAGTTTGCTTCATCTCTCGCCAACCCGTCAACACGCTTTGTCAACGGTATAGTATATGCCGCTGTCGGCGTTATCGGTGCGCTCAGCGCAATAGCAGGAGGACTCAGCGTGGGTCAGATTTCCTGCTTTTTAACCTACGCAAACCAATATACAAAGCCGTTCAACGAGGTTACGGGCGTTATCTCGCAGATACAGACCGCTATTGCTGGCGGCGCAAGGTTGTTTGAGCTTATGGACAGTCCCGATAAAACGCCCGACAGCGAAAACGCAAAGCCGCTTGAAAATGTCAAGGGCAACATTGAGTTTAATAACGTCAGCTTTTCATACACGGCGGACAGACCGCTTATTAAAGACTTTAATCTAAAGGTGAAGCAGGGTCAGCGTGTTGCGATTGTCGGACCGACAGGCTGCGGCAAGACTACGCTTATTAATCTGCTGATGCGCTTTTACGATGTGTGCAGCGGAGAGATTAAAATTGACGGGCAGCCTGTACAAAGCTTTACGACAGACAGCATTCGCCAAAGCTTCGGAATGGTGCTTCAGGAGAGCTGGCTGTTCAACGGCACTGTAAGAGAGAACATCGCATACGGTAAGGAGGACGCAACAGACGAGGAGATTATCGCGGCGGCAAAGGCGGCATACGCTCATTCGTTTATAATGCACCTGCCAAACGGTTATGACACGGTGATAACCGAGGACGGCGGCAATCTGTCGCAGGGACAGAATCAGCTGTTGTGCATAGCAAGAGTTATGCTGTCAAACCCGCCGATGCTGATTCTTGACGAGGCGACAAGCAGCATTGATACGCTGACCGAGCAGAGAGTTCAGCTTGCTTTCAACAAAATGATGCAGGGCAAGACAAGCTTTGTTGTTGCTCACAGGCTTTCCACAATCAAGGAGGCCGATATTATTCTTGTTATGAAGGACGGCAACGTGATAGAGCAGGGCAAACACGCCGAGCTTCTGGCTGAGGGCGGTTTTTATGCCGAGCTTTATAACAGTCAGTTTGCGAAATCGTAACAGATTGTAATTTAATGCAGTAAAGCGTATTGTTAAAAATGTAACAAACTATACGCTAAAACAACAGAATGATGAAGTTAGACAAATTATTTTGTGTATATTTGACAAATTATCTGTTATGTGAGATTTTAGCTATTTTCACAAATGATTACGGGTCTGTAACTGATTTATATAGAAAAGTCATTAAATTTCAAGAAAAATAACCCAAAAACCGCTGTTTTAGGCGGTTTTTTCGTTTTGAACAACTTTATTCAAAACTTTACAAATTTGTTACCATAGGTTAAAATATATAGCGTTGACTGAAAAGCATTAAATGCAAACAACGATTACAAAGGAGGTAAAGAGAGCTTGCTCTCTGACTTTTATGAGTAACAAATCCAAGAAATTTACCGTTGCAGCGGTTGCTGCTGTACTGGGTATATCTGCTGCTTTCTCAACGATATATGCTTCAGCGGTATCCGAATCTCAGATTAGCATTGATTCTGCGGCAGCAACACAAACAGCCACAGAGAAATCTTCCACTGTATATACAGGCACGGTTAAAATCAGCCACTCTGCTCTTACGCTGGGTGCAGGAGAAGATTATATACTTAAAGCAAGTATTGTTGACACAAACAACGAAAAGCAGAATGTAAGCTGGAGCAGCAGCAACAGAAGAGTTGCCAGAGTTGATAAAACCGGCTGGATTTATGCTTACAGCACAGGTACGACAGTTATTACTGCGGCTCTTGAAAACGGCAGCAAGGCTTCCTGCACGATTACAGTCAAGAATGCTCCGTCAGCAGTATATCTTAATAAAACAAGCCTTACACTCGGTGTAGGCGAGCAGTACGATTTGAACAGCTCTCTGCCGAGCGGCGAGGCAGCAAGAATAATAGCTTACTCAAGCAATAATTCTTCGATTGCTTCAGTTGAGAAATACGGCGGACTTGTAACGGCTAAAAAAACAGGAACGGCTACAATCACAGCAACAGCCTATAACGGTAAAAAGGTTAGCTGTACAATTACGGTAAAGAAAGCGCCGACAAAGCTTTCGTTGAATAAAACAAAGCTTACACTCGGTATTGGCGAGCAGTACGATTTGAACAGCTCACTGCCGGCAGGCGAGGGCGCTTACAGCATTGTATATTCAAGCAACAGCTCGGCTGCTTCGGTAAAGGCAGCAGGCGGTCTTGTAACAGCTAAAAAGGCAGGCACAGCTACAATAACAGCAACTGCTTACAACGGCAAGAAGGTAAGTTGCGAGGTAACGGTAAAGAAAGCGCCGACAAAGCTCTCTCTTAACAAAACAGCGTTGACGCTTGCCCCGGGTGCACAGTTTGATTTAAACAGCTCACTGCCGAGAGGCGAGGGCGCTTACAGCATTGTATACTCAAGCAACAACAGCTCGGTTGCATCGGTCAAGGCTGCTGGTGGTCTTGTAACAGCTAAAAAGGAAGGCACAGCGACAATAACTGCAACAGCATATAACGGTGTAAAGGTTAGCTGCAAGGTAACGGTAAGCAACCGCAATTACACTGACGATGATTTATACTGCCTTACAGCGGTAATCTGGCAGGAGTCCGGCTCATACTGGCTCAGCGACAGATGTCAGCTTATGGTTGGAAATGTAGTTTTGAACCGTGTTGAAAGCTCCAGATTCCCGAACACAATCAGAGGGGTTCTGCAAAGCCCGGGTCAGTATGGTCCGATGGCGTGGAATATCAGCGTTCCTACTCCGAGAAACTCGATAGAAAAGGCTGCTCTTGACAGATGCTACAAAAACGCAAAGAAGCTTCTTGACGGACACAGAGAGCTTCCGTCCGGCGTAGTATATCAGGCAAACTTCCCACAGGGAAGCGGCGCATATGCATATGAAGGCGGACTTTACTTCTGCTATCTGTAAAATCTGAAAAATCAATAATAAAATCAACTGCTGTAAAACAAGGCGTTCAGCTTTGGCTTACAGCAGTTTTTTTTGTTTAATCAGCATAAAAAATTCCTTTCACGCATAAATAAATACAGGGAGGGGTAAGAATGAAGCTTATGATACTTACAAAAAAGAAGCTCATTGTAATGGCGAGCTGTGCCGTTATGGCGGCGGTAACGCTTATTGTCTCGCTTGGCAGCTACGGCAGAGCGGTTGAAGCATCGGCGAGTGAGAGGAAAATCCCGATTTATAATGTTGACACAGAGGATAAGGTGTGCAGTATATCGTTTGACGCCGCTTGGGGCGATGAGCAAACCCATACCCTGCTTGATATACTCGACAAATACAAGGTTAAGTCAACCTTTTTCCTTGTGGGTCAGTGGGTTGATAAATTCCCTGATGATGTCAAGGAAATAAGCAAGAGAGGTCACGATGTAGGCAATCATTCTGACACTCACGCTCATTTGCCGCAGCTTGACAAAAGCGGCATTCTAAAGGAGCTTCAGAGTTGCAACGATAAGATAGAAGCACTGATAGGGAAAAGCCCGACACTTTTCAGACCGCCTTACGGCGACTACAACAACGCTGTTGTTGAAAGCACAAACGGAATCAATATGTATTGTGTGCAGTGGAATATTGACAGCCTTGACTGGAAGGACCCTTCGCCGCAGGATATGGTTTCACGCATAAAGAAAAATCTTTGTCCCGGCAGTATAATCCTGATGCACAACGGCGCGAAGAACACGCCCGAGGCATTGCCGATGATAATTGAGATGATACAGAGCGAGGGTTACAAGATTGTTCCGATTTCGCAGATTCTGCTTAAGGGAGAGTACACAACCGACTCACAGGGCAAGATGATTGCGGCAAGCGCTAAGACGGAAAATAGCTCCAAAAGTGAATAAATGATAAGGGTATGCAGAATACGTGCAAAGGCTTCGTATTCTGCATACCCTTTTATGTTGAGTAGGATAGCATTTATTTCATTCCGACTGCTTTTTGAAGTAGAAAAACGATAAAATCCCGATAGGTATAAAATATATGCACCAGAATTCAAGAAGCGCTGTACCTATCCAGTAGGCGCCCTGCATATCTGCACTGAACACACCGAGCAGCGGCATAATTAAGCATGATATAAAGAATACACCGTGTATCATCAACAGTGCTTTCAGCCACTTTTCCGCTGTTGACTTTGGAGTGATTGACAAGCCTGCAAAGAATGTTCCGAGTGCCATCATAGCATAGCCGAGCAAATCGTAATTAAAATACAGACCGAAATTCTGATAGTCGAGTATAGCAGCTGCTTGTTGGCTTAGGCTTTCAAGGCGCACTGTTGTAAGCTGTGCAAAATAAACGAGCAGGATTATAGTTGCATACACAGCCGCAAAGGCTATTGCTGTATAGCCTGCAAGCTTTCTTCCCTTATCGGCATAAATGCAGAACGCACAGAGCATCGGAATAAAGCTCAGCGCAATAAATATGCTGCTCAGATAGCTGCCAAAATTGAACATAAAAGGCATAGACAGCGCAAAACAGGCAACAGCTGCCGCATTGATGATTGATGAATACATACCTATTTTCCTGTTCATAATAAACCTCCGTTTTATTTCTTAAACAATACTTTCAAAAAGCAAATTAACAAGGTCTGAAATATATTTATCTCTTTCCTCTGCTTTGGAAAAGTCGTACTTGAGTATCGGTTTGCCCTCAAAGCTTGACAGAAATGCCGTTTGCATTGCACCGGTTAGCGTAAAGGTGAGAAGCTCCTTTTTGTCGGAATCAATTTCATCACCCAACATACGCATAAATCCCTGCTGTGTGTTGCTGGTGTTTGTTCCTTGTCCGTAGGCTTTCATATCGCCGAGAATTGATATTCGTGAAACCGACGGATTCTCAAACAAAAAAGCGAAAACCTGACTTGCACAGGCAGTCAGACGTTCCTTGCTTGTTTCCATATTCAGCAGATTAGGCTTAAAGGAAAAAACAACGTTGTTTATTATCCGCTGAACACATTCTTCGATCAGGGCGTCCTTACTGCCGAAGTGGTAATTGATAAGTCCAAGCCCGATATTCGCCTTTTGCGCTATGCTGCGTGCGGTTATATCGCTTATGTTTCCGCTGCTTTCGTTGATAAGCTCAGTTGCGGCGGCAATGATTTTTTCTTTTGCATTGCTTTGGTCTGTCATTTTGTTACCTCATTTGAACATTGTTCAAATATATTATACTGAACATTGTTCAATATGTCAAGCCTTTGCCGCAAAAAAGCCACAGCGAAAAAAACGCTGTGGCTTTTATAAATCCCCATTGAACTATATCAAATTTCAAACTAAAAGCATATAAGATAAATCAATTACTTAATGTAGTTGATAAGACCGCCCTTTGCGATTATGTTCTGGATAAACTCCGGGAACGGCTCAGCCTTGTAGGTTTTGCCCGTTGTTTCGTTTGTGATAATGCCTGTGTTGAAATCAACGCTTACCTCGTCGCCGTCCTTGATGTCGTGAGCCGCCTCGTCACACTCCATAATCGGCAGACCGATGTTGATTGCGTTTCTGTAAAAAATTCTTGCAAAGGTTGAAGCAATAACGCAGGAAATGCCTGAAGCCTTGATTGCAATCGGAGCGTGCTCTCTTGATGAGCCGCAGCCGAAGTTCTTTTCGGCAACCATAATGTCGCCTTCCTTTACGTTGTTTACAAAATCCTTGTCTATATCCTCCATACAATGTGCCGCAAGCTCTTTGTGGGAGGCTGTGTTTAAATATCTTGCAGGGATAATGACATCTGTGTCAACATTATCGCCGTACTTGTGTACTCTGCCTTTAACACTATCCATTTATATTCGTTCCTTTCACAAAAAATCAAACCTTAGCCGGGTCGGTGATATAGCCTGTGATTGCCGAAGCAGCGGCAACAGCCGGGCTTGCAAGGTAAATCTCGGAGTCAACGTGACCCATTCTGCCGACAAAGTTGCGGTTTGTTGTGGATACTGCGCGCTCGCCCTGAGCCAGAATACCCATATGACCGCCAAGACACGGGCCGCAGGTCGGTGTTGAAACAACTGCGCCTGCATTTACGAAGATGTCGAACAGGCCCTCGTGCATAGCGTCAAGCCAGATCTGCTGTGTGCCGGGCAGGATAATACATCTCACATTCTTAGCAATTTTCTTGCCCTTAAGTACGCTTGCGGCGATTCTTAAATCGCTGAGTCTGCCGTTTGTGCAGGAGCCGATAACAACCTGATCGATTTTTATCTCGCCTACATTGTCAATCGTCTTTGTGTTCTCCGGGAGATGCGGGAAAGCTACTGTCGGGCGAAGCTGAGAAAGATCGATTGTGTAGGTTTCGTCATAAACTGCGTCCTCGTCTGCTGTGTATTCAACAGGTGTTCCCTGGAATCTGCCGTTGCAGTATTCGCGGGTTACATCGTCAACAGGGAAGATGCCGTTCTTTGCGCCTGCCTCAATAGCCATATTTGCAATGCAGAGTCTGTCGTCAATGCTTAAGTATTCAATACCGTCGCCGGTGAACTCCATTGACTTGTAAAGTGCGCCGTCAACGCCGATTTCGCCGATGATGTGCAGGATAATATCCTTACCGCTTACCCAATGAGCAGGCTTGCCTGTAAGTACAAATTTGATTGCGCTCGGCACCTTGAACCAAGCCTTGCCCGAAATCATACCTGCCGCCATATCGGTTGAGCCAACGCCTGTTGAGAATGCGCCGAGTGCGCCGTATGTGCAGGTGTGTGAGTCTGCGCCGATAACAAGGCTGCCGGGTCCTACAAGACCTTTTTCGGGCAGGAGAGCGTGCTCAATGCCCATTTCGCCAACGTCAAAGTAATTTTTAATTTCGTATTTGTCTGCAAAGCTTCTTACCTGCAAGCAGTGCTGAGCGGATTTAATATCCTTGTTCGGGGTAAAGTGGTCCATAACCATTGCGATTTTAGTCTTGTCGAAAACGCTGTCAGCGTTGCAGCCCTCGAAAACATTGATTGCAACCGGAGAGGTAACATCGTTGCCGAGAACCATATCGAGCTTAGCCTCGATAAGCTGTCCTGCCTTGACCTCGTCAAGTCCTGCGTGTGCGGCAAGAATCTTTTGGGACATAGTCATACCCATAGTAAATTCCTCCTGTCAAATTATCTTGAAACGATTATCTCATATGACTTGAAAAAAGAATGTAAACTATGCTACAATTAGGCGTAGAGTTGAGAGTTAAGAGTGGAGAGTGGAGATATTATGGATCAGAACACGGTTTATTACGGCAACAATTACGCAAATCTGCCTGAGGAGGTAAGGGGCGTTTTTGAAAGCCTGAATATCCCGAAGAGATATCAAAAAAATCAGATGATTTATATGCAGGGCGAGAGAGCCGACTGCTTTTATTATATTAAATCGGGCAAGGTGAGGATTTACTTTTCATCGCCTGAGGGAGATGAAAAAACGCTTGCAAATGTTGAGGACGGGTGTATTCTGGGTGAGGCGGCGTTCTTTGACGGTATGCCGAGGGTATCGTCAGCGGTTGCTTTGAGCGAATGTCGAATTATCCCTGTTAATGAAAAAATACTGACCGAGCGTTTCCGCACTGACCCGAGCTTTGCTATGACGCTTCTGAATTTGCAGGCACGCTCAATCAGAATGTTATCCTCACAGGTGAGCAGTATAACATTTTTGCAGGCGAACTGCCGCATCGCAAGACTGCTTATACAGGTGCGTGAGCCGATAGGAGATGAACGGTACAGCGTTCATCTGACCCACGAGGAGATAGGCAATATTGTCGGCGTATCCCGTGTTACGGTGAGCAAGATACTCAACTCAATGAGAAACAGCGGAATTATAAGGACGGAGTACCGCAGAATTATTATTGAGGATTTGAACGAGCTGTTCAGAATAGCGGAGTTTGAGTGATGTGAAAAAATAAAGGCTGTATCAGAACCGTGAATTAATCAGCGGTTTCAGATACAGCCTTTTGATTAAACAAATTCAATTTTCAGTGTTTTCCCCATAGCCTCGGCAAGTCGGCGCAATGTCTTTAAAGACGGATTTGCATTACCGTTTTCGAGCTTGCTTATATCACCTTGTGCTATTCCTGTTTTTACGGACAACTCTTTCTGCGTAAGTCCTGTTGCTTTGCGTGCATCAATAATAGCCTGTACTATGGCAAACTCAGGTTCAAGAGCGTCATATTCTGCTTTTAATTCTTCGTCTTTGAGCTGCTCTGCGAGAAAATCATTGAATTTATTGGAATTATTCATTCACATCATCCTCTCTGTAAAAGTATTCTTTGCGATATTGCTTTGCCTTTTCAAGTTCCTCTTTAGGAGTTTTCTGGCTTTTCTTTATAAAGCCGTTGGTAAGTATAATTTTATTACCGACGAAAAAGAAATACAATACTCTTGATATATCAGAACCTACTTTTGCACGAAGTTCAAATATGCCATCTTCTAAATATTTTGAATATGGTTCTCGTAAGCTGTTGCCGTTGGTTTGTAGCATACTAATTGTTTTAAGAATTTTAGCCTTGAGCTTTTTATTTTCCAAACTAAAAAGAAATTCTTTTGCCGGCATTGCTCCGTCATCTTTTTCGTAAAATATTACTTCAAATTCCTGCATATATATACTCCTAGAAAAATAGGATTTATCCTATACATATTATATGGGATAAATCCTATTATGTCAACAAGAATTTTTATTTATAACAGTTTAAAAATCGCAAAATTTATAAAAAGTATTTACCAAATCCCGAGAATGTGCTGCATTACAAGGCTTACGCCTGATATGCCTATCCAGCAGCACAATCCCATAAATATCGGTTTTCCGCCTGATTTTATCAGCTTTACAATGTTTGTGTTCAGACCTATCGCAGCCATCGCCATTATAATAAAGAACTTGCTAAGCTCCTTAAGCGGAGAGAAAAAGCTGTTCGGCACGCCGAGGGATACCGAAACGGTTGTGATAACGGAGGCGAGAACGAAAAAGATGATGAAGAACGGGAAAATCTTTTTAAGGCTTACCTTTGTTTCACTGCCTGTTGACTGCTTTTTGGCTTTTCTTGTTCTGTAAAGGGCAAGGCAGAGCGTTATCGGGATAATCGCAAGCGTTCTTGTAAGCTTTACGATTGTTGCGCCGTCAAGAGTGTTTGCTCCGGGGTGCATACCGTCCCAGGAAGAGGCGGCGGCTGTAACCGAGGAGGTGTCGTTTACGGCTGTTCCGGCGAACAGTGCAAAGCCTTCGTTTGAAAGACCGAGCAAGCCGCCGAGCATCGGGAAAATCAATGCGGCAAGAATGTTGAACAGGAAAATTACCGAGATTGACTGAGCGATTTCCTCATCGTCTGCATCAATTACAGGTGCGGTTGCGGCAATAGCCGAGCCGCCGCAGATTGACGAGCCTACGCCGATAAGCGTTGATATTTTTGACGGCATTTTCATAAGCTTGTAAAGCACAAATGAAATTACAAGCGAGGTTGTGATTGTCGCCAATATTATGGGAAGCGACTGTCCGCCGACCTGAATAATGCTTGTCAGGTTGAGTCCGAAGCCGAGCAGAACAACGGCGTACTGTAATATTTTTTTAGAGGTAAATGTAATGCCCGGGTTCACCTGCTCTCTGAGCTTGCCCTTGATGAAAAATGTAATTATCATACCGAGCAATATCGCAAAAACAGGACCGCCGACAATCGGCAGAAGCTTGCCGAGGAAAAATGACGGAACCGCAATTATCAGGCAGAGCAATACGCCTGCCCAGCTTTTCTTGATAAAGTTCAAATGAATCTACTCCTTTGCAATTATTTTATCCGAATGTGAAAATATTATTTCCCGTAAAAAGCGGCCGTAACTTATTTTGTTGCGGTCGCTTCGTATACTGAATGAAATTTATTTTTTGTGATTTAAGCTTTAGTTTAGAGTTTAGAGTTTGGAGTTTAGAGTTGTCGGATTTTAGCTTTTTGCTAATACCTCTATGCTAACAGCTCTTCACTGATAAGCGTATACAATATTCAGCACAGCGAGCCGGAAC
>DKZT01000056.1 GCA_002493755.1 Ruminococcaceae bacterium UBA7067
AAAGCCTGTGAATGATTCTATATTTTGTATCGGGATACTGCCAATCTCCATTATTGTATTCTTCGTCACAGGAATTGTTTATTACATAAATGACAGCTATCTTTTCGTCAACAATTCCTATGTATAAGTCATTATTGTCAATATCCTGTTTTATAATAGCTTCATCGGGATAAATTGCATCCCACTGATATATTTCTGCTTCATTCATATTAATTATAGCGGATTTGATAAGCTCCATTATTTTATCAAAATTTTCTGAAGTTGCTTTTCTGTATTGTATATTCATTGTTTTCCTCATCATATTTTCTTTGTAAAGCAGATTATTCTATTTGCTTCGTCAAAGCCTAAATTTATATGAAATTGGCGACTGATTTCATTATCGAGTTCGCAGTCACTGGCAAATTCACTGCAACCTTTTTCTTTTGCCCACTTCTCACAGTAATTCAAAAGCTGTTTTGCATAGCCTTGTTTTCGATATTCTTCTTGTACAAAAATTCCTTCTAAATATCCTACTGGACTGCTGTTTGTGCCTTCAACATAATCGTGCCTTAATCCGCATTGTGCAAACCCTTGTATAGTACCGTTAATAATCAACAGGAATAAAGCATTATTATCGCTCTTCATTAACGAAGAAAAACCGTTTGACAAATCTTCTACTGTATGGCTTGCCCACATCTGAACAGCTAATAAGGCAATAGCTTCACTATCGGTATTCGTTGCTTGTCTGTACTCTATTTTCAAAATATCACCCCTATAACCATTGAATAAATGCAGTTTTGTCCTCTGAATTGTAGCCTGCTTTTTTATAGAAATTGAAAGTGTTATCATTCTTCGAGCCTGTGAGCAACATCATTTTGTAGCAGTTCGCTTTCTGCGCAAGTTCTTTTGCATAATTAAGGCACGCTGTTGCGTAGCCTTTTCCTCTGTAATCAGCGTGAGTAACCACATTTTCTATAAAAGCGTAGGGACGGATATTTCTTGTAAGATTTGGAATTATAACGCACACGCAGGAAGAAACAATTTTACCGTCAACCTCACAAACAATTATACGATGATTTTCATCGTTGCAAATTGTGTTCCATGTTTTCTCTAAATGTTCACTATGCTCAGGAACACCAAGTTCATGCAAATGCGTATATAATTCAAGCAACTCGTTCAGTTCATCTATTTTGATTTCTCTAATCATTTTCATCACCGTAACTAAGCATATTATATATAAATTCTACCACTAAATTAATAATATGGCAATTAGTTTTTGAGGGTTGCTTTATATAAGATACAGCCTAGCTGTAAAGCATTTTCTTCTGTACTTGTCCGACTCTGTTGCAAGCTTGGTTGTGCGTTTATCAAGCTTGCCGTATGATATGAATTTATAGCTTATAAACGGTAAAACTTCCAACCGAGGGGACTCGCCAGGTACCGAGGAGCTTGCACATCTTGAAATGATAGGTGCGATCGTTTACCAGCTGACACGTAACCTTTCGATTGAGGAAATCAAGAAATCGGGGTTTGACACCTACTTTGTTGACCATACAACAGGTATTTATCCAAGCTCTGCCAGCGGCAATCCGTTTACAGCCGCATATATTCAGTCAAAGGGCGATGTGATAACCGATCTCCACGAGGATCTAGCCGCTGAACAAAAAGCTCGCACTACCTATGACAATATACTCAGGTTCTGCGATGACAGAGATGTTGCCGACCCGATACGCTTCCTGCGCGCACGTGAGGTTGTGCATTATCAGCGCTTCGGTGAAGGCTTGAGAATAGCCACAGACAATCTCGACAGCAAAAACTTCTATGCTTTTAACCCTGAATTTGATAAATGCAAGAGATGTGCCGACACAGATAAAAAAGATAATAACGATAAAAAATATGATTGCGAAGAAATATTCCGCAAGAAAAACTGCGACGATAAGTAAACCGAATAACGCTACAACAAAAAAAAAGACTGTATCTTAACCGTAGTATATACGATTTGATACAGTCTCTTTGTATATTAAGCTTATATAAATTCACACACGGCAAAAAAATATATATCAAGGCTGAATATTGTTATCTAATCTTATGACAGTCTTGCCTGTTTTTATTGCTTACTCAGTATCTTTCCCGACAGAGCAGAAAAAGCGAATATCAAAGGTTGTTCCCTTCCCTACTGCTGAGGAAACAGAAATAATGCCGCCGCTTTTTTCAATTATAGTCTTTGCAAGTGCCAAGCCTATTCCTATGCTTTCATCACTTGAGTTTTTGCCCTTGTAAAAGCGTTCAAAGATATGTGGCAAATCCTCTGGCGTTATACCCTCTCCGTTGTCGCTTACGGTTATTTTTGTGTAAAGCTTCGTCTTCTCAGCGGAAATTATAACCCTGCCGCCGCTGTGTGTATGCTCAACGCAGTTTTTTACAATATTCGTCAGAGCTTCGCAAAGCCACTTGAAGTCGCAATTCAGCGTTACGCAGCAGTCACATTCACCGCTCACGGTTACACCCTTTAGCTCAGATAAAACCTCGGTGTTTCTGATGCACTCGTCTATAATGCGGCTGATACGCTCCTCCCGTGATTTTAAAACAATGGAATTAGCATCAAGCTTTGACAGCGTGAGAATCGACTGAACGTGAAAGCCCATTGAGCCGGCGCTCCTGCGTATGTCACGCAGAAATTCACGGCGGAGATCGTGCGGCATATTATCATCGTCAAGTATTGTATCAAGCATTACAAGGATAGATGTGAGCGGAGTTTTCAGCTGATGCGAAATGTCGGAAAGCGAGTCCTTAAGGCTTTCCTTATCCTTTTGCGATATATCGCGCTGTTCCCTGAGCATAACAGTGGTTTTATATATCTCGTTGCGCAGAAGCGACATATCGTCCTCGCTGTTTTCCTCAATCATCAAATCATAGTCTTTTTTATTGATTCTTTCGATGTACCATGTAAGACGCTGTGTTTCCTTTTTTCGTTTTTTGCAGTACAGCACAAACACACAGCACAGAGTAAGACAGCAAGCGGCGCACAAGGCGGCGTTTGCGGCTGTTATAACCCTTTCCTGTTCCTCATTTTTGTAAAGCACCCAATCGCTGTCAAGCGATATTCCGTATTTTTTAAGGCTGTCGCCGTAATTCTCTGCACTTTCCCTGCTGTTCAGAATACCGGCGATTTCATTGTCGCCCACATCGGGATATTTTTGCTTAACAGTCGATATGACAGCCATAATGCCCTCGTTCGCACTTTTTCGGATATTGTTAAGCTCAAAAGCGGTTACGACTGCCGCCGCTGATGAAAACAACACCGCAAGCACGAGAAAGACAATAAGAAATTTATATGAGCGTTTCATACTCCCTCCAGCTTGTAGCCTAAGCCCTTAACCGTTTTAATGCAGTCTGTACCGAGCTTTTTTCTTATGCGCCGAATATATACGGTCAGCGTATTATCATTGACATAATTTCCGGCTAAATCCCATATTCTTTCAAGGATAATTTCACGGGTTACGATTTTACCGGCGTTCTGCACGAGCATTGAAAAGATTCTGTATTCAAGCGCAGTAAGCTCCACTGTCTCGCCGCACTTGGATACCGCCTTTTTGTCAAGGTCAATTTCAATATCGCCGATTTTCACGGCGCAGCCTTTGCCGCTTGCGACAAGCCGACGTATTCTTGCGAGCAGCTCACGCATTGAAAACGGTTTTGTTATGTAGTCGTCTGCGCCGAGGTCAAAAGCCTTTACAACGCTGTCCTCGTCATCGTAGGCAGTCAGGAATACGGTCGGAATATCGTACAGACGTTTCAGCTCCTTGTAAAGCTCAAAGCCGTTGCCGTCAGGCAGACCGATATCTATTATCGCCAACGCACAGTCAAACGGCGCAGCGCTCAGTGCGGCTTCACAGGTTTCGCACAGCGTAACGGTATAACCGTTTTGCTCTAAGGAATATACAAGTCCCTTTGATATTGTTTTATTGTCCTCGACAAGTAAAATATTCATATACTGCTCCGTTATTTACTTCTCCGTTATAGGTTTGTGGGTGTTATAAATTTATTATAACACCCACACTATGCTTGTCAACAAATTCACTCAGATATTGTCTTTTCGGATTGTTTCTATGATATTCTGCTTTTGAACCTTTGCAATCGAAAAACGCATAATAAGCCAGACAATCGCGAACACGAATACAACGCTGATGAGTATAGCAGGCCAAGGGAAGATAAATTCATATTTCTGCTTATTGGCATTGAACGCAAGGAAAAT
Organism: Ruminococcaceae bacterium UBA7067; assembly: GCA_002493755.1. GTDB lineage: Bacteria > Bacillota > Clostridia > Oscillospirales > Acutalibacteraceae > UBA7067. Next base: position 4,235 of record DKZT01000056.1, read on the forward strand.
CAGATAGCCGCCGAGTGTGCCGAGCGGTATTCCGATAATAAGCGACTTCAGTCCGTAGAATATGCTTTCAAGGCGCACCATTCGGTTGAACTCTCGCTTTGTCATACCGACTGATTTAAGCATTGCAAACTCCTTGCTTCTCAGGCGCATATTTGTTGTTATTGTGTTGAATATATTTGTCACGCCTATTAGCGTTATAACGATGATAAAGCCGTAAATGAAGATAGATATTGCAAGATACATCGAATTCATTATTCTTGCTGTTTTGTCTATATTAAACACAGATATACCAGTATATCCGAGGTCGAGTATATCCTGCTCCAGCTTGTCGGCGTTTTCCGTTTTGATATGCAACGAGCAGGAAAGAGACATAAGCGGAATATTCTCCTCCATCCATTCCTGCCGCACGAATATATTTCCCTGTGAGTCAGCATAGGGCAAATCCGATGCAGGCTTGTCTGTGTCGGCTGTGATTTCAAGCCTAATTTTTTTATAGTTCGGGTCGCTTTCATCGGTTGTTGTAACAAACTCAGCACTAATCGGCTTGTCAAAATCAACTAATGAGGTTCTGTATTTTTTACCTGAAGCATCATAATATTCGCTGACATTATAAAGTATTCCCTTATCCTTTACGTCCTCATAATTCAAGCCAAGCTCCTCGGCGCAGGCTTTGAACTCCTCATCAGAGATACCGTATAATTCCAACGGACGGTAACCCTCATCGTCAGGTGAAAAGCTGCTTGGAAGCTCATCGGATTTTGAACATAACGAAGAAAGCATAAGAACATACGAGGATTCCACGCTGTCAAGCTTTTTGATAGTATCAAGCTTTTCTCCGAACTCCTTATAGCTCTCGTTTCCGATATCGCTTTGATTATTAATCTGAATACTGTATTCTTCTACGGGATAATGCTCTTCAATCTCCCTTGTGCCGTAGTCCATAAAGCAGGAAATTGAGATGAACAGTGCAACGCTGACAACGATTGATATTACCGTTGTGCGGTACTTCTTTTTGCTTCGCTTGAGGTTTTTATACGCTACATCTCCCCCAACGCCGAAAAGTCTTTTGATAAGCTTCGGCGAATGCAGGCTTCTCTGCTTTTTACCGAGCTTAACATCGTTACTGCTTCTTATAGCGTCAATCGGGGCGATTCTTGACGCACGGATTGCACTTGATATTGTGGATAAGAATATGGTCGCCGCCGACAGAAGCACGGACAGCAAAACAGACAAAATCGGCATTGAATAAATAAGCGTCATACCGTTTAAACCGTCCTTCAGGAGAACATTGAGCAAAAGCAGAATAAGAGCGGCAACACCAACGCCGAGCAATAATCCGAGCGGTATACCTATTAGTCCGAGTACAAAGCCCTCGAACAGCACATTTTTTCTTATCTGCTTTGAGGTTGCGCCGACTGAGGCTATCATACCGTAAAGCTTTGTTTTCTCGGTTATTGATATAGCAAAGCTGTTACGAATAGTAAACACGCTTGCGATAATGATTATCGCTATAACAACAACCGCTATAAGTGTAACCACAAGTAAGTTTTTGTCGCTCATACCTATGCCCTTGTAGGCAAGCAAGGTACTGTTAAAGGAAAAGGATTCATAAGGCAATTTTTGATAAAATTCCTTCCATTCCTCTTCGCTGAAATAAGTGCTTTGACTTAAATATGCGCTCACCTGCTCCTCATCAAGACCCGAGATTTCAGCTCCTACGGAAATATAGTTTTTCTCGCCGTCAGCCGTAAGGTCAACATACATTTCGGCATTTTTCGACAGATTGTTTATATCGGCGGCTGTAAATACAGATACACAGGCGGAGTTCTGGTCAACCATAATTGCGTTTGTAGAATTCTCTGAAAGAATGCCGACAATCTTGTATGTTCTTTGCAGCCTTACCTTTATATTTTCCTTAACGCTTTCTTCTGACTCATACGAAAATCCGTAAACCGAATAAGGGTCAATAACATCGCCGTTTTCAGACACACGGTCGCCAATTTCAAGCGTTATTGTGTCGCCGATTTTCGGCTTGTCCTTTGACCATTTCACGTAATCATTTGACACGACAAGCTCGTTTTCATTTTCTGGGTATCTGCCCTCGGAAAGCTTTGTTTTAAAGCAGTTTTCAAAGGAGTTTGTACTTAACGCCTTGATGAAAACATAAGGCCTATGCTTCAATTCGGGGTTTGGCATTTTTGCACAGCCTATTGAATCGGTATAATAGACAGACTTTACATTTCGGTTATTCTCTGTCATTTCGATATTCTCATTATTTACATTTCCCGAAAAGCGGTATTCATAGTCGCCGCCGCTGTAAATCTGCAAATTAATCAATGTCTGCTGTGCACTTGACGCTATTCCTGCGACAAATGTAATCAGCGCCGTTGAGAGCATAATTCCTATTACCGTTACTATTGTGCGGCTTTTATTGAGCCTGAGATTTTTCAGGGTAAGCTTATTCAGAATTTTCACTCCTCACGCCTCCCCCACTATTTTACCGTCATTTAATGTGATAACACGGTCAGCCTGGTTTGCCATTTCAAGGTCGTGAGTTATCATAATGATTGTCTGATTATAGCTTTTGTTTGAAAGCTTCAGAATGCTCATAATATCCTCGGACGCCTTTGAATCAAGGTTGCCCGTAGGCTCGTCTGCGAGCAAAAGAGCAGGACGGTTGATAAGCGCTCTTGCTATTGAGGTTCTCTGCTGCTGACCGCCCGAGAGCTGATTCGGCAGGGCGTTTCGCCTTGCTTTAAGTCCGAAGGTTACGAGTATTTCTTCAAGCCGCTGCTTGTCAACAGCACAGCCGTCAAGGTCGCACGGGAGCGTGATATTCTCCTCAACCGTAAGAATCGGAATCAGGTTGTAAAACTGATAGACTATGCCAATCTGCCTGCGGCGGAAGATTGCAAGCTTGTCGTTGTTCATACGGTTAATCTCGTTGCCGTCAATAAAAATCTGTCCCTTTGTCGGTCTGTCAACGCCGCCTATCATATGCAAAAGCGTTGATTTACCGCTGCCGCTTGCGCCGACAATGGCAACAAACTCGCCCTGCTCGACAGTGAAAGAAACATTGTCAACGGCATTGACTGTGTTCGCACCTGTGCCATAGGTTTTTGTAAGGTTTTCCACTCTTAAAATTTCCATATCATAACCT
>DKZT01000040.1 GCA_002493755.1 Ruminococcaceae bacterium UBA7067
AACCTTATTTATTATTGTAGGAGGAAATATAAAATGAGTTTGAAGTCAACAAAAGAGGTAGAAACAAACCGTCACGAGCTTGAGGTTCAAATTGACGGCGAAACTTTTCAGAAGGCAGTTAACAGCGTTTTCCTTAAAAGAAGAAAGAATATAAGTGTTCCGGGCTTCCGTAAGGGCAAGGCTCCGAAGAGCGTTATAGAGAAAATGTACGGCAAAGAGGTTTTCTATGAGGACGCTATGCAGGATTTATATCCCGAGGCTTTGGCTGAAGCCGCAAAGGAAGCAGGCCTTGTAATTATCAATGATAAGATTGACCTTGACGTTGTTGAGGTAGGCGACGACGGCTTTACATTCAAGGCTGTTGTTACTGTTAAGCCGACAATCGATGTAAACAACTACAAGGGTATCGAGGTTACTGCAAAGTCAACCGAGGTTACAGACGAAATCCTTGAAAAGGAAATCCAGAATGTACGCGAGCGCAACAGCCGCCTTGTTACCGTTGAGGGCAGAGCTGTTCAGAACGATGACCTCGTTGTAATCGACTTTGAGGGCTTTGTTGACGGCGAAGCATTCGAGGGCGGTAAGGCTGAAAACTATAACCTCAAAATCGGCAGCGGCAACTTTATTCCCGGCTTTGAGGAGCAGATAATCGGCCACAGCACCAATGACGAGTTCACAATCACCGTTAAGTTCCCGGAGGACTATCCGGTTGATGAGCTTAAGAGCAAGGATGCAGACTTCAAGATTGTTCTTCACGAAATCAAGGAAAGACAGCTCCCTGAATTTGACGAGGAGTTTGTTAAGGACGTAAGCGATAAGGAAACTATCGACGAGTACAAGGAAGAGCTTAAGGGCGAGGTTGCACAGAGACTTCAGAAGGAATCTGAGAACGATGTTGAAAACCAGATTACCGACAAGCTTGTTGAGCTTATTGAGGGTGAAATTCCTCAGGCTATGTATACAAACGAAGTAAACGAAATGCTCAGAGAGTTCGATATGCGTCTGCGTCAGCAGGGTATGGACCTTGAAACATATATGCAGTACACAGGTATGAATGTTGAAACTCTTGCAGGCGGATACAGAGAGCAGGCTGAAAAGAGAGTTAAGCTGCGCCTTATCCTTGAGAAGATTGCAGAAAAGGAAGCAATCGAGGTAACTGACGAGGATGTTGAGAAGGAGTATGCAAGACTCGCTGAGGCTTACAAAATGGATGTTGAAAAGGTTAAAAACGCTATTCCTGCTGAGGATCTTGCAAAGGATCTCGGCGTAGAGAAGGCAATGCAGCTTGTAAAGGACAGTGCAAAAATCGCCTGATTTTGAATACATAGCTGATTTATGACTATCCTTTAATGCGTATATAAAAATATAAAGGGATGATTTCTTATGAGTTTAGTACCTTATGTAGTTGAGCAGGACGGCAGAGGCGAACGTTCCTACGATATTTTCTCCCGTTTGCTCAAGGACAGAATTATTATGCTGAATGATGAGGTTAATAACGCCACTGCAAGTCTTGTTGTCGCTCAGCTTCTGTTTTTGGAGGGTCAGGATCCGTCAAAGGATATTTCACTCTATATCAACAGCCCGGGCGGCAGCGTTACAGACGGTCTTGCTATTTATGATACAATGAATTACATCAAATGCGATGTATCAACAATTTGTATGGGTATGGCGGCAAGTATGGGCGCATTCCTGCTTGCAGCAGGCGCAAAGGGCAAAAGACTTGCCCTGCCTAACAGCGATATTATGATTCATCAGCCGAGCGGCGGCGCAAAGGGTCAGGCAACAGACATTATGATTCACGCCGACCACATTTTGCAGACTAAGAAAAAGCTTAATACCATTCTGTCTGAAAAGACCGGTCAGCCGTATGACGTTATAGCAAGAGATACTGAAAGAGATAACTTTATGACAGCACAGCAGGCTCTTGAATACGGCTTGATTGATAAGGTTATTGAGAAAAGATAAATCTTGATTGTTTAAGATAGGAGCTTAATTTCGATGGCAAACAAAGACGACTCAAACAGAGAGAGAAATATTCACTGCTCTTTTTGCGGAAAGCCTCAGGATTTGGCAGGAAGATTAGTTGCCGGCAACGGAGTATACATTTGTGACGAATGTATCGAGCTTTGTAATTCTATATTACAGGAGGAAAAAGCCGGAGAAAAGAGCAGGAAGAAAAAAAAGAATATTCATTTTGAGAATTTGCTTAAACCCGAAGAAATTAAAGCAAAGCTTGACGAATATGTTATCGGTCAGGACAGCGCAAAGATTACTCTCAGTGTTGCTGTATATAACCACTACAAAAGGGTTATGCACAGCACCGATGACGTTGACTTTGTAAAGAGCAATGTGCTTATGCTCGGTCCGACCGGCACAGGCAAAACTTATCTTGCACAAACGCTTGCTAAAATACTTGACGTTCCCTTTGCCATTGCAGACGCCACAACCTTAACTCAGGCAGGCTATGTCGGCGAGGATGTTGAAAATATTCTTTTAAGGCTGATTCAGGCTGCTGATATGGATATTGAGCGTGCAGAAATGGGCATTATCTATATCGACGAGATTGACAAAATCTCAAGAAAGTCTGAGAACCCATCTATCACCCGTGATGTCAGCGGCGAGGGAGTTCAGCAGGCACTATTAAAAATCCTTGAGGGTACTGTTTCAAATGTTCCTCCACAGGGCGGAAGAAAGCATCCTCAGCAGGAATTTTTACAGATTAATACTAAAAACATTCTCTTTATTTGCGGCGGTGCGTTTGACGGACTTGAAAAGGTTGTTGAGAAAAGAACCGGCTCCTCAAGCCTTGGCTTCGGCGCTGAGGTTATGAGCAGAACTCAGCTCAACGAAACCTCCTGGATGAGCGAGGTTATCTCTCACGATCTTGTAAAATTCGGACTCATTCCGGAGCTTGTCGGCAGACTGCCGGTTATAACCGCGCTTAACGGACTGGACAAAAAGTCGCTTGTAAGAATACTCAAGGAGCCGAAGAATGCCCTTGTCAAGCAGTATCAGCGTCTTTTTGCACTTGATGATGTATTACTTGAATTTGATGACAAGGCTCTTGAGGCTATCGCGGATAAGGCGATAGAGGAAAAAACAGGAGCAAGAGGACTTCGTTCAATACTTGAAAGCATTTTAATGGATTTGATGTTCAAGGTTCCGTCTGATTCCACGATTGAAAAGGTTGTGATTACGGCGGAAACAGTAAGAAATCCCGAAAATGTCACAATTATTCATAATCAAGGTAAAGCACCGGCTCCGCTGAGTATCAGTGAGGATGAAATAAAAAACCCAAGGAAACCGAACGCATCTTAAATTTGATTATTCTTATACGAGCTGTAACTGATTCCAAGGTTGCAGCTCTTTGTGTTTAAAACAGGTATAAAGGAGGGAGAATATATGAATAAAACAGTTGTAGAGGTTGCTGAAATGACGCTGCCTATGCTTCCGCTTCGCGGCCTGGTGCTTTTTCCGAAGATGAAGCTTCACTTTGATATAGGAAGAAAAAAGTCGGCTAAGGCTATTGAAGCGGCGATGAACGCCGACCAGGTAATTTTTATCGTAACCCAGAAAAACATCAACTGTATTGACCCGAAGAGAAATGACGTTTATTCTGTCGGTGTTGTTGCAAAGGTTGTGCAGATTATAAGACAGCCCGACGATACCGTGAGAGTAATAGTCGAGGGAATCCGCCGGGCGAGCGTTGAGAACATTGTCAATACATCTTCGTATATGTCGGCTGCGGTAAAAAGTATTTCAGTTCCTCCGACTGAGGAAACCTCTTATGATATTGCAGTTATACGCAGCGCAAAGGATATTTTTGAAAGATACCTTATGTTTTCTCCGAAGCCTCCGGCAGAGCTTCTTTATAAGCTCAGCTTTATTAATACAACCGAGGAGCTTGCATATTTCATTGCGGCGAACTGCAGCCTTTCATATGAGATTAAGCAGGAAATACTTGAAACAGACGATCCGACGCAGCGCCTTGAACAGCTTATAGATTATCTCACCCAAGAGGTATACATATTGAGTGTTCAGGAGGATATTGCAAAGCGCGCTAAGGAGAGAATTGACGAATCACAGCGTGAATACTTCCTAAGAGAACAGCTTAAGGTTATCGAGTCTGAAATCGGCGTTGAGGATGACGACTATGCCGAAACTGAAAATCTGCGTGAAAAGGTGCTGGAGCTTCATCTGAGCGAGGAAAACGAGAAAACCCTCCTCAAGGAGTGCGACAGGCTTGAGCGTATGCCCTACGGCTCTCAGGAAGCAACCGTTATGAGGACGTATATAGAAACCTGCCTTGAGCTTCCCTGGAACACAAGCACGCAGGAGAAAATCGACATTCTATCCGCACGTAAAACGCTTGATGAAAACCATTACGGCTTGAAAAAGGTCAAGGAGAATATCCTTGAAAACCTCGCCATCAGAAAGCTTTCGCCCGATATAAAGGGGCAGATTCTCTGCTTAGTCGGCCCTCCGGGAGTCGGTAAAACATCTATCGCGCAGTCTGTGGCTCAGGCGATAAACAGAAAGTGTCAGAGAATCGCTCTCGGCGGCGTGAAAGATGAATCGGAAATCAGAGGACACAGAAGAACCTATATAGCTTCAATGCCGGGCAGAATTATCAATGCGATTAAAGCGGCAGGCGTGAATAACCCTGTTTTGGTACTTGATGAAATTGACAAGCTCGGCAATGACTACAAGGGCGACCCGACCTCAGCTCTGCTTGAGGTGCTCGACAGCGAGCAGAATAATAAATTCTATGACCACTATATAGATATGCCGTTTGATTTAAGCAAGGTTATGTTTATCACAACGGCAAACGACCAGTCGATGATTCCTGCTCCTCTGCTTGACCGAATGGACGTAATCACTCTGGACAGCTACACAAGAGAAGAGAAGTTCTACATTGCAAAGGAACACCTTATTCCGAAGCAGATGAAAAACTGCCGCATCACAAAGAAGATGTTTAAGATAGCCGATGAAGCGATTTATATGCTGATAGACGGCTACACGAGAGAGGCAGGAGTGAGAAGTCTGGAGCGCAGAATAATCGAGCTTTTGAGAAAGGCGGCGATTATGTTTGTCGAGGGAGAGGCTAAATCTCTGACGGTAACACCGAAAAAGCTTGAAAAGCTTATCGGCCCGATAAAATATAAGACTGAAAAAGCTCAGAAAAGCTCCGAGGTTGGAATTGTAACCGGTCTTGCGTGGACATCTGTCGGCGGTGAAACACTGCCGATTGAGGTTGCCGTGATGAACGGCACGGGAAAAATCGAGCTTACCGGCTCTCTCGGCGATGTTATGCAGGAATCTGCAAAGGCGGCAGTTACCTGCATACGCACAATGTCCGATAAGCTTGAAATAGAAGAGGACTTCTATAAAAAATACGATATTCATATCCACGCTCCCGAGGGTGCAGTGCCTAAGGACGGACCGTCGGCGGGCATCACAATGGCAACAGCCGTAGCGTCAGCTCTTACACAACGTCCTGTTAAGCCGAATATAGCGATGACAGGCGAAATTACGCTCAGAGGTAAGGTTCTGCCGATAGGCGGCTTAAAGGAAAAATCAATGGCGGCATACCGATTTGGTGTTGACACCGTGATTTTCCCGGAGGATAATAAATCTGATATATCGGAGATTGACGAGCAGGTGAAAAACTCAATTAATTTCGTGCCCGTCAGCTCAATTTCACAGGTTTTGTCACTCGCTCTTGAGAATACAAAAAGAGGAGAATCCGCAAAAACCGCAAACGAACAGTAGGAGGGATATTTTGATTAACCTGAATAACGCCGTTTTTGAGGCGGCATACGGCACTTCAAAGCAGCTGCCGCCGTCAGAGCTGCCGGAAATTATTTTTTCCGGACGTTCAAATGTCGGTAAATCCTCGCTGATTAATAAGCTGCTCAATCGAAAATCCCTTGCCCGCGTCAGTGCCACTCCGGGTAAAACCGCAACTATCAATTTTTTCGACATTGACAAAAAGGCGAAATTTGTAGATTTGCCCGGTTACGGCTACGCAAAGGTTTCTCAGTCGGAGAAACAGAGATGGGCAGACCTTGTTGAGGGCTATTTTGCAGGGGACAGAAAGTTCTGCGTTGTTGTGCAGATTATCGATATGCGCCACAAGCCGACTGAGGACGATTTGAATATGCTTGACTTCATAAGTCACAATCGTCTGCCGTTTATTGTGGTGCTCACAAAAAAGGATAAGCTGAATAAAACCGAGCAGCAAAAGCAGATGAATCTGTTTGGCGAGGTTTTCTGCGATTTCGGAAGCGCACCCATATTTCCTTTTTCTGCGCTTAAGGGGGACGGGAAAGAGGAAATACTAAAATATCTTCAAGAGAAAATTGAAGAATACAACTGATAGGGAGATGTAGAAAATGTTTGTTAATGACTGTTTAAATGTGAATGAAAAGGGACACCTCACCATAGGCGGCTGTGATACCGTAGAGCTTGCAAAGAAGTACGGCACTCCGCTTTATGTGCTTGACGAGAATGTAATACGCAACACCTGCAAATCGTATGTCGATTCGTTTAAGAAGCATTATGACGGCAACGGTCTTGCTCTTTACGCAAGCAAGGCACTGAGCTGTAAGGCTCTTTGCGAGATTGCAAAGGAAGAGAAAATGGGTCTTGATGTTGTGTCGGGCGGCGAGCTTTACACTGCATTAAAGGCAGGCTTCCCTGTTGAGAATATCCACTTCCACGGCAACAACAAAACCTATGACGAGCTTTGCTTTGCCGTTGACAGCAATATCGGTAAAATAGTCGTTGACAACCTGACAGAGCTTGAAACACTCGACAAAATCTGCGCTGAAAAGGGCAAGGTTCAGAAAATCTCAATGAGAATCAAGCCGGGTGTTGACGCTCACACACATAACTTTATCAGAACGGGTCAGATTGACTCAAAGTTCGGCTTTGCGCTTGAAACAGGCGAGGCTATGAACGCAGTTAAGGAGGCTATTGAGCTTAAGAATGTTGACCTTTGCGAGCTTCACTGCCATATCGGCTCACAGATTTTTGACATTGACCCGTTTGTAACAGCCGCTGAAATAATGATGGACTTCATCGGCGCAATCAAGAACGAAACAGGTCACGTTGTTACAGAGCTTAATCTCGGCGGCGGCTTTGGCATCAAGTACACAGACAACGATAATCCGACAGCTTACGATAACTATATGAACTCCGTGTCAAAGGCTGTTCACGCTAAGGCTGAGCAGTACGGCTTGCCTGTTCCGTTTGTATATATTGAGCCGGGCAGATCTATTGTTGGCGAAGCAGGTATCACTCTTTACACAGTCGGCGCAGTCAAGACAATTCCTGATGTAAGAACCTATGTTTCAATCGACGGCGGTATGTCCGATAACATAAGATATGCTCTTTATCAGTCCGAGTACACTGTTGTTACCGCCAATAAGGCTGACAAGGAAGCCGACACAGTTGTTACAATAGCAGGCAAGTGCTGTGAAAGCGGCGACCTTATTCAGGAGAACACAAAGATAGCAAAGGCTGAGCCGGGCGACACAATCGCAGTTCTCTCAACAGGCGCATACAACTATTCAATGGCTTCAAACTACAACAGAATCCCGAAGCCGCCAATCGTGCTTGTAAACAACGGCACGGACAAGCTTATCGTAAAAAGAGAAAGCTATGAGGATTTGATTAAGAACGATCTGGATTTATAATAATCAATAATATAACACCCACGCTGAATTTCTATTGAGGAACAGCGTGGGTTTGTTTTTTTGCTTCTCCAGAGAGAGGGAAATGTTGTAAACTTAAGGGTTTGTGTTTCGAGAATGTTCGTAGGAAACGGTCATGACCGTTCCGGGATAGACGCAGTTACTGCTATGCTCTACAAAATTAGGATAGAGTATAACATTCATCGGCTCGAGCATCCCCCTCATCAGTCGTCCGAGGGCGACAGCTTCCCCCCAAGGGGAAGCCTTAACCCGTTACGAGTATTTCTTAATTCAAAGAGCCGCAAAGCGGCGACAACCACATCTTCACTCTTCACTCTCCACTCTGCGGCGTAGCCGCATAATATTATGTCGAAATATCCGAAAAAATACATTTACTTTATTGCGCTGATGTGTTATCATAGTATTGTCAAAAAACATTGAAACGAGGTATTTAAAATGCTCAAAAAACATCTTAAAAAATTCCCCAAAAGATTATTGCTTCTCTGCTTAGCTATTGCATTGGTTCTTCCGATTGTTGCCTGCAACAGCGGCAGTAACAGCAGCAGCGGCAGCAGTAACACCGACAGCAGCAGCGGCTCACAGGCAGCTGAAAAGAAAACCTTTACAGTCGGCTTTGACGCAAGCTTCCCACCGTACGGATACAGAGATGACAACGGCGAATATGTCGGCTTTGACCTTGACCTTGCGCAGGAGGTCTGCAACAGACGCGGCTGGACTCTTGTAAAGCAGCCGATTGACTGGGACTCAAAGGATATGGAGCTTAGTGCAAAGACTATCGACTGTATCTGGAACGGCTTCACAATGAGCGAGGAAAGACTTGACAAATATACCTGGACAGAGCCGTATGTTGACAACAGTCAGGTTTTTGTTGTTGCAAAGGATTCGGGTATCAAGACCTTTGACGACCTCGCAGGCAAAACAGTAGCTGTTCAGGCTGCTTCATCAGCTTTAGAGGCTCTTGAGTCGGACGATTGCAAGGAGCTTACAGCATCATTTAAAAGCCTTGAGCAGATTCCGGAATACAACACAGCGTTTATGAATCTTGAAGCAAAGTCTGTTGACGCTATTGCAATGGACATCGGCGTAGCGAAATATCAGATTGAAAGCCGCGGCGATAATTTTGTAATGCTTTCAGAGCCGATTATCACAGAAAAGTACGGCATTGCATTTTTAAAGGGTAACGAAACTCTCCGTGATGAGGTTCAGAGTACTCTTTACGATATGCTTAAGGATGGCAAGCTTGACGAAATCGCCAAGAAGTGGGAGCTTTCGGAAAGCGTAATCTTCGGCAACGAAAAGGACGCAAAGTAATAAAACCTTAACAGAGCTTGTGAGTTAGGATGCTGTTGTAAAATGGCATCCTAATTGTATTAATAAGAAAAGGGAGTGTTCAATTAATGAGCATTTGGGATATGCTTTGGCAGATGTCGTCCGGTATGCTTGAATCAATAAAAATATTTGCGATAACGCTTATTCTCACTCTGCCGCTCGGTCTTGTTGTCACCTTTGGCAGAATGTCAAGGTTCAGAATAATCAAATACATAACTCAGCTTTATATAGCCATAATGAGAGGTACTCCGCTTATGCTTCAGCTTCTCGTTGTGTATTTCGGACCTTACTATCTGTTCGGTATTTCGCTTTCTCTTGAGTACCGCCTTTATGCGGTTATTATAGGCTTTGTTCTCAACTACGCCGCGTATTTTGCTGAGATTTACCGTTCGGGAATTGAATCTATGCCTGTCGGACAGTATGAGGCGGCGAAAATTCTCGGCTATTCAAGAGCGCAGACATTTTTAAGGATAATATTTCCGCAGGTTATCAAGCGTATCTTACCGTCAATAACAAACGAGATAATCACGCTTGTCAAGGATACCTCGCTTGCATTTTCAATCGCATATGTCGAGCTTTTCTCGCTGGCAAAATCAATCGCCGCCGCACAGACAACAATGATGCCGTTTGTAATCGCAGGTGTGTTCTACTTTGTATTCAACTTTATTGTTGCGGTTGTTATGAATAAGGTTGAGAAAAGATTTGCCTACTACGATATTAAATGATGTGGAGATTGTACTATGAAACTGCTTGAAATTAATAATATAAAGAAAAGCTACGGTGACAACGAGGTTTTAAAGAATATTACTGTGTCGGTCAATGAGGGAGAGGTTGTGTCTGTAATCGGTCCATCAGGCTCGGGTAAATCAACTCTTTTAAGGTGCGCTACAATGCTTGAAAAAATGGACGGCGGCGAGCTTATCTATTTCGGTAAAAAAGCCGCGTGGAATGATAAAAGCGGAAAATCTGTCTATGCTACCAAGGCACAGCTTAAGGAAATTCAAAGCTACTTCAGCCTTGTTTTCCAGAACTTCAATCTTTTTCCGCATTTCACGGTGCTTAAGAATCTTGCGCACGCACCCATAAATGTTCATAAGCGAAATAAGGACGAGGTTTACGCTCAGTGCCGTGAGCTTTTAAAGCGCATAGGTCTTGCCGACAAGGAGAACGCCTATCCCTGCCAGCTTTCAGGCGGACAGCAGCAGCGTGTTTCAATCGCAAGAGCGCTTGCAATGAATCCGAAAATACTCTTTTTTGACGAGCCGACCTCTGCTCTTGACCCCGAGCTTACAAGCGAAATCCTCGCCGTAATCAAGGAGCTTGCAAAGGAGCATATGACAATGGTAATCGTTACCCACGAGATGAACTTCGCAAGAGATGTTTCAAACAGAATAATCTTTATGGAGGACGGCTACATTGTCGAGGAGGGCAACGCACAGGAGCTTATCAATAATCCAAAGAATATAAGGACAAGGGAGTTTATCAGCAAGTTTGATTGACAAAATAACGGTGTTCGTGTATACTTAATACTTGGCAGAAACTACAAAAAAGCGAATGTTAAGAGGAAAGTATATATGGATATTATAGTCGGTTACACAGGCTTTGTCGGCTCGAATATTGCCGCAGAGCATAAATTTGATTATTCCTTTAATTCAAAAAATATTGAGGACGCATTCGGACTCAGCCCCGATTTATGCGTTTACAGCGGCGTTCGCGCCGAAAAGTTTTTGGCGAACAATGATCCTGACGGCGATATGGCTGTTATCCGCAACGCCATCGAGAACATCAAAAAAATCAATCCGAAAAGGCTTGTATTGATTTCAACAATAGATGTGTATAAAAATCCGAATGGTGCAGACGAGGATACTCCTGTTGACACCGAGAATCTCCACCCGTACGGACTTAACAGATACCGTCTTGAGCAGTGGGTGCAGGAGAATATCGAGAATTACCATATCGTTCGTCTGCCGGGTTTATTCGGCAAGAACATAAAAAAGAATTTTATCTATGATTTGATAAATATTATCCCGTCTATGCTTAACGAAAATAAATATAATGAGCTGTCGTTAAAAAGCGAGCTTATACGCTGTTGCTATAAAAAGCAGAGCAACGGCTTTTATAAGCTCTCTGCCGACAGCTCCTGCGATAAGTCAGCGCTTAAAAATGAGTTTTTAAGTGTTGGCTTTTCTGCGCTCAATTTTACCGACAGCCGTGGTGTTTTCCAGTTTTATAATCTCAGTAAGCTCTGGAAGCATATTGAAATTATTGTTAAAAACGATTTGAAGCTTGTTAATATGGCGGTTGAGCCTGTATGTACAGCCGACATCTATAAAAGAATTACAGGCAACGATTTTGTAAACGAGGTTGCGCAGACTCCTCCGCTTTATGATTTTAAAACAAAGCATTGCGCTCTTTTCGGCGGCAGTGACGGCTATATTTTTAACAAGGAGCAGGTGAGCCTGGATATAGTAAAATTTGTAAAGGCTCAGCTCAGCGGAAATTAAGGGGGAGAAGTAAGTGAAGCTTTCAATTTCAAACATAGCGTGGAGCAGTGAATTTGACCGTGAGATGTATGCCTTTTTGTGCAAAAGCGGCTTCAGCGGTCTTGAGATTGCCCCTACAAGAATTTTCCCCGAAAATCCTTACGATAAGATACAGGGGATAAAGAATTTTGCAAGCTCAATTTATGAGCAGTACGGTCTTGTAATATCCTCAATGCAGTCAATATGGTACGGCAAAACGCAGAGCATTTTCGGGACAAATGAGGAAAGACAGCAGCTTATAGATTACACAAAAAAGGCAGTCGATTTTGCCTATGCCGCAGGCTGTCACAATCTTGTGTTCGGCTGCCCGAGGAACAGAGTAATTCCCGACAGCAGCTATATCCCTGCAGCAATTGAATTTTTTAATGAAATCGGTGATTATGCAGCCTCTTGTGATACTGTAATTGCTCTTGAAGCGAATCCGCCGATTTACAACACTAATTTTATGAATACTACGCACGAGGCTTTTGAAATTTGCAGACAAACCGCAAATAAAGGCATTATGGTGAATCTTGACCTCGGAACGGTGATTTATAACAACGAGTCGCTTGACGAAGCCAAGGACAATACAAGGCTTATAAACCATATTCATATATCGGAGCCGCATCTTGCGCCGATCGAAAAGCGTGAGCTTCACAGCGAGCTTAAAGCCTTTGATTACGATAAATTCATTTCGATTGAAATGGGCAACAAGGATAATATAGAGCAGGTTAAGAATACCGTTCAATATGTTGCGGAGGTTTTGCTTTGATTTTTGAAAATATTAAGGGCGTACCGAAATTTAAGTGCGATGAATACGCCCCGAAGAACAGCAATTACTGCGTTCTCATACCGATAATTAATGAGGGCGAGAGAATAAAAAAGGAGCTTCTTAAGGCTCAGGAAAATAATATTGATAAGCTTTGCGATATTATAATCTGTGACGGCGCCTCAAAGGACGGCTGCACAGACGACGCTCTGCTTCGCTCCCTCGGAGTCAATACGCTTCTGACAAAGCAGGATATCGGCAAACAGGGCGCACAGCTTCGTATGGGCTTTTACTGGGCGCAGCAAAGAGGGTATGACGGCTTTATCACCATTGACGGCAATAACAAGGACTCTATTGAGGATATTCCGAGGTTTATAGAAAAGCTCGCAGAAGGCTACGATTTTATTCAAGGCTCGCGCTTTGTAAAGGGCGGTCAGGCAATCAATACTCCGCTTATGCGCCTTGTTTCCGTCCGTCTTATTCACGCTCCTGTAATATCTCTTACCGCACATCAGTGGTTTACCGACACAACAAACGCTTACAGAGCGTATTCAAGAAAATACATAACTCACCCTGAGGTTCAGATTTACAGAGATGTGTTTATGACATATGAGCTTCTTGCGTATCTCTCGGTTCGTGCGTCACAGCTTAAGCTCAGAGCCTGTGAAATACCCGTGACAAGGCAGTACCCGAAGAATGAGAAAACTCCTACTAAAATAAGTCCGTTCAAGGGCAACGCAGAGCTTATGAAAATACTTTTCAAGAATCTGTTCGGCTGTTATAAGCCTAAAAATAACAAAAAGTAATAATGGTGGCAGATATGGAAAATACGGGAACAAAATTGAACAAAAAATTCATCGCCTTGCGCGCAATGAGTAGATTGGAAATATTGCTGTACACAGCGCTTGTGCTTATGCCTGCTTTCGTGCTGGTATCGTTTCAGGCATATGTGGAAAACGGCTTGTTCACGCTGACAAGCGTACTGTTAGGAGTAGGATTCGGTGTTATTGCACTTATGCTGTGCAAATTTCTGATACCGTCAGCGCTAAAGGACAATGAGGTTGTAAAAATAATCGCTTTGCTTTCGCCGTCTGTCCTGCTGTTCGGATTTGCTCTTGACATCACACAGACAACGGTGTTTTACTGCATATCGTTTATCGGAATATTTATCCTGATGTACTTCGGCTTTATATTCCCTATAAGGGATAAGGGCAAGCACATATGTGCGGCATTGATACTGCTGGGTATGCTTTTTGCGATTGAGTACAGTCTGTATGTGTATGACCTTTTTTCGCCCGATTCGTATTCATATTACGATATCAGCCGCACGATTTTCAGCGACTTCTACAACGTATCCACTCAGCGTCAGTATATAGTCGATACTGAGCTTGGAATTTCGTTTCCGTATCTTTTCCCATCTCTTATGGCGGTAGTTGACGCTTTGGCAGGACTTAAAATTTACAGCGGCACGATACTAAACGTTGTCATAACCTGTATCAACTGCCTTATGCTTTATAAAATCTCGACAAAGCACTTTAAAAATCCCTACGCAGGCACAATAGCAGCCTTGTATATGGTGACAAATGCTCCGTATCTCACAGAAATGCGTGTGAGCAGAAGCGTGCCGCTTGCGATATTGTCGGTTCTTATCCTTGCGTATTATATTCTTGATTTGCGTGAAATCACAACAAAGGGCTGTATTTTTGCAGGAGTAGGCGCTGGCTGTGCGATGGTGTGCCGCTTTGACGCTCTTGTTGCCGCTGGACTTTGCTTTATTGTGATGTTCATTTTTTCAAAAAAGGGCAGCCGTATAAGGAATTCCGCAAAATACGTCGGCGGTCTGCTTATTCCGACCTCGCCCTGGATAATCTATTCGCTTGTCAACTTCGGCAAGCCTTGGATAAGCGACAACGGCGGAACAATGTGGATGCCGATTCCGTCTATTCCTCAAAGATATTATTCAAGCACATATGTTCCACAGACAATATTCAGTAATTTCGACGAATGGTTTAAGTGCCTTTTTAATGTTAAGCTTAAAGGCATACTTGAAAAGGGAATAGCAGGGGTTCTGCCGACTGCCGTTGTGATTATTCTGCTTGTATGGGTAATTGTAATGCTTCTGCGCTTTATAAATTGCCGTCAGTTCAAGCTTTATATCGCATCGCACAAAAAGCTCTTAATCAGCGCAGGAGTGTGCGTGCTTGTGTATCTCGCAAAATTCTGCGGAATATGGGTTGTCGGCTTTGCCGATGCACGCTACCACACAGAAAGCTTTGTAATGCTGATTCTCTTCCTGTTTTCTGTTGTTTACAGCATTTCGGCTTTTTCAAAGATAAAAAGTTCAGCTGTGAACAATAAGAAAAAACAAAGCAAGCCTGAAAATTTCATATATGAAGAAAGCTATGAAAAAACGTCAAGGAGCGTTGCAGTCAATCTTACAACCGTTCTTGTTTGTCTGGCTCTTATTGTAAATGCAGGAGTAATGTATGTCGGCAAATATACTCCGTATATTATGAACAAATCTCTGCTCACAAAGCCTGTTGCGGCGGCACAGATAGAAAGCGCCGTTACTGCAAAAAAACAAAATCCGCGCGTGTTCTTTTCAGGGGTGAACGAGGGCGACCCGTTCTCATTCGGAGCGTACACCGGAATAAAAACGTTCGGACCGCCGTGGGCGAAATCAAATGATCCTAACGCGCTTATTGAGCTTACTGATAATTTTGTTATGCCTGATTATGTTGTTTGCAACGCTGAAAAAATCAGAGCAGACTTTGTGTCGCGCTACGGTCTTGTTCCGATAAAAAAATGCCCGGGCGATGTGACGGTCTATGAGGTGACGAATAAATCAACCTTTGCCGAAGAAAAGCGGCTGTTCCCTTACGGCGAGAAAAAATAAAGCAGGGAGACGGAAAAATTGAATTACGATAAAATAATAATAGGTGCCGGGCTTTACGGACTTTATTCCGCCCTGTTCTGCGGAAAGCTCGGTCAGAGCGTTCTGGTGCTTGAATGTGATGACGCGCCGTTTAAGCGCGCAACATACATAAATCAAGCGAGAGTTCATATGGGTTATCACTATCCGCGCTCTATCTCAACCGCTGTAAAATCAAGGGGATATTTTGACCGCTTTAACGAGGACTACGGCTTATGCGTTCACAGTGAGTTTGACCAGGTGTACGCCACAAGTGCAAATTTCAGCTGGACGAATGCCGAGCAGTTCAGAAAGTTCTGCCGTGATGCCGACATTATGTGTGAGGACGAGCCTGTGTCGCGTTATTTCAAGGACGGAATGTGTGACGGTGCTTTTCTGACAAAGGAATACACCTATGATGCGCAGATTCTTAAGGACTACTTCCTTACTGAGCTTGCAAAATATAAGGGCGTTACGATAAAATACAGCTCTGTGATAACCGATATAGAGAATACGGGAAGCGTTTACAGCGTTAAATTGCAGGATTCATCAGTCTATACCGCTCCGTTTCTTCTCAATGCGACGTATGCAGGAGTAAATCAGATACTCAGTATGCTGAAGCTTGAGCCGTTTGGAATAAAATACGAGCTTTGCGAGATTATTCTATGCACCGTGTCGGATAAGCTTAAGAATACCGGCATTACAGTAATGGACGGGCCGTTTTTCTCTATTATGCCTTTCGGCAAAACAGGACTGCATTCGCTTACATCGGTTACCTTTACTCCTCATATGACAAGCTACGATTCCGTTCCGCATTTTCCGTGTCAGGCAAAAAGCGGCGGCTTCTGCTCTGCGCAAAGGCTCGGCAACTGTAACGACTGCCCGGCAAAGCCTCAGAGCGCCTGGCCGTTTATGTCTAATCTTGCGCGAAAATATCTTAAGGACAGCCTTGGCTTTGAATATGTTTCCTCTCTGTATTCGATGAAGCCGATTTTAAAAGCGTCTGAAATTGACGATTCAAGACCGACGGTTATTAAAAAATTCAGCTCAAACCCGACGTTTGTGTCTGTGCTGTCGGGTAAAATCAATACTGTATACGATTTAGACGAGGTGTTGAAAAATGGTTAAGGATAAGGAAAAAAACTTTGTTTCCGCAGTTGTATACGTTCACAACAGGGAGAATACAATTAAGGCTTCTCTGAAACAAATAAACGATGTTTTGAATGAGCATTTTTTGAAATATGAAATAATCTGCGTAAACGACGCGTCATATGATGACAGTGCAAGCGTAATCAAGGAATTCGGCGAGAAATACCTTGATTGCCCTCTGAGCATAGTTAATATGGGATTTTTCCAAGGCGTTGAAATGTCGATGAACGCAGGAGTTGATCTTTCGATAGGCGATTTTGTGTTTGAGTTTGACAGCGATATTATCGACTTTGAGCCATCTTTGATTATGGATATTTATTATCACTCGTTAAAAGGCTATGATATTGTGTCTGCGACAGCAGACGGCAAAAAACGCTTAAGCTCCTCGCTTTTTTACAAGCTGTTCAATAAAAGCGCAAAAACGCAGTATAAGCTGTCAACGGAGTCATTCAGAATTCTGTCGCGCCGTGCTATAAACCGTGTGCACGCTCTGAGCAAAACAATTCCGTACCGTAAAGCGTTATACGCAAACTGCGGACTAAAGATGGATACTGTTCATTACAAGCCGAATAACAGCTCACGTTCCGACAGAAGCAACAAGCAGTCCGACACACGCCTTGAAACGGCTCTCGACAGCCTTATGCTGTTTACGAATATTGGCTACCGTGCTTCAATGATACTGACAATTATTATGATTTTAGCAACTATCGGAATAGGTATATACACAATTCTGGTGTTTGCATTGGGACACCCTGTTCCGGGCTTTACAACAACAATGCTTGTGCTTACAGGCTCATTCTTTGGTGTGTTTGCAATACTTACGATAATAATCAAGTACCTTTCTCTGCTTGTAAATCTGATATTCAAAAAGCAAAGATACCTTGTTGAGTCGATTGAAAAGATAAGTAAATAAAAAAACGGGCGAGAATTTCTCGTCCGTTTTTTATGAAAAGTATTAAATCAGCATTCTGTTGTCGCAGTAAAGGCAGGTCAGCATATCGCCTGAATTTACAAACGAATTTGGCAGATAAAGCTCCTTGTTAGTGATGCAGTTTGGGTTTGAGCATTTATGTATCCTGTTTTCAACCGCAGGCTTCTTTGCCTTTTGCTGTACCGGCTCGTTAATCATTAAATAAATAAGCGCCATTCTCGCATACATACCGTAGACTGCCTGCTTGAAATATACGGCTCTCGGGTCATTGTCAACCTCAGTTGTGATTTCGTCCACGCGGGGAAGAGGATGGAGAATTTTCAGAGTTTTTTTACCAAGACTCAGCTTTCGTGTGTCAAGCACAAATACTCCGCTTTGCTTTTTATACTCCTCCTCACTATTAAATCTTTCACGCTGTATTCTTGTCATATAAAGAACGTCAAGCAAAGGCATAGCTTCGCTTAAGCTGTTCAGCTCGGTGTATTTACAGCCAGAAGCCTTGAGTATTGATTTTATGTATCCGGGAACCCGTAAATCCTTTGTGGAAATCAATATAAACTCATTGCCTTCAAAATGGCTCATTGTTTTTATCAGCGAATGAACGGTTCTGCCGTATTTTAAATCGCCGCACAAGCCTATTTTCAGATGGTCAAGCCTGCCTATTTCGTTATACAGGGTCACTAAGTCGGTCAGAGTCTGAGTAGGGTGGAGATGACCGCCGTCGCCTGCGTTAATAATAGGAACAAGAGTTTTTGTTACAGCTACTCTCGGAGCGCCCTCAAGAGGATGCCTCATAGCGATAATATCGGCATAGTTCGATACAATGCGTATTGTATCCTCTACAGTCTCACCTTTTGCAGCAGAAGAAGACGCAGCCTCGGAAAATCCGAGTACATTACCGCCGAGTTCATACATAGCCGCTTCAAAAGAAAGTCTTGTTCTTGTACTCGGTTCAAAAAATAGGGTGGCAAGTTTTTTACCATCACAGATATGTGCATACTTTTTCTTATTAGCAATTATATCATTTGCAAGTTCTATCATATCATCAATTTCTTTTAATGATAAATCAGTTGTATCTAATAAATGACGCATAATGACCTCCCTGCCTTGCTATAGTTAATTAGTCTTTTGCACCGTTTACGGCAAGATAATTCTTAATTCTCTGAACATTTTCAGCATTTTTTTCATCTTCTTCAAGATATTCGATAATATCATAAACATCTACTACCGAATATACAGGGAAGCCGAACTCCTCGCCTACTTCTGCCATAGCGGATTTTTCAGTCTGTCCCTTTTCCTTACGGTCAACCATAACGAATACTGCACTGACTTTTGAATCCTTGAGAGACGAAAGAACGGACATACTCTCTCTTATTGCGGTTCCAGCGGTGATAACATCTTCTACTATTACAATATTTTCGCCTGCCTGAGGTTTGTATCCTACAAATACACCGCCCTCGCCATGATCTTTTTCTTCTTTTCTGTNNTCGCCTGCGTTAATAATAGGAACATCGGAATACAGGCTTGCCGCCTTTGCAGCTCCTTCAACAGGGTGGCGCATTGCAATAATATCAGCGTATCCGCTGACAATTTTAACGGTGTCCTTAAGAGTTTCGCCCTTTGCTACGGAGGAATTCATAGGGTTGTCAAATCCCAATGTGTTTCCGCCGAGGCGCATCATTGCCGCCTGAAACGACATCTGAGTTCTGGTTGACGGCTCATAAAAGAGCGTGGCAAGTATTTTTCCTCGGCAGCTTTCGCTGTACTGAGAGGGGTTTTGCTTTATTTCACAGGCTAAGCGGATAACTCTTTTTAGCTTGTCCTCGCTCATTTCTTCAAGGTCAATTACATTTTCAAACATAATAAAATCCTCCTGTCTGAATCATTATATCATATCCTGAGTGCGATTTTTTCCTTTTTCGAATATTATTTTAAAAGAAAAATAAATAAATATTTGAAATTACGGCATCTTTG
>DKZT01000017.1 GCA_002493755.1 Ruminococcaceae bacterium UBA7067
TTCGTTGCTCTCTAATTATAAACTCGTTACGAGCATTCTCTAAACTCTAAACTCTAAACTCTAAACTCAAAACTCTAAACTCTTTTATAATCCTGTAAAAAAAGAGGTGCGGTTTTCACAGCACCTCTCAGAATATGACTGTGTGATTGTCCACACTAATATTACTGCTCTGCGTAAACGCTTACACGCTTGCGGTCACGGCCTACACGCTCAAAACGAACTACGCCGTCAACTGTTGCAAAAAGTGTGTCATCTGAACCCTTGCCAACATTTGTGCCCGGGTGAATGTGTGTTCCGCGCTGCTTAACAAGGATGTTGCCTGCTAAAACAAACTGACCGTCTGCACGCTTAACGCCAAGGCGCTTTGACTCTGAGTCACGGCCGTTCTTTGTAGAACCCATACCTTTTTTATGTGCGAACAACTGAATATTTACCTTTATCATTACGTTACACCTCCGTATAATTTACGTTAATATAATCTGAATACTGCTCCTCGAGCTGCTGCATATGCAGCTTAAAGCCTGACAAAATGTCACGGCAGCGCGCTGCATCACGCTGAAAAATTCTAAGCATTATGTCGCCGTCATCAACTGCAAGCTCACACTGAACAAACAGCACGTCTGTTATTGTGTTCACCGTCATATAAGCCGCCGAGCTTACCGCCGCGCACACAATGTCGCTGCCCTGCTCGGAATAGCCGGAATGACCTGTTATGCGAAAGCCCAGAAGCTCGCCCTTCGGATTGACATAAAAGCTTGTGTTAATCATAATTATGCGTTTACGCTCTGGATTTCAACCTTAGTATAAGGCTGTCTGTGTCCCATTTTTCTCTTCTCGCCCTTTTTCGGCTTGTAGGTGAAAACTGTAACCTTCTTAGCCTTGCCGGTCTTGATAACCTTGCCTGTTACCTTTGCGCCCTCAACATAAGGTGCGCCAACCTTGATACCGTCGTCGGTGCTGAGAGCAACAACGTTGAAATCTACGGTTGCATCGTCTTCTGCGTTAAGCTTCTCAACATAGATAACGTCGCCGTTAGCTACCTTGTACTGCTTTCCGCCTGTTTCAATAATTGCGTACATTCTGTTCATTCCTTTATTTAAGACTCGCTACTCATCGGGCGGAGCAAAGCTCGCTTTAATATGCCCACAGTAAGCGGCTATAACATTATAGCACCGCCGCCGCCGTATGTCAACTGAATTTTTCGTTTTATTGCTGAACCCGTAATCATACCTAAGTGCTGACACTCCCGACTTACCTATGTGCTGAATCCTGACACTCTCCACTCTTCACTCTTAACAATAATATTTCCTTTGACAATAGTAATGCAAAAAGGTATAATCATATCTGTAAAATCACAATCGAAAGGATGTTTTAATATGAAGGCAAGATTACCGCAGGGCTATGGCGGAGGCGGAGCCGCTAATCTTCAGCAGCTCGCAAAGCAGGCTCAGAAGATGCAGGCTCAGATGGACGAGGCTACGTCAGAGCTTGAGGAAAAGGAATATACCGCAGCGGCAGGCGGCGGAGCCGTGAGCGTTACAGTAACCGGCAAAATGGAGGTAAAGGCTCTCGAAATAAAGCCCGAGGTTGTTGACCCCGAGGACGTTGAAATGCTCTCCGACCTTGTAACGGCAGCGGTAAACGAGGCATTAAGAGCCGCAGCAGCCGACAAGGAGCAGACTATGGAAAGGCTGTCCGGCGGAATTAACATTCCCGGTCTGTTCTGATAATGGCTGGATATAACGCAGCGCCGTTTGCACGGCTTATTGAGCAGTTTGAGCGATTGCCGGGCATCGGCTCAAAAACAGCGCAAAGGCTTGCCTACCACGTTTTAAGAATGCCCGAAAAGGACGCACAGGCGTTTGCTCAAGCTATAACGGACGCTCATAAAAAGATACACTACTGCAAGGTGTGCTGTAATCTGGCTGACGGCGAGCTTTGCCCCATCTGCAAAAACGAAAAGCGCGACCGCTCAACCGTGTGTGTAGTTGAGGACCCTAAGGACGTTATCGCACTTGAACGCACGCAGGAATACAAGGGTGTTTACCACGTTCTGCACGGCGCAATATCGCCGCTCAACGGCATAACTCCCGAACAGCTCAAAATAAGGGAGCTTGTCGAGCGTGCCGGCTCGGGCGAGATAAAAGAGGTAATTATGGCGACGAATGCTACCGCTGAGGGCGAGGTAACGGCTGTGTATATTTCAAAGCTTCTTAAGCCGCTCGGAATTAAGGTGACGAGAATTGCCTCGGGTCTGCCTGTCGGAGGCGACCTTGAATACGCCGACGAAATGACGCTTCTCCGCGCACTTGAGGGCAGAAGTGAGATATAATTTGAGGGCGAACCGCGCGTTCGCCCTTAAATTATTTGTTATTTAAAGAACGGAAAGCCTCCTCTCCTTTTTCTCCTCGGAGGACAGGCGAAATCGACCAGAATCGTGTCCTCTCCGATAAGCTTGATATTCTCCCAGCATATTGTTATGTCGTTGCGCTTGCCTATTAAGCCGAGGAAACGGAATCGCCCGTAAATCACTATCGACACAAGCTTTGCGGTGCAGGTGTCAACCTCAACGTCATCTACAAAGCCCAGCCTTGTGCCGTCGCCTGCGCTTATAACCTCCTTGTGCCTCAGCTCTACTATTCTGCATCTCATAGGAATCACCTCTGTTCATATAATTGTATGAAAACGGATAACAAATAATGATTTAATTTAGTTTAGAGTTTAGAGTTTGGAGTTGTAGGATTTAAGTTTTTTATTAATAACTGAAAACCGAAAACTCAATACTCAAAACTCAATACTGAAAACTCAATACTGAAATTTTCACCTATGTGTTGTTAATGCGGATAAAATATGCTACAATAGCCTCATACCAAATACATTCACAGGAGGAAATGAAATGAGCGATTATGCTTTGTTTTCGGACAGCACCCTTGATTTAACACCTGAGCTGTGCGAAAAATATGATATTACGGTTATTCCTATGACCGTTACGGTTGAGGGCAAGTCCTGCAAGTACAATGTTGACGAAAAGGAGCTTAGCTGTGCCGAGTTTTACGAAAAGCTCAAAGGCGGCGCCGCCTGCTCAACAAGCCAGATTAACTACAAGGACTTCAAGGACAGCTTTGAACCTGTGTTGAAGGACGGCAGAGATATACTCTACATATGCTTCACCTCGGGACTCTCAAGCACCTTCGGCACCTGTAATATAGCTATAAACGATTTAAAGAAAAAATATCCCGAACGCAAAATAATAGCAGTTGATTCACTTTCGGCTTCAATCGGCGAGGGTGTGCTTGTGCTGAACGCGGCAAAAATGCGCCACAGCGGCACGGATATTGACACACTCGCAAAATGGGTTGAGGACAACTGCACAAAGGTCTGCCACTGGTTCGTTGTTGAGGACCTCGACCAGCTCAAAAGAGGCGGCAGAATCTCCCCGACAGCCGCCGCATTCGGCAAGGCTCTCGGAATCCGTCCGCTTCTCTCGGTTGATATGAACGGCAAGCTCACTGCCGTTGCAAAAATCAGAGGTCAGCAGAAGGTATACAGCGAAATTGTAAGCCGCCTTATCTCCGACGGCACAGATACGCAGGAGCAGACCGTTGTAATCGGCCACGCAAACTGCCCCGAGAAGGCTGAGGAGCTTAAAAAAATTATCAGAGAAAAAAAGCTTGTGAAGCACATTGTTATTGCAAATGTGGGACCGATAATCGGAGCGCACGTTGGCAGCGGTATGCTGGCACTTGCATTTATGGGCGAAAGGAGGCTGTAAAGATATGAATTCGGCAATTAAGAAATTGGCACTTTGCACCGCCTGTTCTCTCATAGCATTATCAGCGTTTACAGCGTGCAGCTGTTCAAACGGCGAGGTTGACAACATAAAAACCGCCTCCGCAGGCTATCAGAAGAGCGCAAGCACAGAGCTTTACAAATACGATATTTTCAGCGACCATATCGCTGTTACAGCCTACACGGGCGAGCAGGAAACAGCCGTGATACCTGAAATGATAGAGGACAAGCCCGTTACGCATATTACGGAAAACACATTTTACAACATCAGCGAAAAGGTAAAGAGCATACAAATCCCGAAAACCGTCACGGTGATTGATCAGCATTCATTTACGGGCAACAAGCTGGAAAGCATTGTTCTTGACGCTGATAACACATCGTTTGAAATCGAAAACGGTGCGCTTATGGACAAGGGAAAAACCCGTCTACTGGCATTCCCCGAAAACAGCGATATTGAGGAGTTTACAATTCCCGACACGGTAACCTCCGTTCCGTCCGGCGTATTCTCAGGCTGCACAAGGCTTAAGAAAATCAACATACCGTCCTCGGTCAAGAGCATAGACACCTTTGCTTTTATGGGCTGCGGCATTACTCAGGCTGAGCTGCCCGAGGGAGTTGAAAGGCTCGGTATGGGTGCTTTCTGGAACTGCAAAAGCCTTGAAACATTGATACTCCCGAAAAGCCTTAAAACTATCGACAACCCCGAAACAACCTGTCAGAGCTGCTCCTCGCTTAAAACGGTTAAGGGCTACGATTCCACCGCCGCAAAGGAAATAGTGAAGTGCGAGGGTCTGAGCGCAGAGTATGAGAGCATTGGAGAGTGAATAGAGAAGAAAGAAAAAAGCCGCTTGATTTTCTGACCTTTTCTTACGAAAATTTAACAGAATATTTAAATTTTATTGCAGACAAACGCTGTTTTTTATTATATAATAACTATGTTATTAAATTTATGTAATATGTCGCAGCTAACAATCGAGGTTTGATAAAATGTCTTTAAAAGAAAAACTAAGCGGCTTGGTGCGTGTGCCTTTTGTTACGCGTATAGTTGATCAGATTAAGCGTACAAGCAAAAAGCAAATCGCCATTGCCTTTTCGTCTGTGGCTCTCGCCGTAGCATCGGTAACAGCTTTTGCGGCTCTGCCCGATATACACAGCTCCGCAGGCTCAGTAAGCGTGCTGTCACCCGGACAGTTTCAATACGATGTCACGGACAGCGAGCTTTCAAAATTCATTTCTTCAAATGACAGGCTGGTAACAGCCTACGGCTTATCGCTTAAAGCTCAGGGCAAAAGTGCAGACTCCGACTCGGCAAGCAAGCCGATAAAGCTTACACTCAGCGAAAGCGAAAAAACCTTTACAAGTCTGAAAGAAACATTAATGCTCTCGGCTAAGCTGAATAAACACGGCGTTCCCGAGGATTATATATGGGAAAGCTCGGATAAAAGCGTAGCCGCAGTTGATGAAACCGGCAAGGTGACGCCGAAGATGAACGGCACGGCGACAATCCTGTGCACAGAGAAAAACAGCGGAGCTAAGGCGGAGTGTACCGTCACTGTTGACACCGTTCAGGTGAGCAGCCTGAAGCTTTCAAAAAGCGAGCTGACGCTTGCGCTGAACAAAACGGCAACTATCAAAGCAACGGTCGGCACAGAAGAAGCCGCAAACAAAAAGCTTAAATGGGAAAGCTCCGACGAGGAAGTCGCAAAGGTTGACTCAAAGGGCAAGGTTACGGCTGTTTCAGTCGGTGAAGCAGTTATCACCTGCAAAACCACAGACGGCTCCAAAATTGAAGAGGAGTGCAAGGTAACCGTTAAAGAAAGCATTGAGCTTACAAAAATGTCCTTGAATTACATAGATATAAAATTCTACGGTCTCGGTTGCACAGAACAGCTTGAGCTGCTTGAGTTTTCGCCGTCAAATGCAACCAATACATCAGTAATATGGGAAAGCACCAATGAAGCGGTAGCGGTTGTTGACGAATACGGCGTTGTATCGCCTGTTGACAACGGTGAATGCGAGATTATCGCAACAGCCGCAGACGGCAGCGGAGTTAAGGCAAGCTGTCCTGTTACGGTTTCGGGCGTTGTCAACTATGTTGAGGTAGCAATAAACTACGAGGTAGTTATTCCCGATAATATCGACGTGAACGAAACAGCCAACTCAATAGTTGAGGAGGCAGATAAATACGTAGGCTGGCTGCCGTATGTATGGGGCGGCACAGACCTTACAAGCGGCGTTGACTGCTCCGGCTTTGTCTGTGCAGTTTATCAGAAGTTCGGCATCAATCTCTGGGACATAAGAACCGATCTTATCTACGCAGGACGCGAGGTAAGCCTTGAGGAGGCAAAAGCCGGCGACATCATTGTTTACCGAGGTCACGTTGCAATATACGACGGTAACGGCGGCAAAATTCACGCTCCTACCGAGGGCTATATGGTAACGCACGATTACGGCATCGGCAACTACCGTTCAATAAGACGAGTTATAGAATAGTCATAATGAACTTCCTTTCAAAAAATCCCTATCCTGTGAATAGTGACAGGATAGGGATTTTTCCGTTTGTGTGATAAATTATTATTTAGAGTTGAGAGTAAAGAGTGGAGAGTGGAGATGTGCGGCTTCGCCGCAGTGAATAAAGAATAAAGAATAATTTTGGTTGCCGCCGCTTTGCGGCTCTTTTAATTAATAATTTACTCGTAACAAGGCAGTTGGTTCGTAGGGAACGGTCTTGACCGTTCCGGGATAGTCACAGTTACTGCTATGTTAAGTAAAATTATAAAAGAGTATAACATTCATCGGCTCGAGCCGGAACACTCATGAGTGTTCCCTACGCCCTCGTTGTGAAATTCACCTTCACTTTTAAATGAACCGCTTGCAACAACTGACAATTCTTTTTTCTTTTCTCTCTTTACTTCATAATAAAACCGAGCAGAATTGCAAAATAATGGAAAACGCTTCCTGCTACCGTGAACAGGTGCCATACCGAGTGAAAATAGCGTACTTTTTTAACGGCGTAGAAGATAACTCCCACCGTGTAAAAGCCGCCGCCGATAAGCAAAAACACAAGCGAGATTGTCGGTATCGCCTCTATAAGCGGCTTAAACGCAAAGATAATTACCCAGCCCATCGCAATATAGCACACAACCGACGGCTTGCGGAACCGTTCAAGGTCGATTGAATTAAGCACAATGCCGACTATCGCCGCGCCCCACACAACGCCGAACAGAACCCAGCCGAGAGCGCCGTGCAGGAACGCAAGCGTCATCGGCGTGTAGGTTCCTGCTATGAGGAAGAAAATCGTGTTGTGATCCATTATGCGGAAAAACTTTTTGGCTTTTTCGTTCGTTATGGCGTGATACAGCGTTGACATCGTGTATAAAATGATGAGCGAAGCGCCGTAGATACAGCTGCTCACAACTGCCCACGCATCGGCATACAATGCCGCGCACACGATAAGCACTACCGTTCCTGCTATCGCCAATGCTCCGCCTGTTCCGTGTGAAACCGAGTTGAATATTTCTTCACCAAGGGTATAGCGTTTTGTTTTGCTCTTATCAGTCAAAGCAAACGCCCCCGTCAGAAAGCTCTGTGTCGTCACAGTCGGAATATACTCTTCCGTTCTCTGCGGTAAATTTTATTATCCTCTCTCCCTTGTTCTGCTTTGAAATTCCGTCATCGGTGTAAAGCTCATATTCTGCCCTGCCGTCAACCCAGCCGAACAACTCTATCTTGTCAAGGCTGAGCTTTTCTGTGTTTTCCGATGGTCTGCAAAGCGGCAAAAGCCTGTTTTTCTTCACAAAAATCGGCACCTGATTAAGCGGAACCTCGATAAAGTGATGACCCTTTTCAAGCCTTGTGAGCGTGAAGCTCTCAGCGGTGTCAAACATAACAAGAAGCATATCCTCGGGCAGATAAACATTTCTGCCGATTGCGTTCTGCTCATAAACGGGCGCAATCATAGCTTCATCGCCGAGCATAAGCTGATCCTCAACACTGCAAGCGATTTTATCCTCGTGATAATCAAACGCAAGAGGACGGAACATCATATCATAGCTGTCGTTTGCCTTGTTGAACTCACTGTAAAGATACGGAATCAGGCGGTAGCGAAGCTTGATAATCTCACGGAATTCCTCAGGCTTTTCAAAATTATAGCACTCCTGCGCTCTTGTGCCGAGAGCTGCGTGGTTTCTCATAAGCGGTGAGAATATACCGAGCGCAAGCCAACGCATAAGCAAATCCCTTGTGCAGTTGCCGCCGAAACCGCCGAGGTCTGCTCCCGTGTATAAAAATCCGCACATATTGAGCGATGGAAGCATTTTAAGATTCAGCAGGATATGACTCCACCACGACTGATTGTCGCCCATCCATATTCCTCCGAAGCGGTGCATACCGATGTAGGAAGCACGGGAGAAAAGCAGGGTTCTCTTATTCGGTCTTATCTCGTCAAGAGCCTCTGCGGCGCTCTTTGTCATATTATAGCCGTACAGGTTATGCACATCATAATGGCGCACCTTTTTGCCGTCCATATCGTGGTACATAGCCTTGTAGTCCTCTGTGCTGTTCGAGAGCTTTACGAATGCGTCACGCAAATCAAAGAAGTTATTTACATCAAGCGGCTTGCCCTTTTGATTTTCAACATACTCCCACGCTCTGTCAAGACCCTTTTCGGAGTAGAAAATCGCAGGCTCGTTCATATCGTTCCAGAAGCCGTCAATGCCCATATCCGTAAGGCGCTTGTACTTCATTCCGAACCAATGCCTTGCCTCGCTGTTGAGGAAATCGGGGAACAGCGTTTTGCCCGGCCACACAGCCGTAACATAGTTTTCGCCGTTTTCGTCCTTGCAGAAATACCCCTTTTCAACGCCATCCTCATAAACATCATAGCCGTCCTCAATCTTAACGCCTGCGTCTATTATCGGAACGAGGTGTATTCCCTCCTCCTTAAGCTCTGCGGCAAGCGCAGCCAAATCGGGGAATTTTTCACCGTCAACGGTGAAGTCCTTGAAGCGCTCCATATAGTCAATATCAAGGTAAATTGAATCAATCGGAATTTCAGCGTCCTTGTAACCCTTTGCAACGGCTCTCACGCTTGCTTCATCGGGGTAGCTCCAGCGGCACTGCTGATAGCCGAACGCCCAAAGCGGCGGAGTGTAGCTTTTGCCGATCATTTTGCGGAACTGCCTTACTATGTCCCTTATCGACTCGCCTGTTATCTCGTAGAAGTAAAAATTCCCGTCCTCGGCTGTTATTTCAAGCGTGTCATAGCTTTCAGCACAGATGTCAAAGCTCACCTTGCCCGGTATATCGACAAACACGCCGAACGGCTTTTCCTCGTCAATAACTATAAAATTGTGTGCTCCGTAAAGCGACTGCTTATCCTCGGTGTGAATGGGGTCATCTGAGCAGAAGCTGTCGTAATGCCAGCCTCTCTTGTTTATTCCCCTTGTGCTTTCGCCCAGTCCGTAAACTGCAACGCCCTGCGGCAGTGTTCTTTTAAAGCTCAGGCAATTACTTTCAAGTGTAAAATACTGCGGCTTGCCGCTTGTGCATTCCTGAACCTTCTCAAAATCAACTACTGCGCCTGTTTCTGTCGGATCACCGAATTTGTACCTAAAAATCATAAATTATCATCTTCCTTTCTTGCTATCTTGTGCAAAATATAATATAATAAGAGTATACATCTTAATTATACATACTGCGGTGAAAAATGCAATTAACAATATATTAATAAAAGGAGTTTACGAGATGCCAAAAAATGTTATTATCACAGCCGACAGCACCTGCGACTTGAACGACGAGCTTAAAAGCCGTTATAACATCAGCACTATACCTCTGCACATTACAATGAACGACGAATGCCGTGAGGATATGGTAAATATTACTCCCGATGAAATTTACGATAATTTCTACAAAACAGGCTCACTGCCGAAAACCTCTGCAATCAGCATCGGCGAGTATACGAGCTTTTTCAGGCAGTTTACCGAGCAGGGTCTTGAGGTTGTGCATATAAACCTCGGCGGTGCGCTTTCCTCCTCCGCACAAAACGCAGCAGCAGCTGCAAGAGAGCTTCAGGGTGTATACACAGTTGACAGCTGCAGTCTTTCAAGCGGAACGGGTCATCTTGTTATCGAGGCGGCTCTTGCTGTGGAACAGGGCTTTTCGGCAAAGGAAACCGCAGTGAAAATCAGCAAAATGCGTTCAAACATTCACGCAAGCTTTATTATAGATAAATTAAACTTCCTGCGTGCAGGAGGACGCTGTTCAACACTTGCAATGCTCGGAGCAAATCTGCTGAATTTAAAGCCGTGTATCGAGGTTGACAACTCGGACGGCTCAATGACAGTCGGCAAGAAGTACAGAGGAAAGCTTGACAGAGTGCTTGCTCAGTATGTTGACGAGCGGTTAAGCCTGTATGACAACATAAAAAAAGACAGAATTTTCATCACACATTCGGGCATAAGCCGCGAGATTGAACAGGCAGTTTTTGAGCAAATCAAGAGCAAAAACTACTTTAAAGAGATTTATATCACTAAAGCCAGCTGCACAATATCCTCACACTGCGGCCCGAATACTCTCGGTATTCTGTTTATGACGGAGTGATGATAGTGCGGCTTCGCCGCAGAGTTTAGAGTGGAGAGTGGAGAGTGGAGATGAATTTCGCAACAGGGTTGTAGGGAACACTCATGAGTGTTCCGGCTCGAGCCGATGAATGTTATACTTTATTCTGATTTTGTTTAAAACCGTAATAACCGCATCTATCCCGGAACGGTCATGACCGTTCCCTACGAACATACAGCCTTGTTGCAAGTATTTTTTTATTCAAAGAGCCGCAAAGCGGCGACAACCAGCCCTTCACTCTCAACTCTCAACTCTTCACTCTTTATATATATTTACTTAATTTAGGAGATGTTAAAAATGGATTGTATTTTCTGCAAGATAGCAAACGGTGAAATTCCGTCTAAAAAGGTTTATGAGGACGATAAATGCCTTGCCTTTTACGATTTAAACCCACAGGCTCCGGTACACGTTCTGTTTATCCCGAAGCAGCACATCTGCTGTGTAAACAAGATAACAGAGGACAACGCAGATGCTGTGGCTCATATCTTCACGGTCATTCCGAAGGTAGCAAAAGAGCTTGGTCTTGAAAACGGCTACCGCATAATCAACAACTGCGGCAAGGACGCAGGACAGACTGTTATGCACCTGCACTTCCATCTGCTCGGAGGCAAGACTTTGGGCGAAAAGATTATCTGACTAAAACGCTTAGTTACCCACAGGCAAATAAACAGGAAAGAGTGATTTTTGTGAAAAGACCGCTGACCGTTTCAGGCTTTGCGCTTGGCGCAGGAGCCTTCTCGGCGGCTTATTTCAGCACGGAAATCGCTCTATTTCTTTGCTCGCTTTGCGTTTTCTGCTTTATCCTGTCGCTGATCATCAAGCGTTTTCGCAAGGCTGTTTTGTGCTTAACCCTGATTTCACTAGCCTTTGGCTTGGCTCTCGGCACAGCAAGACTTTACTCCCTTAAAGCTGACGCAGAATGCCTGTTGCAAAATCCTGCGGTTGAAAACGCACAGTTTATCCCCGAAAAAGCGGTTGGCGAAAACCAGACAATAGGACAGCTTATTCTGAACAGCGGAGAAAAAGTGAAAGCCTTTGTAAACGGCAAGGAACTCAAGCCTTTTGAGATTTACAGAATAAGCGGCACGCTTGAGAACCTTGCAGACAGCTTTAAGAATTACTGCTATTCACGGCAGGTAAGCGTTCAGCTTTACGCACAGTCGGCTGTGCCGCTCGGCAAAACAGGCGGCAATCCTCTGTTTTACACGGCTTATCAGGTTCAGTCAGCCTGCTCGGACAAGCTTTATACATATCTGCCGCACAAGGAGGCTTCAATAATTGACGCTCTTCTCCTCGGGAACAGACTGTCGCTCGATCGGGATTTATATTACGATTTCCGCACGAGCGGCGTGGCGCACATCGCCGTTGTGTCGGGTATGCACTTGTCTGTCATATCGTCCATTGTGTTTATGCTCTGCTGTTTCATAACACACAAGCACAGGCTGTCGAGCCTGACTGCAATCTTCGCCGTTATCTGCTTTATGCTCATAACAGGCTTTTCACTGTCGGTTGTGCGAGCAGGAATAATGTGCATAATTATGCTGTCGGGCAAATTATTTTCCCGTCAGGGAGATGCGCTAAACAGCTTAGGCTTTGCCGTTTTGCTGATAACGCTCATCAACCCGCTGTCACTGCTTGATGTCGGCTTTCAGCTTTCGGTTATGGCAACACTCGGCATAATAACTCTTTCGCCGTATATTGTTAAGAGCTGTTCACGGTACATTCAGAGCAAGCTGTTAAACAGCCTTATTTTAACTCCTGCCGCAATATCGCTTTCTGCATTTATTGCAACCGCACCGATTACATTCGTCAATTTCGATTTCATAGGCGTTTATTTTCTGTTCACCAATCTGCTCCTTACCTTTGCCGTTCCCGTGCTGTTGATTTTTTCAATGCTGTTCGTCCTGTTTTCGTTTATACCGTTCTGCGGATTTTTATACTATCCCTGCGGCTTAATTGCAGGACTTCTCTCACGGTATATTGCATTCATAGTAAGTGCAGTGTCGGCTCTGACGTATGCAAGGCTTGATTTAGACATTCCGCACCGTGAAATCATTGTCGGTGTGCTTGTGCTTGCCGCCGCAGTTATAATCCTTATAAAGCGCACAGGAAAAGCCGCCTTGATAGCAGGCTCGGGCGCAATACTCGCTTTCTGTCTTATTCTGTCGCTCTTCACGGTAATCAGAGCAGACAACGCAAGCCTTAAGCTGATAAGCACAGGCGAGGGTATAACCGCAGTCCTTGAGAAAAACGGCGAGAGCGCAGTTATAGCCTGCGGCGGAACAACGGGCAGATACAGCATACAGAATCATCTGACCGACAGCGGCTGTGTAAATCTGCTGACGGTAAAGGGCGGCACAAGGGAGAGCGGCGGAATGTTCTCGGCTGTTGCCGCATCGTGCATAAGCGAGCAATATTTTGTTCAGGACGCAAGCGCAAACAAGCGTATTCTCTCCGAGCTGGACAGCGCAAGCGTTTACTACTCAGACGAACAGATAATGCTGTGGGGTAAATACACCCTTACGCTCGTGCCGCTTGAAAGCTCCACTGCGGCGGTACTTGAGCTTGAAAACGAGTTTATACTCATTCTGCCGAACCCCGAATATGCCGAGCGACTGCCCGAAAAATACAGGAATCCCGACCTGCTTATTACAACAAAGCCGCTTGACAGCGGCACAATAAAATCCGATAATACTATTATCGCCTGCAGCAAGGCGCACGATGAAAAGTACGAACAGCAGGGTGTTTACAGTGACAACACGCTGTCGCTGTATCAGAGCAAAGAGATAAGCATTGACTTAACGAGATGAGGCGAATAAAATGGCAAAAATGAACGAAGTGGAATTAAAGGCGAGGTTAAAATCAACCGCCGAGGACAATTTATTTCTTTTTTACGGCGAGGAAAAGGTTCAGATACGCCACTACCTCGAAAAGCTGCGTGAGAAAACCGCAGGAAAAACGGCGGACGAGTTTTCAAGCCGCACCATAACTCAGGAGGACAGCCTGCAAACGCTTTACGACTCAGTTCTTGCGGCTCCGTCATTTCTCGCCGAGAAAATATTTGTAGCTGTGCTGGACTATGATTTCACACAGCTGTCCGACAAGGAAACCGAAAGCCTTGTCGCTCTGCTTGCAAATATTCCTCAGACAACCGTTCTTGTTTTTGCTTACCCGACCTCTTCCCCGTCCTTTGCAAGCGGCTCAAACAAGAAGCTTTTAAATGCCGCAGATAAGCACGGCATTACGGTAAGCTTTGAGCCGCTCACCGAAACTGCGCTTGAAAAACAGCTTGTGTATTGGGCGAAGCTCAGAGATGTTAAGCTAAACGAATATGACGCCGCACGGATTGTGTCCTACTGCGGATGTGATTTATCACTGCTGAAAAACGAGCTTGAAAAGCTTTGCGCATATAAGGCGCACGGCGAAATAACAAGAGATGACATTGAAAAATTTGTCACAAAAAATCTTGAGGCGAGAATTTTTGATATAGCTTCATACATCATTAATGGCGCACCCGACAAGGCAATATCGCAAATAAACATTTTAATTACGCAAAAGGAGTCGCCGCAGGGAATAATCTCGGTACTCGGGAGCGTATATGTTGATATATACAGGGTCAGAGCCGCACTTGAAAGCGGCGAAAGCCTTGAAGCACTTGCAAAACAGTTAAACTACGGCAAGCGCACCTTTGTACTGCAAAAGGCGCAGAGGAACGGAAAAAGGCTGAGCAACAGCGCATTAAGGCAGAGCCTGAACGCAATAGCAGAAACTAACGCACAGCTCAACAGCTCAAACGCAGACGGAAAAATCCTGCTTGAAAAGCTTGTTGCAAGGCTGACGCTCATACGCACGGAGGCAAAAAATTGATAAAAATAAAAGAGGCTGTAATAGTTGAGGGAAAATATGACAAAATAAAGCTGAGCGGCTTAATTGACGCACCGATTATTGAAACAAACGGCTTTCGCATTTTCAAGGACAAGGAAAAGGCGGCTTTGCTTAAGGCTCTGGCGAATACAAACGGAATTATTATACTAACAGACAGCGACTCGGCTGGCTTTGTAATACGCAGTCACATCAAGGGCATTGTCGGCTCGGGCAGAGTTATCAACGCCTATATTCCCGAAATTCTCGGCAAGGAAAAACGCAAAAGTCAGCCGTCAAAGGAGGGTTTTCTCGGTGTTGAGGGTGTGAATGACGAATATATAATAAACGCACTGAAAAGCTGCGGCGCAACCCTTGTTGACAAAGCAAACGAAAAGCCTCAGAAAAAAATCACCAAAACCGATCTTTACAACGCAGGACTTACAGGCAGAGAAAACAGCGCGTTACTTCGGCAAAAGCTGCTGAAAAAGCTTAACCTGCCGAAATATATAACCGCAAACGCACTGCTTGAAATTCTCAACTGCCTTATCCCCTACGATGAGTTCTGGGAGCTTATGGAGAAATTGTAACCAAAATTTTCTCCTGATAATTTGTGTATTTTAACCGTATAAAGAGTGTTGACACCCTGCTGATTTGGTGTTATAATTAAATAAATCAATAATAATTATTATTTTAAAGGAGTGTTGATTATGGAACTTAAGGGTTCAAAAACAGAAGCTAACTTAATGACTGCATTTGCAGGCGAATCACAGGCAAGAAACAAATACACCTATTTTGCTTCAAAGGCAAAAAAGGAGGGCTATGTTCAGATAGCACAGCTTTTTGAAGAAACAGCCAACAACGAGAAGGAGCACGCAAAAATCTGGTTCAAGCTCTTAAACGGCATCGGCTCAACTCCCGAAAACCTCGAAGCCGCCGCACAGGGCGAAAACTACGAATGGACGGATATGTATAAGACCTTTGCCGAGGAGGCTCGTGCAGAAGGCTTTGACCATATCGCATATCTTTTTGAAAGCGTAGGCAAGATTGAAAAGGAGCACGAGGAACGCTACCGCACACTTCTTGCGAATGTTAAGAACGGCGAGGTGTTCAAAAAGGGCAGCATCGTTGTATGGGAATGCAGTAACTGCGGCCACATTGTAATCGGCGAGCAGGCACCGCAGATGTGCCCCGTATGCGCTCATCCGCAGGCATATTTCAGAATTAAGGCTAAGAATTATTAATCCTATAACAAAGCACAAAAACGCTGCGGCAAAAACGGTTCAGTCCGTAATTGGCGCAGCGTTTTTACGTTCATTTAATTCGCCCAGTCGGTAGCAAAGGTTCCGACTGTTGAAACCGAAACATAGTAAACGATGAACATAATTATCGCAAATACAGGAAGTGCCGCAAAGCGGTTTGTAACTACTCTGTCTATTTTGTCGGACACCGAAAGCTTTCCGATATTTTTCTTTTTACAGCAGCTCTCAACGATTGACGTTATATATATGTATCTCTCATTTGTTATAATGCTCTGTGCGTCATCGTCAAGCTCACACTCCGCCGACTTTATTTCCTTTTCGATAAGCTCTAAAATCTCAGGCTCAAGCTTCAGCTGCTCAAGCACCTTGTCATCACGCTCAAACAGCTTGACTGCGTACCAGCGTTTCTGTTCCTTTGGCAGTTGATGCACCGTTATCCCCTCAATATGTGCGAGAGCGCGCTCGACCGTGCCGCAAAAGCTGTGGCGAGGAATTGTTTTCTCACCCTTAGCGGCTTCAACCGCAGCCTGCGCCGCTTCATCAATACCCTCTCCCTTAAGCGCTGAAATCTCGACAATCCTGCACCCCAGCCGCTTTGAAAGCTCGTTTATATCTATTTTGTCGCCGTTCTTCCTCACTATATCGACCATATTTATTGCAATAACAACAGGTATGCCCAGCTCTGTGAGCTGTGTTGTAAGATAGAGATTGCGCTCTAAATTTGTTCCGTCAATAATGTTAAGTATCGCATCGGGACGCTCGTTAATAAGGTAGTTTCTTGCGACAACCTCCTCAAGAGTGTACGGTGAAAGCGAATAAATGCCCGGCAGGTCAGTGAGAATAACGCCGTTGTGCTTTTTAAGCTTTCCCTCCTTTTTCTCAACGGTCACGCCCGGCCAGTTTCCGACAAACTGATTTGAGCCGGTAAGCGCGTTGAAAAGTGTTGTTTTGCCGCAGTTCGGATTTCCGGCAAGTGCAATTTTAATGCTCATATCAAATCTCCCTTAAGGTTAGTTTATGCTAACTATATTTTAAAAAATAAGAGGTACTATTCCACCTCGACCATTTCCGCGTCTGCCTTTCGCATTGACAGCTCATATCCTCTGACAGTAACCTCAACAGGGTCGCCCAGCGGCGCGGTTTTGCGGATATACACCTCAACTCCTCTTGTTATGCCCATATCCATTATGCGGCGTTTAACCGCTCCCTCGCCGTGAAGCTTCAAAACCCTGAGAGTTTCCCCAACCTTAGCCTGTCTTAATGTTTTCATACGAACTCCTCCTCAATCATACCATGATTTTTCCAGCCATTTCTCTGCTGATTGCAACGCGCGTATCCTTAACGTTTACAATCAGGTTTCCGCCAATAGACGATACTATCCGAACCTCTCTGCCCGGCACAAAACCCAAAGCATTCAAATGCTTTACAACCTCGGTTCTGCCGCCGACTTTTTTGATTATACTGAGCCGACCTATATCGGCAAATGTCAAGGGCATCATATTCACCGTACTTTCCAGAGTAAGTTTAAACTAACTCATATCATTAAATAATCAGTTAGTATTACCTAACCATAAATATGTTAGCACTAACTAACTCAGTTGTCAATACTTATCGACAAGAATTTTATATTTTCTCCAAATCGTATTGAAATACACACCACAAATATGTTATACTATTACAAAATAACATTGCAAGGCGGTGGCATTTTGAAAATACAGGAATCTGCCGAAAATTATCTGGAAGCAATTTTAATGATTCAAAACAGCAAAGGCTCTGTTCGCTCTATCGACATTGTGAACACACTTGATTTCAGCAAGCCGAGCGTAAGCGTGGCTATGAAAAATCTGCGCAAAAACGGCTATATCGAAATGGACAATGACGGCTATATATCGCTTCTGCCGCCCGGCCTTGAAATAGCCGAAAGAATGTATGAGCGGCACAGGCTTATCTCCCGGTGGCTTATCTCGCTCGGCGTCAACGAAAAAACAGCCGTCCGTGACGCCTGCCGAATGGAACACGTTATAAGCGCAGAAACCTTTGAAGCAATGAAAAAGGTTATGGGAAATACATAAATGCGGATTGATTTGCAGGAGGAATGAGTATGATAATCGAATATAAAATTATCATTGCAAAGGTTGCTGTGGCTTTTCTCACGGCTGCTCAATTTGCTATTATTGTCGGTGCAGTCGGTTCTGAAATGATTTCGCCTTTTCTGATTCTCGCATTGTTTTTCATAGGTCAGTTATCAGCCTTTCTGATTTTTAAAGACGATTGTATGACCGAAAGACATAGAGAAAAAATCAAAAGGGAAAACAGCCCAAAGGTTTGCCGCAGATGCAAGATGATAAGATTGTACTTGCGTATCGCCTCAATTATTGAAGCAGTATGCGGACCGTTTCTCCTTATCCTTTGGGGAGTTATACGGATAAAGAATTTATAACGCTAAACTTTGGAGAATTACTATTATGACTAAGATAGCAAAATTACATATCTCGCAGTTTCTCGCTATGTTTGTTACTTTTATTGAATCAGCCGGAGTAGTTTTGTTTGGTGCAACGAAAATTGACAGTCTATTTTTTGTGTTAACCTTACTTTTTACAAATCTGTTTATCGCAAAAATTCTTTTCAAAGACGAGTGCTTTATAGAACTGTATATCGACAAGGAAAGTGACAGCTACTACGAAAAATCGCGTTCAAATTATGCGTTTCTTTATCCTTTATACAGGGTTTATATCCGCTTTGCTTTATTAGTTGACGCATTTTGCGCTCCCTTGTTTTTTGTTTTGTGGCTGATATACGAGCCATAAACTGCATGCTACATATTTTTGTTCCCGATTAAAAACAAAAATTTCTATATACAACAACACAAATCCCCTGCTGATTTCTCGGCAGGGGTTGCTTTTTAAAATATTAAAATTATTACTTAATTTAAGATTACTTAAGCTTCCAGAGCTCCTCAGCATACTGGAGGATTGTTCTGTCTGATGAGAACTTGCCCGCGTTTGCTGTGTTCATAAGGCACTTTCTGCCGAATGCGATTCTGTCGCTGTAATCATTGTTGCACTTAATCTTAGCCTCAACATAAGACGGAAGATCCTGAAGAATATAGTAGTGGTCAGGCTGATGCCAGCATGCACCCTTGATAAGCGATGTGTGAAGCTCTGCAAAGCTGCCCTCGCCCTGAGCGCCGCCGTCGTCGAATGTGCCGTCGATAAGAGTATCGATAACCTTCTTGATTTCCGGGTTGGTGTTGTAAATCTTCTCAGGATCATAGCCCTCAGCAGCAAGCTTGTTGATTTCTTCAACTCTTGCGCCGAAGATATACTCGTTCTCCTCGCCTGCTTCGTGTGTAATCTCAACATTAGCGCCGTCAAATGTACCTAGCGTTACTGCACCGTTGAGCATAAACTTCATATTACCTGTACCGGAAGCCTCTGTACCTGCTGTTGAAATCTGCTCTGAAACATCAGCGGCAACAACAATCTTCTCGGCATAGGATACGTTGTAGTTAGAAACGAATACAACCTTGAGCTTATCGTTTACATCAGGGTCATTGTTAACAAGCTTTGCAATCTCGTTGATATACTTGATGATTGCTTTAGCTCTTGCGTAACCCGGAGCAGCCTTTGCACCGAAGATGAACGCAGTCGGGTTCCAGTTCTTAAGCTCGCCGTTCTTCAGCTTGAAGTAAATGTCAACGATTGAGAAAGCGTTAAGAAGCTGTCTCTTGTACTCGTGGAGTCTCTTAACCTGAATGTCAAAGATGAAGCTCGGGTCAAGCTTTACGCCGTCGTGCTTCTCAATATAATCAGCGAGCTGAGCCTTTTTCTTAGCCTTAATCTCGTTGAATTCCTTAACTGTGTTGTCGTCAATAGCTGTTTCAAGCTTCTTGAGAACAGAGAGATCTCTGAGCCAGCCGTCGCCAACTCTGTCTGTGATGAACTTTGAAAGCTCCGGGTTGCAAAGACCGAGCCAACGGCGCTGTGTAATACCGTTTGTCTTGTTCTGGAAGCGCTCCGGATAAATCTGATACCAATCGTTAAGAACGTCGTGCTTAAGAATCTCTGTGTGGATATAAGCAACACCGTTTGTGTAGCTTGAAGCATAGATAGCAAGTCTTGCCATATGAACAACGCCGCCGTCGATAATTCTCATACCGTCAAGCTTTGTCGGAACCTTTGCTTCTCCCTTATCGTCAGCCTCTTCTTCAGCCTGCGGTACAGCCGGAACATTAAGTCCCTTTGCAGTGAGGTCGGCAACAAGTCTTGCGTCGATCTTCTCAATGATAGCGTAAATCTCAGGAATAACGCTCTTCATAAGGTCGATGCTCCACTTCTCAAGAGCCTCAGCCATAACTGTGTGGTTTGTATAAGCAAATGTCTTCTGAGCAATCTCGAATGCCTCGTCAAAGCTTAAACCGTCGTTCTGGAGAAGTCTGATAAGCTCAGGAATAGCGCAAACCGGGTGAGTATCGTTGAGCTGTACAGCGCAATGAGCAGAGAATTTGCTGTAATCATTGCCGTACTTAGCCTTATATCTCTTGATAATATCCTGCAAGGAAGCGCTGCAGAAGAAATACTGCTGCTTCAAGCGGAGAACCTTGCCCTCGTAGCTGTTGTCGTTAGGATAAAGAACCTTAGAGATATTCTCTGCCGAGTTCTTGCTCTTAACAGCAGCGTCATAGTGACAGTTGTTGAACTCGAGGAAGTTGAAGTCCTCAACAGCCTCTGCCTGCCACAAACGAAGTGTATTGATATTCTCTGTGCCGTAGCCGATAACAGCCATATCGTAAGGAACAGCCTTAACTGTTTCGTCCGAGAACTTAACAAGCACTGTGTCGCTCTCAGCTCTTACGCTCCACGGATCGCCGAAGCGCTGCCAATCGTCAGCAACCTCAACCTGGAAACCGTTCTTAATCTGCTGCTTGAAAAGGCCGTACTTATAGCGTATGCCGTAACCGTCAAGCGGTACATCCTGTGTGGCGGCGCTGTCAAGGAAGCAGGCTGCCAGACGGCCAAGACCGCCGTTGCCGAGCGCTGCATCGTCAATGTCCTCAAACACATTGATATCAATGCCCTTTTCATCAAGAATCTGCTTAACATCCTCAAGAATATCAAGGCAGTAAAGATTGTTATACATCATTCTGCCCATCAGAAATTCAGCTGAGAAGTAGTAAGCTCTTCTGTTGTTTGCATGGGTTTCCTTGCTCTTGTTCCAACGGTCTGCAATTTCACCCATTACAGCCCTACCCAAAGCTGTGTGAAGCTCAGCCGGGGTTAAATCCTCAACATTTTTGCAAAACTCGCTTTTGGCATTCTCAACAAGAGCCTCCATGATTTTGTTCTGATTCATCGGTAAATCTTCCTCCAGTCTTCCATATGTCTTTGCTAATTTTCTTAATTTATATGCCAACTCCTTATCAGCAGCCGTCGGCTTCATACGCCATGCCCAGTTGCCCCCCAAGGTAGATGGTATGTTCATTCGTGCCTCGGTGCCAAGACCGAGAATATCCTGCATCTGAATAATTGCATAGTCGCTCACGCTTGCGTATGCCGTTCTGATGATACCCCAGTTAAACGGCTCGTCCTCAGGCATATTGCAATACTTTCTTGCGAACTCAACATCCTCTTCCTTTGCTGTTGCCGCCCAGCCCAAAATAGTATCGTTATCGTGTGTGCCGGAGTAAACAACACTGTTGCTTGTATAGTTATGCGGCAGATAGTTATTTTCCTCGTCGCTGTCAAATGCAAACTCCAAAACCTTCATTCCCGGATAACCCGAGTCAGCCAGAAGCTTTTCAACGCTCGGAGTAAGCAGTCCCAAGTCCTCGGCTACAATCGGAACATCACCGAGCTTTTTCTTCATTGTTTCAAAGAACTTAATGCCCGGACCCTCAAGCCACTCGCCGTGAACAGCGTCCTCGGCAGGATACGGAATTGCATAGTAGGAATCAAAGCCTCTGAAGTGGTCGATTCTTGTGATGTCAAACATCTTTGAAACGCCGGCAATTCTCTTTATCCACCAGTCATACTTAGTCTTTTTGAGGTAGTTCCAATCATAAATCGGGTTGCCCCAGAGCTGACCTGTCGCCGAGAAATAATCAGGCGGACAGCCTGCAACGCATACAGGATTCAGATCCTTGTCAAGCCAGAACACCTCGGGGTTAGCCCAGGTATCGGCGCTGTCCATTGCAACGTAAATCGGAATATCGCCCATAATCTGAACGTCCTTGGCGTTTACATAAGCCTTAAAGGCGTTCCACTGCTTGAAGAAAAGATATTGAATAAATTGCCAGTATCTTATATCGTCGCTGAACCTTTTGGTATATTCATTAATTGCCTTCTGCTTTCTCGTTTTGATATCTTCGTCCGGCCACTCTGTCCACGACTTCATACCAAAGCTCTTCTTAACAGCCATATAAAGCGCATAATCGTCAATCCACGCCTTATTCTCCTGAACAAACTGCTCAAATTCCTCGAAGTCGCCCTTCTCCTGGAAATTTCTGTAAGCAATGTAGAGCACATCAAAGCGAACGTTGTAGATTTTCTCGTAGTCAACCTTCTCACGATTGCTGCCCCAATCACGGTCCTTTAAATCGTCCTCAGTTAAAAGTCCGTCTTCAACGAGCGTATCCAGATCAATCATATACGGGTTGCCCGCATAAATTGAAAAGGACTGGTAGGGGGAGTCGCCATAGCTGGTGGGACCCAGCGGAAGCAGCTGCCATATTTTCTGTCCTGCTGCCTGAAGGAAGTCAGCAAATTTATAAGCTTCCTTGCCGAGTGTTCCGATTCCGTATGGAGACGGTAGAGAGGTAATGGGCAAAAGTATGCCCGCACATCTTGCCATAGTGTCAACTCCTGTCATATTTATTTTTGATTCTA
The DNA here is from genome assembly GCA_002493755.1 of Ruminococcaceae bacterium UBA7067. Classification (GTDB taxonomy): domain Bacteria; phylum Bacillota; class Clostridia; order Oscillospirales; family Acutalibacteraceae; genus UBA7067. Next base: position 22,415 of record DKZT01000017.1, read on the forward strand.
ATATCACGGTTCGGGTACTCCGCCCGAAATATCATTCTGATTTTAGCTGCATTTTATTCCTGTCAAAGAAAAAATACACAATATGAACAAAGAAAACCTGTAACTCCAAATTTCCCCATTCAATATACAAGTTTAACATATATCGGTGATGAATGCAATATCTTTGTTGTAATATCGGTGTTATAGTCGCTAAATTCTGCAACACCGCAGAATTTATTTGTTTAAATTGCTTTTATACGCCATTAAAATTGCCGCTGCAGCCGACAAATTTCGCACCTCGTCCCTTGTTATTGTAACGTCCCAAAGCTCCAGTCTTACACAGCCGCAGCCTCGCTTATCGGCATACCCGATATACACAAGACCGACAGGCTTCTGATCGCTGCCGCCGCCCGGACCTGCAATGCCGGTTGTTGAAAGTCCTATATCAGCTCCCGAAAGAGCGCGAACGCCGAGTGCCATCTGCATAGCTGTTTCCGGCGATACTGCACCGTGCTGTTCAAGAATTTCGTGGTCTACGCCAAGCACTCCCTCCTTAATATCATTTGAATAGGAGCAAATGCCGCAGTGGAACACCTCGCTTGCGCCCGAAATATCTGTGATAAGCTTTGAGATAAGTCCGCCCGTGCAGCTTTCCGCCGTTGCGATAGTTCTGCGCTTCTTCGACAAAAGCTCAACAAGCGCACGCGACGGTGTGTGGCGGTTGTCCCTGAAAAGCCTCAGCTGAGAATAAAGCTGTCTGCCGGTTAAAGTTTCCATACTGTACCTCCGTTATATGCGCCGCTTTGCGGCATTAATGAATAATGAATAAATAATAACTTATGTAGTCGCAGAGTTGAGTTGAATTTCGCAACGAGTTTTTCTTAATTCTGTTTTCTTACAATGCCGTATTCATCGTCAAGACGGTAATAGTGGCAGTCGTCAAACGTGCCCTGCATAAATTTCACCATTTCGTCCTCGTCAAGATTCACCTCGCATACATAATAACCCAATTCATCGTCATAAATGTAATGCACACAGGTGTCGCAGTTTGAACGTCCTCTCATTTTTCTTCACCCTTGATTCTATCCCAATATGCCTTGAAAGCCTGCTCGTTCTTGTTGTCGCCGTATTCGTAATAAACTCTGTCCTTTATATTGTCGGGCAGATATTGCTGATATACCCAGTGGTTCGGGTAATCGTGCGGATACTCATAAAACTGCCCCTTGTTTTGGTTGTCCTCGCCGTCAAAGTGCTTGTTCTGAAGCTGTCTTGGAATCTGCCCGTATTTGCCTGTTTGCAAATCCTGCATAGCCGAGTTTATTGCGTTATATGCGCTTATGCTCTTCGGCGCATTGCACACAAGTATCACTGCGTCTGCAAGCGGTATTCTCGCTTCGGGCAAGCCGACAGCCTGTGCTATGTCAACGCAGGCTTTTACAATCGGAATAAGCTGCGGATATGCAAGTCCCACATCCTCACAGGCGCAAACCATAAGCCTACGGCAGGCTGATGGTAAGTCCCCTGCTTCAAGCAGTCTTGCGAGGTAATGTATTGCGGCGTTTGCGTCTGAGCCGCGCATCGACTTCTGATAAGCCGACACAATATCGTAATGCTCGTCGCCGTCCTTGTCATAGCGCACTGCGCTTTTCTGCGTAAGCTCCCTTGCAAGCTCGTTTGACACGGTGCGCCTGCCGTCCTCGCTGTCTGCGGCAAGCACGCACAGCTCAACAGCGTTGAGCGCCTTTCTGACATCGCCGCCGCAGGCTGTGGCTATGTAGGAAACAGTATCGTCCTCAACCTCTATCTCGTCGCCTGTTTCGTTTTCAAGATAATCAAACGCTCTCCATATTGCTCTCTCAACGCTGTGTGCACCGACTGTTTTAAACTCAAACACCGTGCATCGGCTGAGTATTGCGTTATACACATAGAAATACGGGTTCTCCGTTGTCGAGGCGATAAGCGTTATCCTGCCGTCCTCAAGGAACTCAAGAAGCGTTTGCTGCTGCTTTTTGTTGAAATACTGAATCTCGTCAAGATACAGCAAAACGCCGTTCATTCCGCCGAAGGTGTTTAGCTCCGACACAATCGCCTTTATGTCGGCGGTTGTCGCCGTTGTTCCGTTGAGCTTGCGCAGGTTGCGGTTGGTTTTCCTCGCTATGATAGAAGCGACAGTACTCTTGCCGACTCCTGACGGACCGTAGAAAATCATATTCGGGATTTCGCCGCTGTCAATAATTCTGCGCAGAGCCTTGCCCCGTGTAAGCAGATGCTCCTGCCCCACCACATCATCAAGCGTCTGCGGTCTTAATCTGTCTGCAAGCGGTGAGCTGCTCATTTCTGCACCTCGTTTCAAAATTCACAAGAGCGTGAAACTCAGACTCTTGCGCTTTTTTTGCTGTTCTGATAAAATTATAGCATAATATTTCAATAAATGTAATTATAGCACAAAATTCGGAGGAAGTATAGAAATGGCGTGGTTTTTTTCAGATATTGAGCCTGAAAATTTTTTCACCTTTGACGGCGAACAGGCAAGGCACATATCAGGCTCGTTAAGAATGAAAATCGGCGAGGAGCTGACAATATGCTGCGGTAAATATATTTACCCCTGCACAATCGAGAGCATAGACAAAACGAGCGTAACCGTAAGGGTAAACAGCAGACAGCCGTGTGAAAACGAGCCGAAAACCGCTGTCACGCTTTTTCAGGCTATGCCCAAGGGCGATAAAATGGACTTTATCGTGCAGAAGGCGGTTGAGTTAGGCGTGACAAGGATTGTGCCGTTTATCAGCTCACGGTGCATATCAAGACCCGATGAAAAAGCAATCGCAAAAAAGACGGTGCGCTGGCAGAAAATCGCATTGCAGGCGGCACAGCAGTCAAGGCGAGGGATAATCCCGACTGTTGAAGCAGCCGTAAGCTTTGATAAGGCTGCGGAGGAAGCGGCAAGGCTTGAACGCTCTGTCGTGTTCTACGAGTGCGGCGGCGAAAGCGTATCAAAAATAATCTCGCCCGAGGTAAAGGAAACAGGAATGTTTATCGGCAGTGAGGGAGGCTTTGCGCCTGAAGAAATTGAGGTGCTTAAGTCAAAGGGTGCAGGCGTTGCAACGCTCGGCAAGAGGATACTGCGCGCCGAAACAGCGCCGCTCGCCGCTCTGTCGGTGATTATGTTTATTACGGGAAATCTGGGATAGGGAGAATACATATGACAGGAATAATCTGCGCTCTTCGAGTTGAGGTCGAGGGGCTTATTGACAAAATGGAAAACATCAAGGAAACAAACAAGGCAGGAATGACCTTTTACAGCGGCACAGCCTTTGACAAGGAGGTTGTTGCGGTTGAGTGCGGTATCGGCAAGGTAAACGCCGCAATGTGCGCTCAGGTTATGATTGACCTTTTCTCGCCCGATGAGATAATCAACTCGGGCATTGCAGGAGCATTGAGCGAGGAAACGCAAATCGGCGATGTTGTAATCTGCCGTGATGTTGTCCAGCACGATATGGACGGCACTGAGCTTGGCGACCCGCTCGGACTTATCCAGTTCAACGACTGCAAGGTGCTCGAAATCGCCGCCGATGACGATATAATAGAAAGGCTTGAAAAAGCCTGCCAAAGCGTTGAAAACACAAAATATGAAATCGGCAGAATAGCAACAGGCGACACCTTTGTATCAAAAAAGGAGCGCAGAATAAAAATCAATTCCGTTTTCGGCGCAATCGCCTGTGAAATGGAGGGCGGAGCTATTGCGCAGGTGTGCTTCAGAAACAAAGTACCGTTCGGCATTACAAGGGCAATTTCCGACAGCGTAAGAGAAAACGAGGCGGTTGACTTCTTCAGATTCCGCAATGCGGCTGCAGAGCAGTCTATAAAAATACTATGTAAACTCTTGGGTGATTAAAATGAAAATACTTTCCTGTGAGCAGATGAGAAGACTTGAGCAGGCGGCGGTGGACGGCGGTATCGGCTATTATGAGCTGATGAAAAACGCAGGCACTGCCTCGGCAAAGGCTTTTGTCGAGCAATTTGGCATAAAAACGAGCGACCGCGTAGTATCTGTATGCGGTAAAGGCAACAATGGCGGCGACGGAATCGTTGCGGCTCTCTATCTGAACAGTGTCGGAATAAGAACGGATATTATTCTTGTTGACGGCGAGATTAAGACAGCCGAAGCCGCAAAGGCTATGAAAGAGGCTTCAAGGGCAAATATCCCTGTGTGGCGAATCTGGGAGGAAACCGAAAAAAGCATTGACAAGATAAAAAACGCCGACTATATAATTGACGCAATCTACGGCATAGGCTTCAAGGGCGGTCTGCGCGAGAACATCCTGCCTGTTGTCGAGCTTATCAACAGAAGCCGAGGCAAGGTTATGGCTATGGATTTGCCGAGCGGTGCGGAGTGCGACAGCGGACAGGTGAGCAACCTGTGTGTGAACGCTGATCTTACGGTAAGCTTCACAACGCTCAAGCCTGTTCACGTGCTTTATCCGTCAATGGATTTCTGCGGAGTCACAGGCGTTATGAGCGTTGGCATCTCTCCACGTCTTGTTGAGCGCTCGCCGTACTGGCTTGAAACAACCTCACGTGCAAGCGCAAGAGCGGTGCTTAAAAAGCGCAGAACCTCGTCCAATAAAGGCACGTTCGGCACACTGCTTGCTGTCTGCGGCAGCTACGGTATGGCTGGAGCGGCGCTTCTTGCGGTAAAGGGAGCGTACACCTGCGGAGTAGGGTTAGTCAGGGCGGCTGTCACAAATGCGGTTTATGCTATTAACTCACCCGTCTTTCCCGAGGCTGTGTATATGCCGCTTAAGGAAAACGAAAACGGAAGAATTTCAAGCGACAATATAAAGGCGATAATCGAGCAGGCGAATAAGTCGGCGGCGGTATTAATCGGCTGCGGACTCGGCGTTGACGATGACACGAGAAAGCTCGTGCGTGAGCTTATTCTGCGCTGTGAAGTGCCTCTTGTGCTTGACGCAGACGCACTGAACATAGTCGCCGAGTCACCCGAAATACTCAGACACGCACAGTGCGATATTATAATTACGCCGCACCCCGGCGAAATGTCAAGGCTTTGCGGATTATCGGTAAAGCAGGTTCAGCTCAACCGTAAGGACTGTGCCGAGTTCTTCGCCGAAAAATACAATGTAATAACCGTACTGAAAGGAGCGTACACAATAATATCCTCGCCGAGCGGCAGATGTCTTGTCAACACAACAGGCAATCCCGGTATGGCACGGGGCGGCAGCGGAGATGTGCTCGCCGGAATGATTTCGGGACTGCTTGCTCAGGGCGGCAAGCCGTTTGACTGTGCCTGCGCAGGAGTATATATTCACGGCGGGGCAGGCGATATATGCCGTGACAGGCTCGGCGAATACTCAATGCTTGCAAGCGATATTATCGCCGCCGTGCCTGAATTTTTGCAGAATATTTTGTAGCAAAATAAAACCGTCACCATAAGATAGTAGTAAAAAGCTTAAGGAGGCTGCTATTTTATGTCTGATGAAAAAATCGGCGCAAGCATTGACCTGTCCAACATAAAAGAGGCTGTATGCATCGACGCATACAGAGTTTATGACAGCTGTTCAGACAAGGACTGTCTGAGCGATTTAAAAGTGTATTTCTGTCCGGAGGCTCAGGAGCTTATTGACTGCGCAACAAATGTAAGGCTCAAGGATGTTGACGTTATCAATGTTTCAATCGACTTAGAGCCTGTACCCTTCCACAAGGGCTTTTACTCTGTCGATATGACCTACTTCTTTGAGGTAGAGCTTGAGGTTTATGCCGCACCGAAATCTATCGCTACGGTTGTAAAGGGACTGAGCATCTTCAACAAGAAGGTTATCCTCTTCGGCAGTGAGGGAAATGTCAGAGTGTTCAGCTCAGACTACGTTAAGGACGACTGTGACGACCAGCTGACGCCCAAGCGCAATCTGCCAAAGGCGACCGTACAGGTTGCAAAGCCTATTGCGCTGTCTGCAAAAATCGTCAAGAAATGCTGCGACTGCTCGCCGTGCTGCCCGATACCGAAGCACATCTGCTGCCGTTTCGGCGGTGAAATGCCGTGCGGCAAGGGTGAGCGTGATATTCTTGTAACAATAGGAATATTCACCATCGTAAGAATTGAAAGAAATGTTCAACTGCTCGTTCCGTCATACGATTTCTGCGTGCCGGAAAAGGAATGCGTGACAACCTCAGACAATCCGTGCGAAATGTTCAGCCGTCTTGAATTCCCGACAGAGGAATTTTTCCCTCCGAGAGTAACGGACGATTCGGATAACGACTGCTGCTCTTTGAACTAATAAATAACTCGGAACGAGTTCGTAGGGAACGGTCTTGACCGTTCCGGCTCGAACCTATAAATACGGAATCAAGCTTAGGCTTCCTTGTCAAAGGGAGCCTTACTTTTTACAATCTGCGGTGCAAGCACCACTGTAAAGAATAAAGAATAAAGAATAATGGATAATGAATAATTTTGGTAGTCGCAACTTCGTTGCTCTCTGATTATAAACTCGTTACGAGCATTCTCAAAACTCTAAACTCTAAACTCAAAACTCTGCGGCGAAGCCGCCCATCTCCACTCTCCTCTCTCCTCTCTGCCTTATTTTTCCTTTTCTGAAATAAGGTTGTAATACCTGCGCAAAAGTTGTATAATCTTGTCATAAAATAATACTCTAACCGAAAGGCGTGATAAAATGAGATGTACAAACTGCGGCAGAACCGTTGACGAAAACGCAAAGTTCTGCCCTTACTGCGGCGACAATTTGCAGTCACACAATGACGATACTGAAATTTTCAGCAACAGCACAGAAAAAAGAATAGACGAGGAGCTGCACCGTGTTGAACAGGATAGAAGCGGCACAAACGCTCACGGCAACTACACCTCGGACGAATATTACAGCGACAGCTACTCCGCCCCTATGAACGGTGGTCAGCAGAATTTCAGCGGAGGATACGCTCCCTATGCACCGAGCGACATTGACGAATACGGCAACGAAAAACCAAAAAAGCACACCGGCGCACTTGCGGCAGTAATAATTATCGGCGCAGTCCTGATAACAGCTGCGGTAGTTCTCGCGGCGCTTATTCTCGGCAAAAGCTGTTCGGGCAATTCACCGACAGCGCCGACAAATTCCTCATCAACCGACCCCACTGCACCGACAACAGCGACAAAGCTTATGGCAGACCTGCCAAATGTAACAGGCAAAGAACAGCAAGCCGCCGTTTCGGAGCTTGAAGGTCTCGGCTTCGCCGTCAGCGTAATCAAGCAGAACAGCGACACCGTGGAAAGCGGCTATGTAATAAGCCAGAGTCCGAGAGCAGACGATAGAATTGAAGCAGGCTCAACCGTTACTCTTTCCGTTTCAATAGGGCCGGAAAGAACCGAGCCTGAAACTGAAACCGAGACGGAAACCGAAACCGAGCCGACTCAGCCTGAAAAGACAATCAGCACATATATATTACCCGACAGCAGCAACCGCTACCTCGACTATTCCGACCTTGACGGAATTGAGGGGCAGCAGCTTGTTCTCGCACGAAACGAAATCTACGCACGTCACGGCAGAAAATTCAATTCGCCTGAGATACAAAGCTATTTTGACAAATGCACCTGGTACAACGGCACAATAAGTCCGGAAGCATTTGACGAAAGCAGCTTAAACAAGTACGAAAAAGCAAATATCGACTTTATCCTGCAAAAGGAAAACAGCGAAGCGGCTTAGCCGCAGAGTTTTGAGTTTTGAGTTTTTAGATAATTTAGCAACGAGTTATTTTTAATTCAAAGAGCCGCAAAGCGGCGACAACCTTCTCTCCACTCTTTACTCTTAACTCTTCACTCTCAATAAAAAAATTGTGTTGCAATAAACTGCAGTTTGCCATATAATTAAGTTGTATTATACTGACAAAAGAAAGGGATGTTTGAAATGTATAAGGATATGGTAGATACAATAGGCTTTCTCGGCGAGTACGACAGCGACGTTGCCGACGCTATGAACGAGGAGCTTAAAAGACAGAGAAGAAATATTGAGCTTATCGCTTCGGAAAACATCGTTTCACCTGCCGTTATGGCGGCTATGGGAAGCGTGCTTACAAACAAATATGCCGAGGGTTACCCGGGCAAGCGTTACTACGGCGGTTGCCAGTGCGTTGATGTTGTTGAGGAAATCGCGCGCAAAAGAGCCTGCGAGCTTTTCGGCGCAGAACACGCAAATGTTCAGCCGCACTCGGGCGCACAGGCTAATATGGCTGTTTACTTTGCAATGCTTGAGCCGGGCGACACCGTTATGGGTATGAACCTAAGCGAGGGCGGACACCTCACCCACGGCTCTCCGGTAAACTTAAGCGGCAAATACTACAACTTCGTTGCATACGGCGTTGACCCCGAAACACACAGAATAGATTATGACAAGGTTATGGAGCAGGCTCTTGAATGCAAGCCAAAACTCATTGTATGCGGCGCAAGCGCATACCCGAGAATCATCGACTTCAAGAAGTTCCGTGAAATTGCAGACGCTTGCGGTGCTTATCTTATGGTTGATATGGCGCACATTGCAGGACTTGTTGCGGCAGGCGTTCACCCAAACCCTGTTGAGCACGCTCATTTTGTTACAACAACAACACACAAGACCTTAAGAGGACCGAGAGGCGGTCTTATCCTCTGCAAGGAAGAATTTGCAAAGGCAATCGACAAGGCTATTTTCCCCGGCACGCAGGGCGGTCCGCTGATGCACACAATCGCCGCAAAGGCTGTTTGTCTGGGCGAGGCTTTAAAGCCTGAGTTCAAGGAATACGGCGAGCAGATTGTCAAAAACTGCAAGGCTCTGGCTGACGGCCTTATCAAGAGAGGTCACAAGCTTGTATCGGGCGGCACAGACAACCACGTTTTACTGCTTGACTTAAAGGAAACAGAGCTTACTGGCAAGGAGCTTGAGCATCGTCTTGACGAGGTTTACATCACAGCCAACAAGAACACCGTTCCGAACGAGCCGAGAAGTCCGTTCGTTACAAGCGGCGTGAGAATGGGTACGGCGGCAGTTACAACCAGAGGCTTCAAGGAGGACGATATGGACAAGATTGCCGAGTTCATCACAATGGTAACAGAGGACTTTGAGGGCAACGCAGACGCAGTAAGAGCAGGCGTAACCGAGCTTTGCAACAAGTATCCGCTGTATGAGTAATTTCTGAAAATAAAATAATTAAGGGCGAATCCGTTGTTGGTTCGCCCTTTTGCTATATTCAGATATATTCAACTTAAATCAAGCCTACAGCACCTTTGACAAAAAGTCCTCAAGCCTAACAAGAAAGTGGCTTAAATAACTAAGCTTATTTTTTACTGTCAAAAATAATTTTCCCGTCTTTAATTTCAATCTGCCGATTGCAATACGATGCAATTTCCTTATCGTGAGTAACAATAATAACCGTTATACCCTTTTTATTCAGCTCCTTAAACAATTCCATTATTGATTGTGAAGTCTTGGAATCAAGAGCACCGGTAGGTTCATCAGCCAACACAACTGAAGGATCGTTAACAATTGCCCTTGCTATCGCAACTCTTTGTCGCTGACCGCCCGACAGCTGATTTGCCTTTTTATTCTTCTGATCTTCCAGCCCGACAGCCTTCAGGGCTTTGTCAGCTTTTATCTTCATCTGTTTGCCGGGAGTATTGTCAAAGTACATAGGCAGCATTACATTAAAATCAACCTTTTTCTGATTTATCAACGAAAAATCCTGCAATACAAAACCTATCTTTTTATTCCGCAATTTAGCTGTTTTAGAATCCTTAAGCGAAAAAACATCGACATCATCAAGATAGTATTTTCCGCTATCCGCCTTATCAAGACAACCAAGGATATTCAGCAAGGTTGATTTACCTGCACCCGAAGTGCCGCAAATTGCAACAAGCTCTCCGTCATCAACTGTAAGCGATACATCATCAAGGGCATAAAACAAATCCTTACCAAGCTTATATGTTTTTATTAGATTTTCTACTTTAATCATTATTCAACTCTCCGATATATTTCTATTGGTGTATTTTTTCTGAAAACAATCAGTCCCAGCGCAACCGAAGTTCCAACAGTTATCAGCAAAATCAAACCTGTATATAATATCGAAACGCTGTCAAACAATACATTATTCAGATTTAAAATGCCCTGCGCTGAAAGCTTGCTGTAAAACGATACAAATAAAATATTAATAATTCCTCCAACCGCACCAAGGAACATAACTCCACCGGAAACAATAGCGCAGCTTCGCTTGCGACTGCAACCGCACATATAATAAACTGCGTGATCGCGAATATTTTTATTGACGAACAGTACAGACATACTCAACAGAGCGAAACTGACAATAGTAAGAAGAAACACCGGAATCGGTATTCTTTGCCGAACCTCACGGTCAACCTTTTCGTCAGATTTCAGCTTTATCTCATCATAAGATTTAACCGAGAAATTATTTTTTAAAAAAGTTATATATTCTTCCTGCTCTTTTTCGGTTGCGTCCGGTAAAATTGTAGTAATAAAATTTCCCGAGGTTGTAATCGCATACGATGACTGAGCGTTAATTTTGTTTATCAGCTCATCTGATTTCAAAAATATCAGTCCGTCCAAATTACCAAACATATAATCCGCTGTTACTATACTGCCAGATACGCTAAAATGCGGAACCGAGTATGGTGCGGCAAGCTTACCCACTATTTTCACCTTAATATCACTCAGCGCCTTACCGCCTTTGTTAACGCCAACAGATACAACACTACCTAATTTCACCCCGTCAAACTGAGCGCCTGAAGAAACTGCCGTAAATACGCTGTCATCGCTTTCAATTTTCAGTTCCTCCCAACTGCCCTCAGAAAGGGCTAAAGGGTATCTTTGAACCATCTCTTTATCATATATTTCACAGGAAATCTGCGTACCGTCATAAACAGCTACAAAATTTTGCTCCTTTAAAAAGGGTTGATACGCACTGTACTTACCGGCATTATTCTCGATGTATGTCAGCTTTTCATCAATCGGGTCAGCTTTGTCAGACTCCATTATTTCTCCCGGATCATAATCAAGGGCACAATAAAACGTATTGGGGCTGTTATACTCAACAAACACATCCCTTGTATATGTAATATATCTCACTGAGGCAAATGTTATATTTGCTATAAGCAGAACTAATGTATATGAAAAAACAAGAATCACAGCAGCTGACTTGCTTTTTGCCAGAAAGCCAATAATTAACTTTATACTTTTCATACTATTCTCCAACATTTATTCACTATATTTGATTTTGTTTTCAACAAGTGAATTCTTCATATAACTTACTACAAACGGAATCGAGGTTAACAGAGAAAGTACAATCATAAACACTGTTATCAACAGATAATCATTGATGTTATATGTTATACCCGACTCTGTATTAATATGCGAAAAAAAAGAATCATAAAACAAAAAATGAACCAAAACTGCAAATATTGAAAATACAGTGATTACTACCGAGCTTTCGGCAAGCAAAATGAGGATAACCTTCTTTTTTTTTGCACCAACAATCGAATAAATTATATTTTCTCTTCTGCTCTTGTCCATCATATATTTCATCAGAAACATAAATGAAGCAACAGAAATCATATAAACAACAGACAGCAAAAACATTATTTGCGGATTCTGACTGTCTGCTGCATCGTACATTTCTATCGGAGAGCTTGAAACTGTGGCATCAAAAAAGTCAGATTTGAATTCAGATATAAAATCTTCACTTTTCGCTCTGCTCAACCCCTTATTCGTGTATAGCTCAACGGAATTTATAGCTGAATTAATCTTTAGCATTGTATTTTGCGGAATCAACATCTGATTCCAGCCGGAGTGAAACCCTATTATTTTAAAGGTTTGACCACACACATTAATACTTTCTCCTACCTGCTTAGTCAGCATATTATAATCCTGAGGAAGGATTATAACATTTTCGGCGTTGTTATTTTCTTCTTCAGTAAATTCAACTCTGCCCATTTCCTGAAACATATGGTCTTTTGAAAACATCCCGGTTCCCAGCTTAAAGGAAGGTGCGGCTTCATTATTTAACTCAGGCGGCAGCTCAGCATCTGTTAAATTATGATAAAACCTTACATCGTTAACCAATTCTGAAGTAAACACATCTTTTGAAATCAATTCTGATAACGACTCGCCGTTATTAAAATTAAAAGAAAAATAATTTATATTGCTATCTTTTGCCGGCATAATTTTGGACGGCATAGTATTGCCGTAAAGATATGTAAAGCTTACAGCGCATACAAAACAGCCGAGTGCAAAAAGCACAAAAACAAGCTTATTGGAATAAAAGTTATAATATATACGGGAGAAAATCAATTTCAACAATTTCATATTAAAACGCCTTTATTTTTAAGTTATATCATAGACAATCGTTTGCACGCCAGTAACATCAATAATCTTACGATATGACTCATGACGAACACGAGATGCATAATCATGACCGTCAACCTGTGCGTTTCCACAGTACACCCAACCAACATAATTGTGTTTGTTAATATCAGATTTACAACTCGCACCGTCTGAACAATATGTTATTGCTCTTGAAGTAACGCTTAATCCCACAGTTGAAATTGTTCCTGTTTGTGAATACACATCATCATACGGCATAGATGAACCGATATCATATTTAACATTGACTATACCCGCAGGATTGATTATATCATAACTTTTGCTTAAGTTATAATCCAAATCGGTTGCAGATACCGTAATCGCTGTCAGCATTAAAAGCACAAAACAACTTGTTCCCAAAAACTTAAAAAACTTTCTCAAATCTTATTCTTTCTATAGAATAATTATTATACTTATTGCAAACACTTGATTGATTATATTTACCCACAGCCGCAGTCGGTAAATACAATAATTTTTATTTACAATAAACTGTAAGAATATAATAATACACATTTTTACAATTGT
>DKZT01000007.1 GCA_002493755.1 Ruminococcaceae bacterium UBA7067
GCCCTTTGAAGGGAGCTGTCAGCGCAGCTGACTGAGGGTTGTGTTCGCTCTGCTGAAACTATCCAAAATATTCATTGGTTCGAACCGGAACAGGCAAGCCAGTTCCCTACAACCTCGTTTCAGGTTGCAACGATAATTTTTCATTTGAAAGAGCCGCATAGCGGCGACAACCATAATGTGCCGTAAGGCACACTTCATTAGCGAAGCGACTTCATTCTTCATTTCTTCATTGCGGCGCTTGCACCGCTCAAATCCGGGTATTGTAAAATACGCAGAATATGATAAAATATAAACAGAATTTTATCGGCAGGCACTGCTTGTCGGAAAAGGAGAAAGCAATGGTAAAAACCTTTTTAGAGATAGGAAAAATTGTCGGTACTCACGGACTTAAGGGCGAGGTCAGAATAGAGCCGTGGTGCGACTCCCCCGAATTTTTGGCAAAGTTTAAAACACTGTATTTTGACGGCGGAAAAACTGCGGTTAAGGTGTCTGCCAGAGCGCATAAAAGAATTGCTCTTGCAAAGCTTGAGGGTGTTGACACGGTTGAGCAGGCGGATATGCTCAGGGGTAAGATACTGTGGATGAACAGAGGCGATGTAAAGCTCCCTGATGGTGAGTACTATATTCAGGACTTGCTTGACTGCAAGGTTACAGATGTAGATACAAACGTTGAATACGGCATTATTACTGATGTTTTCAAGACAGGAGCTAATGATGTGTACGAAATAACGGACGGTAAAAAACGTAAATATCTGATACCTGTTATCACTGATGTGGTTAAAAAAGTCGATGTTTTCAGCGGTGAAATAAAAATAAAACCGATGAAAGGAATTTTTGACGATGAGGATTGACCTGATAACCTTGTTCCCTGAAATGTGTCAGGCTGTATTGTCTGAGAGCATAATCGGCAGGGCGATAAAAAGCGGAGCTATCGAGCTTTATTTTCATCAGCTTCGAGATTATGCCTTTGATAAGCACAGGCGTGTTGACGACACTCCCTACGGCGGCGGTATGGGTATGGTGCTTAAGGCGGAGCCTGTGGCGCTGTGCTTTGAGGATGTGTGCAAAAAAACAGGCACAAGACCGCATTTTGTTTATATGTCTCCTCAGGGCAGGGTGCTGAATCAACAGCTTCTCAAGGAAACGGCACAGCAGTATGAAAATATCTGCATATTGTGCGGTCACTATGAAGGACTTGACGAGCGTGTGATTGAAGAGCTTATCGACGAGGAGGTGTCAATAGGAGATTACGTTTTAACCGGCGGTGAGCTGCCTGCCTGTGTTTATGCAGACGCTCTGTGCAGAATGATTCCCGGTGTGTTGTCTGATGAGGAGTGCTTCACCGACGAGAGCCACTACAACGGCTTGCTTGAGTATCCGCAGTACACAAAGCCATCGTTGTGGAGAGGGAAAGAGGTGCCGGAGGTGCTTCTTTCCGGTCATCACAAGAATATAAGAGATTGGCGCAGGGCTCAGTCGATAAAGAGAACCAAGCTGAAAAGACCCGATATGTATAAAGTTGCTGAAATTACTCCTGAGGAACGCGAAAAAACTGACGCAGAGGACGGAGAAATTTAGTTATAATTCTATTTTAGAAATAAAAGCTGTGTATAAAAACAGTTTTTTTATCAGATATTATTGAAAATGCACAAATGAAACCGTAATATTTGCCAATTTGAATGTCAATCAAACCGAAATTGTAAAAATTGTATTGACGGAAAAAACCTATGTGATATAATATCTATTAAAGATTTGACGCATAATTTTAATGCTTATTCAGCGTTGCTTTATGATTGTGTTAATTTCGAAATTTGTTATCTAAAATCATTTTAGAGGAGAGATTAAGAATGTTCGTAAAAGAAGTTGAGGTTCAGAATCAAGTAGGCTTGCACGCTCGTCCCGCTACTTTCTTTATCCAAAAAGCTAATGAGTATAAGTCATCTATCTGGGTTGAGAAAGAGGAGAGAAGAGTAAACGCAAAGAGCTTGCTCGGCGTTCTTTCCCTTGGCATTGTTGGTGGTACAACAATCAAGATTATTGCCGACGGTCCTGATGAGCAGGCTGCTGTTGACGATCTGGTAAAGCTTGTTGAGTCCGGCTTCTCCGAGTAATTATTTATAGCTTCCGTGCGGACAGAGTGCATTCTCTGTCCGTTTTTTCTTTATCAGCAGGTTTTAAAGGATTGATGAAATGAGCGAAAAAATAACACAGCTTCGCAAAAAAGCTATGGCGCTGCCGCTTGACCCGGGCGTTTATATTATGAAAAACAAAAACGGCAAGATAATATATATCGGTAAAGCAAAGGCACTGAAAAACAGAGTCAGCCAATATTTCGGCTCTCAGAATAACCACACCGACAAGGTGAGGCGAATGGTTGAAAATGTTGACGATTTTGAATATATCATTACTTCCTCTGAATTTGAGGCTCTCGTGCTTGAGTGCAGCTTGATAAAGCAAAACAAGCCTAAGTACAATATTCTTTTAAAGGACGATAAGGGCTATGCGTTTATCAAGATTACAAAGGGAGATTGGGGAAGAATAAGCGCTGAGAAAAACAACAATGACGCAGCGGCGGCTTATCTCGGCCCGTATATCAGCCACTACTATGTAAGGAATGCCGTTGACCAGGCGCAAAAGATATTCAAGCTCCCAAGCTGTTCAAAGGTATTTCCTCGTGATTTCGGTAAAAGCCGCCCGTGCCTGAATTATTATATCAAGCAGTGCAGCGCACCCTGTACCGGTAAGGTGTCCGTTAAAGAGTACAACGAAAATCTTAGTGAAGCGGTTGATTTTTTAAGGAACGGCGGCAAGGCTTCAATAAAAAAGCTTACGGATGAGATGAACGAAGCGGCTGAAAACCTTGAATTTGAAAAAGCAGCAAGAATCCGTGACAGGCTCAACGCAGTGCGGCGTGTAGGAGAGAGACAGAGGGTTGTAGCGACTGCGGTAAAGGAGCAGGACGTAATTGCGCTTGCCTGCAACGGTGACATAGGCTGCTTCGAGGTGTTCCGTTTTGAAAACGGAAGTCTTTATGACCGCGAGCATTTTGTTATAGGTGATGTTGAGGATACGCCTAAGGCGAGAGCCGAGTTTATCGAGAGGTATTACCAGCTTCGTTCAAAGGTGCCACCGAGAATAACGCTTGACAGCGAATGTGAGGACGCAGAGATTCTGCAGGAGTGGTTGTCACAGCTTTGCGGCAAAAAGGTTCTTATAAGCGTGCCGCAAAAGGGCGAACAGCTTAAGCTTGTTCAGATGTGTAAAAATAACGCCGCCGAGCAGATAGCTCAGAAGCGCGGTATTACCGCCCGTGAGGAAACTGCTCTTACAGAGCTTGCCGAAATACTCGGACTTGACAAAACGCCCGATTATATCGAATCATATGATGTGTCCAACTTAATGGGCACAGAAAATGTTGCCGGTATGGTTGTGTTTAAAAAAGGCAAGCCGTACCGCAAGGCTTACCGCCGCTTTAAAATTAAAACCGTTGAGGGACAGGACGACTACGGCTCAATGCAGGAGGTTATCAGACGGCGGTTTGAGGAGTACCGGAATCATACAGACGACGGCAACACCTTCGGAATTTTGCCCGACTTGATTCTGCTTGACGGCGGCAAAGGACAGCACAGCGCGGTTATGCAGGTGCTGAGGGATATGAATATCAGTGTTCCTGTTTTCGGTATGGTTAAGGACAGCAAGCATAAAACCAGAGCGATTACGGACGGAAGCGATGAAATTGAAATTTCCTCAAAGCGCAGTGCGTTTACGCTTGTTTCAAATATCCAGGAGGAGGTTCACCGCTTTGCAATAAGCTATCACCGTGCAAGCCGCAAAAATACAGCCTTTAAAAGCTCGCTTACCGAGATTGAGGGAATAGGAGAAAAGAGGGCAAAGGCGCTTTTAAAGCATTTTGGTAGTATTAAGAATATTAAAAACGCAGATTTGCAGGAGCTTATTGATGCCCCGACTATGAATATCAACGCAGCTAATGCTGTCTATAATTATTATCATTGACTATATACCGCGGTTTTGATATAATATTAATATATGATTATCCCTTTTAGTAAGCAGTTTAGAGTTTAGAGTTTAGAGTTGTTGGATTTAGGCTTTTTATTAACACCTCAATGCTCAAAGCTCTTCTCTGCGAAGCGTATACAACATTCAGCAGAGCGAACCGGAACGGTCAAGACCGTTCCCTACGAACTCGTTTCACTTTTCTGTCCACTCAACTCTAAACTGAAAACTGAAAACTGAAAACTCAAAACTGCTTATTTAAAGGGATATCCAGATAATATTAATATATGTTCAGGCGAGCATTTGTATTAATGCTTGCTAAAGGGTGATTTAATGAGAGTTGTAGCCGGTTCGGCTCGCGGCAAGCGCCTTGAAACCTTGCAGGGTGATGATGTTCGTCCGACAACCGATATGGTAAAGGAAGCCGTTTTCAATATAATTCAATTTAACATTGAGGGCAGACGGTTTCTTGATTTGTTCTCAGGCTCGGGTCAGATGGGCATAGAAGCTCTCAGCCGAGGTGCGAAGCAAGCGGTTTTTGTGGATCAGAGCCGCCGTTCAATCAATGTTATCAACAGAAACATTGATTTTGTCGGCTTTCGCGAAAGGGCGAGGGTTGTTAATACCGAAGCGTTGTCGTTTTTAGCGGCAAATAATGAAAAATTTGATATTGCTTTTCTTGATCCGCCGTACGGAACAGGTCTTTTGCAAAATGTTTTACCGGCTGTATCTCAAAATATTAATAAAGCAGGGCTTGTTATTTGTGAAAGTCCACTAAAAGAAGAATTACCTGAAAAAATTGGCGATTTTTCTCTTGACAGAAGTTATCGCTATGGTAAAATTAAAATAAGCATATATTGTGTCAGGGATGAGTGTCTATGAAACAAACAGTAATATGTCCCGGCAGCTTTGACCCGGTAACGGTAGGTCATGTTGATATTATAAGCAGAGCCTCGAAAATGTTCGACCACGTCATAGTGGCGGTTATGGTTAATCTGAGTAAGAAGCCGAGCTTTTCAATCGACGAGCGAATCGAGCTTTTGAAAAAGGCTACCGCAGGACTGGACAATGTTGAGATAGTCGGCTTTGACGGACTGCTTGCTGAATATGCAAAGCAAAGAAAGGCTACCGCAGTGGTTAAGGGTCTGAGAGCTGTTTCGGACTTTGAATACGAATTTCAGATGTCGCTTACCAATAAAAAGCTCAATCCTGAGCTTGAAACAATTTTCTTGACCACAAGCGCGGAAAATATGTACTTAAGCTCAAGCATAGTCAAGCAGGTGGCAAGCTTAGGCGGTGACATAACAAACTTTGTTCCCGAATGTATTCGTGCGGAGATAGAATGCAGACTTTCTCAGGGCAAATAACATCTGACACGAATTATATTTTATTACTCATATATTATTTTTAATCGGGCTTACGGTCCGCGAAAGGAATGACAAAAATGAGAGTTGAAGAACTTATTGAAGAATTGCGTGAGGTTATTGGTGACGCCAAGAATATGCCGTTTTCCGGCGGCAAGGTAATTGTTGAGGCTGACCACGTTAAGGATATCCTCGATGATATTGACGACAACCTGCCGCAGGAGGTTCGTCAGGCAAAGGCTATTGTAGCGGACAGAGCTCAGATTATTGCCGACGCTAAAAAAGAGGCAGAGCAGATTATCCGCAATGCCGAGGAAAGAAAGAAAACTCTTGTAAATCAGAACGAGATAGTTCGTCAGGCTCAGGCTGAGGCAAACGATATTATCAACGACGCTCAGGCTAAGTCAAAGGAGCTGAGAAAAGCTGCTAATGCTTATATCGACGATTTGATGGCAAGAACAGACGAGCTTCTTTCTGCTCAGGTTAACGAGCTAAAAAAAGCGAGAGCCGGTCTTAAAAATACGCAGAGAAGCGGTAACTGATAAAAGATAAAATATTTTTGAGCGTACAGGCAACTGTACGCTTTTATTTTTTGCAGGGATTCTGCCCTCAATGGGAGCCTATATTCTGTCATACATTCATCAGAGCGACAAACCCTATTTTTTTACATAAAAATTATACTAAAAGTAGTAATAGACAAATCGTAATTTATATAACTCGAAAAAATGTGCCGATATTTTTATGTATTTTTTCGGCTTTAAAGGATGATAATATAAATGACAGTGCTTTTTTGTTCCAAATCGGAATAATAAGGCGGCTGAGCGAGCTATATTGTGCCGCTATAATGCTCTTCTTCCTATATCTTGTATGTGCAATTTTTTGTCTAATTTTTACATAAAATTACAAAATTGTATCCTGAAATAATCAATTTATGCTTGCAACTTGACGGAAAATGTCATATAATAGGTACACTGAGTGACAGAGATTGTCACAAGGTGTCACACAGGTGTGAAATTGATAATTATTCGACAGGGAAGTGGCATTGTGTTTTTCGGTACTTACAGGCATAACCTGGATCCAAAAAACCGCATAATTATGCCGGCTAAGTTCCGTGAGGAGCTTGGCAGCAGCTTCTTTGTCACAAAAGGTATCGGCGACTGCCTTTGGGTAATGCCTGCCGATAAGTGGGAGGCGTTTGTAAACCAGATTTCCTCCCGTCCTGCTCCGGAAGCTAATGCACTCCAGCATTATTTCTTTGCCGGCGCAGATGAAGCTATCCCGAATGCTCAGGGCAGATTTGTTCTTTCCGAGGAGCTGAGAGCCTTTGCCGGGATAGAAAAAGAGGTAACAATCGTCGGCACGGGAAAACAGGTCGAGATTTGGAGCAGCGACAACTGGGATAAGGTGTCAAAGGCAGCTTCACAGCAGGATATAGCGCAGCTGATGACAAATATCACATTTTAAGAGGTGGTTCAATGGCGTTTTCGCATATTCCTGTTTTACTTAACGAAGCTGTTGACGCGCTGAACATTAAGCCTGACGGCGTATATATTGACGGCACGGCAGGCGGCGGAGGACATTCGGCAGAAATTCTGAAACGGCTCGGTCCTGAGGGAAAGCTTATTTCGATAGATCAGGACCCTACTGCAATAGCCGCTGTAACAAAACGTTTTCAGGACGACAACCGCTCTGTAATCGTTCAGTCGAATTTCAGCCAGATGGCGCAGGCAGCAGCCGGTCTGAACATTGATAAGGTTGACGGCGTTCTGCTTGACATCGGCGTTTCTTCGGTTCAGCTTGATACCCCGGAAAGAGGCTTTTCCTTTCACAACGACGCACCGCTTGATATGAGAATGAGTCAGAGCGGAAAAACAGCCGCAGATCTGGTCAACAGCCTGAGCTTTAAAGAGCTTGCGCGCATCATATCGCTTTACGGTGAAGAAAAATTTGCCGCCTCGATTGCCTCCGGCATTGTTAAGAGCAGAGAAAAAGAAAAAATTGAAACGACACTTCAGCTTGCCGAAATAATCAAACAGGCTGTACCCGCAGCAAAAAGACGGGACGGTCATCCGGCGAGAAAAACCTTTCAGGCTTTGAGAATTGCTGTCAACGGCGAACTTGACAGACTGGAGGAGGGGCTTGACGCAGCGTTTTCGCTGCTTGCTCCTAACGGGCGACTTGCAGTAATCACCTTCCACTCGCTGGAGGACAGGATTACAAAGCAGAAAATGGCGTCATGGTGCACAGGCTGTACCTGCCCTAAGGATTTTCCGGTTTGCGTTTGCGGTAATAAACCTAAAGGCAGGCTTGTTTTCCGAAAGCCTGTGGAAGCGTCGTTGGAGGAATTAAACAAAAATCCCCGAAGCAGAAGCGCTAAATTAAGGTGTTTCGAGAAAATGTAACAATATTGTAAATAATAACAAAAAAGCCTTTGACTTTTTTTACGGAAAGTAGTAAACTATATGTAGTGAAATTAAGACGATTTATTTGTTTTTTCAATCCAACATATAGTAAATGACGTTTAAACTGTCAAAATAGTTACGTAGAAGGTAAATTTTGATAATGTTACAAATTTGTTACAGATTTAAAGATTGTTGGTTTTGTCAAGGTTTATTAATATTACTGATTAAATCGGCGCTTTTTAATTGCCAGTGTGTTTCGGGCCGATAAAATGAAAATGAATTATGACATATTCGTTACACTTTTCGTTGTCGATTAGTGTATGTGTATTTATCAGAGGTGTAAAATTATGGCTTTAAACGGTAGAAGCGTGGCCTACGATATCAGCCTCTTTGAGACTACGGCTGAAGAAAGATTAGAAGAACAAAAAAGATTACATAGAAGAAGACATAACGTTGTTAGCTTACCTGAAGAGGATTTGATAAAAAACAGAAGAGCAAAGCGTAACCCGGCAAAGATTTTTTCAAGGGTTGCTCTGGGCGCTATTGTTACGGTTACTGTTGCCCTTATTATTCACGGGCAGGTTCAGCTCACTGAGCTTAACCAGAAAATCAGCAACGCCTCCTCAAATCTTTCCGATCAGGAAAGCCTTTATACACAGCTTCAGATGAAGGTTGATTCAAAGCTTTCAACTGCAAAGGTTGAAGAGTTTGCCGAGTCTAAGCTTGGTATGAGCAAGGCTGACAGCTACCAAAAGGAATACATAAGTCTGTCACAGGGCGATAAAGCGGAGGTTGCACAGGAGCAAGGCGCGAACATTTTCGATTCTATCGCACAAGCAGTTGCAGGCTTGTGGTCTTAATCCTTTTTGGGTGTACAAAATAAAAGGAAAATAAAAGCGGTTGTAACACGGGACTTTTGCCCCGACAGCGAAATCAGTGGCATTTTTTTAAAAAAAGGTTTGTCACTGGTTTGGCTTGTTGCAGCCTTTTTGCTATTTATAGGTATTGTCGTATTTTGGTGAAAATATTTAGTGCAAGCGCAAGAAATTAGTATATAAAGGCATAAAGGCGAAGCTTCGATAATATCGCTGCTGAGGTCTTGCGCTTGTACTTGATGTTAATTAATATAATTTTTTGCCTATACTTATATAAGAAAAAACACTACATATATATGTAAGGAATAATACGCATAAGCTTGAAATAAAGTAACAAAACACGGAAAGGGGAAATTTAATGTCAAAGGGTTCCAAGTCAAAGCTGATGCGGCGATGTATGATAATTATGTCAATCATACTCGTGCTGGGCTTTGGTACGGTTGCTTTTCGTCTGTCGCAGCTTACGCTGGTGCAGGGGCAGGAGCTTCAGCAAAAGGCGGTCGATCAGCAGCTGACCGATACAACAATCAACGCTCGGCGAGGCACTATATACGACACAAACGGTAAGGTGCTTGCGCAAAGCGCAACAGTGTGGAAGGTGGTTCTTTCTCCGATTAACTTTGAAAATGACGAGGAGAGAACCATAGTATCAAAGGGTCTTTCCGAGATACTCGGAATTGACCAGGAAAGCATTTTTGCAAAGACAAAGGAAAAGATTTACTACTCGGTTGTCAAAAGGCAAATCGAAAGTGAAACCCGTGATAAGGTTCTTGAATTTATAAAAAAGATTAAAGAGGAAAACAACATCACCGGGGTTATAGATTTGCTTGAGGACTACAAGAGGTACTATCCCTACAATGATTTTGCCTCGGCGGTAATCGGGTTTACCGGCAGTGATGACCAGGGACTTTCCGGACTTGAGTACGAATACAACGACGAGCTGACAGGCACTCCCGGCAGACTGGTAACTGCAACAAGCGGTAACGGCAACGGCACTGAGCTTCCGTTCCAGTATGAACAGAAGGTAGACGCAATCGACGGCAACAGCCTTGTTCTTACGATTGACGAAACCATACAGCACATAATGGATAAGTACCTTGAACAGGGAAATGTTGAAAACAAGGTTTACAACCGTTCCGTTGCAGTTATGATGGATGTTAAAACAGGCGCAATTCTCGGCTTGTCGGTTGAGGGCGGCTATGACCTGAACGACCCGTTCACCTTAACCGATAAAAACGCAATCGCAAAGATAAGCGGACTTGTCGGCAGTGAAAAGGAAAAGGCGGAGAGCGAGGCGCTGTCGGCGCAGTGGAAAAACAAGGCTGTCAGCGACACCTACTATCCGGGTTCTGTTTTCAAGATAATCACCGCCGCTATGGCGCTTGAGGAAAACAAGGTGAATGACAAATCTACATTTACCTGCACAGGCTATTACACTCCGGTACAGGGTGCGCCGGCTATCGGCTGTCATAACACAAGCGGTCACGGAACGCAGACCTTTGCGCAGGCTATATGCAATTCCTGCAACCCTGCTTTTATGCAGATAGGTCAGAGCGTCGGCAAGGAGAAGTTCTGGGAGTATTTCCAGGCATTCGGATACAGCGCGCCGACAGGCATAGATTTACCCGGCGAGGCAAACGGACTGTTCTTCAGCTCCGACGGCAAAATGACAGACCTCGACCTTGCTATTTCATCGTTCGGTCAGGGTATTGCGGTTACTCCTATTCAGATGGTAACGGCGATTTCAGCCATAGCAAACGGCGGCGAGCTTTTACAGCCTTATGTAGTAAAGCAGGTGCTCGACCCGGACGGCAATGTTGTTAAGTCAACAGATAAGATAGTCAAGAGAAAGGTTGTTTCAAAGGAAACCTGTGATAAGCTCAGCGAAATCCTTGAGCTTAACGCAAAGGAAGGCTCTGCTAAGAACGGCTATGTTGCCGGTTACAGAGTAGCAGGAAAAACAGGTACGTCAGAGAAAAAGTTTGACATTGACGGCGACGGCAACGACGACTACATCGCATCGTTCTGCGGCTATGCTCCGGCGGACGATCCGCAGGTTTGCCTGCTCGTGTATTTCGACTCACCTCTGGGCAACAACTACTACGGCAGTGCTGTTGCGGCTCCTGTTTTCTCTCAGATAATGAGCGAGGTTATGCCGTACCTGAGTGTAAGCACTCAGTACACGGACGAGGAGCTTGAGAAGATGGACACAACGGCGAACAGCTATCTCGGACTTTCCGTGAGCGAAGCTCAGGCAAAGGTTCAGGCTGACGGCTATTCCTGCGTTGTCAAGGGTGACGGCGACACTGTTGCGGCTCAGCTTCCGGCGGCTTCAACAAGAATACCGCAAGGCGGTACGGTCGTACTCTACACAAGCGTTGAAGAGGTTGCCAACGGCGAGGTAGAGGTGCCGAGCTTCTCGGGAATGACGCTTGCCGAGGCGAATATGGTTGCGGCTTCATATAACCTTAATATAAGTGTAAGGGGTGTAAGCGGAGTAAGCGACGGCGTTGTGCTGAACCAAAGCGTTGCCGCAGGCGAAATGGTTGCTCCCGGCACGGTTATCACTCTCACCTTTACAACCTCGTCAAATTACGGAAATAACAACGTAATGTAAAGGATATAATACGATGTACATTAAATTGTACACCAAAACAACAAAACAACGGAGGTAGAAACTATGAATATCGGATGGGTTCTCGGCAGTGCAGTAGGCTCTTTTGTAATATCTGCGCTTATAGGAAAATGGCTTGTGCCGTTTTTGAAAAAAGTGCATTTCGGTCAGACCATTTTAGAGGACGGACCAAAATGGCACGAGAAAAAACAAGGCACACCGACTATGGGCGGTTTTATGTTTATAATTGCTTCGGTGTTGACGACACTGATTTGTGCGTTGCTGTTTTGTGTGTTCACAACCGAGCCTGCACTAAAGGCGGATATCGGCAGAGTGCTTGCAGGTGTTGTTATGGCTTGCGCTTACGGTGCGGTCGGCTTTATTGATGACTATATCAAGGTCGTTAAAAAGCGCAACCTCGGACTGACGGCAAAGCAGAAGCTTCTGCTTCAGTTTATAATAGCGATTGCTTATCTCGCAACGCTTTATTTCCTCGGCACAACAAGCACAATCGTCATTCCGTATGTAGGACTTTTTGACCTCGGAATTTTCTTCTGGGTTATTTCCGCCGTTGCAATCGTCGGTGTGGTAAACGCAGTAAACCTCTCAGACGGTATTGACGGTCTTGTCGGTTCAATGTCTTTCTTCTCAGCACTTGCCTTTATGCTTCTTGCCTCCGTTCTTCAAAGCCAGTGCTCGGGTATAATGGCGTCGGCTCTTGCAGGCGGATGCCTCGGCTTCCTGCTCTGGAACTTTCACCCGGCAAAGGTATTTATGGGCGACACAGGCTCGCTGTTTCTCGGCGGCTATATCTGCGCCCTTGCATATGCGCTCAATATGCCGATTATTCTTATAATAATTGCTCTTCCGTATCTGCTTGAAATGCTGTCGGTTGTTCTTCAGGTTACTTACTTTAAGCTTACTCACGGCAAGCGTCTTTTCAAAATGAGTCCGATTCACCATCACTTTGAAATGTGCGGCTGGTCTGAGGTCAAGATAGTTGTAGTGTTCGGACTGGTTGCCGCCGCCTGCGGAATAATTTCGGTGTTTGTTACAATATTCGGAATAGGCTTTATCAGCTGATTATCATTAAGCTGATGTTAATATAAAATACGGTGGTGTAAAGATGGATTTAACACACACACAAACTGAACGCACAAAAAGGCGTTCGCAGCATAGAGCCGCAAGCAGTGTTGCTGCCGCCTCCGCCGGTGCGGCGCGCAGACGAAGCACGCACCGCTCGCGCGAGCAGCAGCGCGGAAGCAGACTTAAAAAGGCTTTCAGAGTCGGAGCCGGTGTTGATATGCCGTTTCTGATTCTTGTTCTGGTGCTTTTGGTATGCGGCTTGATAATGCTGTTCTCGGCAAGTTATCCTATTGCTTATTACAGCGAGGGCAACAGCTACTATTACCTTATCAGGCAGGGCATATTTGCTCTTGTCGGCGTAGGGATAATGTTCGGTATGTCGTACTTAAATTACGAATACCTTAAAAGAATTTCTCTCATTATTCTTCCTGTCGGCTTTCTGGCTTTGATTGCCGTTTTCTTCTTCCCGTCGTCAACGGGCGTTCACCGTTGGATAGATTTCCGCTTCTTCAATATTCAGGCTTCGGAGATTATGAAGTTTGCTATCATTATCTTTCTGGCGCATTGGGGAGCGTATCAGCATAAGAAAACAAATACCTTTAAATACGGCGCGCTTCCGCCGCTGATTATTTTTGTTGTTACGGCTATACTCCTTTATTTTGAGCCGCACTTTTCAGGTATTGTTATCATCGGAATATTAACCGCTCTGATGGTAATTTTATACGGCGGCAAAATCCGTTGGTTTATAGTTATTGGCGCAGTGCTTGTCGGCGTGGTACTGATACTCGCCGTAACGGATAAGCTCGGCTACGCTATGGAGCGTATGGACGGCTGGGGCAAGGCGCTTGAGTATGTTGACGACGCGCAGTGGGATCAGACCTTCCAGACGAGAAACTCGCTTTATGCTATCGGCTCGGGCGGACTGATGGGACTCGGACTCGGACAGTCAAGACAAAAATATCTCTACCTGCCCGAACCGCAGAACGACTTTATCTTCGCAATCGTATGTGAGGAGCTTGGTCTTATAGGCGCAATCGTACTGCTGATTCTTTTCGGTCTGCTTGTATGGAGAGGCTTTGTAATAGCAATGCGTGCAAAGGACCGCTTCGGCACTCTGCTTGCGGCAGGTCTTACCGCACAGATAGGAATTCAGGTTGTGCTTAACATTTTTGTTATCACAGACTGGATGCCGAATACGGGTATCAGCCTGCCGTTCTTCAGCTACGGCGGCTCATCACTCATTATGATTTTGTTCCAGATGGGAATAATACTTTCAATTTCACGAACGGCAAATATGAATAAGGTTTAAAAACATTAGGAGGAGCTATTATGCGTGTGATTTTTGCGGGCGGCGGCACAGCAGGGCATATAAATCCTGCTCTTGCAATCGCGGGATATTTAAAGGATAAAGACCCGAAAACAGAAATACTCTATATCGGCGCTCAGGGAGGAATGGAGGAAAGACTTGTTCCTCAGGCAGGCTTTAAAATCAAAACCATTAAAATATCGGGTTTTAAAAGAAGCTTTTCGCCAAAGGCTATAAAGGACAATGTTGTAACTTTAAAAAGAGCTTTTTCTTCAACGGCTGATGCCAAGAGGATTATAAAGGAATTCAAGCCTGATATCTGCATCGGAACAGGCGGCTATGTAAGCGGTCCTGTAATCCGTGCGGCAATAAAGCTTAATATACCTGCAATCATACACGAGCAGAATGCTTTTCCGGGAGTTACCACAAAGATGCTTTCAAAGAACGTGCAGAAGGTTATGCTTGCAAACCCGTATGCTAAAAAGTATCTGAGCGACAGCTGTCACTTCGTTACAACAGGCAACCCTGTCAGAGGCGAAATCATAACGGCTGCTAAAGAGCCGTCAAGGGCAAAGCTCGGGTTAGATGAACGTCCCGTTATTCTTTCGTTCGGCGGAAGTCTCGGCGCAAGAAAAATTAACGAGGGTGTTGCCGACTTAATCGCAAGAAGCGGCAAGGACGGAAAATATCAGATTATCCACGCATACGGTCAGTACGGCAAGTGGTTCCCAGATTTGCTTCGCGAAAAGGGGATAGAGCCTGATGACTGCAAAAACCTTGACATAAGAGAGTATATCAACAATATGGCAACCTGCCTTGCGGCGGCAGACCTTGTGATTTGCCGTGCAGGCGCAATAACGCTAAGCGAGCTTCAGGTTCAGGGCAAGCCTGCAATTTTAATTCCCTCGCCGAACGTAGCCGAAAATCACCAGTTCCACAACGCTATGTCTATGGTTGATTCAAAGGCGGCGTTTATTATAGAGGAAAGTGAGCTTACGGGTGAAAAGGTAATCGAGTATGCCGACAGAATTCTTGGCGATCAGGAAACGCTCACCGAGTATTCACAAAACGCAGGAAAGATGGCTATTGTTGACGCTAACGACAGAATATATTCGGTTATCAGAACCGTGTTAAAAGGTGTGGCGAAGTAAGAATTTATATGGCTTCTCATTGAGGGACAATATCATCAATTTAAGCTCGAAGCCTGAAACGAGGTCGTAGGGAACCGGCTTGCCTGTTCCGGATAGCACTGCTAAATGTTTTACTCTATTCTGATTTTGTATAAAATCGTTGTATCTGCATTTATCCCCGAACGGTCAAGACCGTTCCCTACGAACTAACAGCCTTGCTACGAGTAAATTATTAATTCAAAGAGCCGCTTGCGGCGACTACCAAAATTATTCTTTATTCTTTTTTCTTTTTTCTTTTTTCTTTTTTCTTTATACTTTACGGCGGCGCAGCCGCCCCACTCTCCACTCTCCACACTAAAACTCAGCGGCGAAGCCGCCGTTCACAAAGCACAGCCCTTATTCATAATATATTTATATATTAGGATAAGGGGTGTTCTCTGTGTCAAAGCTGATAATAGACGGACGCAAAAGACTTAGCGGTAGGATTGAGATTCAGGGTGCTAAAAACAGCGCTTTGCCGATTCTGGCATCTGCTCTGTTAACCTGTGACACCAGCGTAATAAACAACTGTCCCGATTTGTCTGATGTTGAAATAACCCTAAACATTCTGCGTTATCTCGGATGCACCGCACAGCTTGACGGAAACACCGTTACCATCAACAGCAAATGCGCCGATAAATACGATATACCCGATGAGCTTATGCGCGCAATGCGCTCGTCAATCATTTTTCTGGGTGCGCTTGTCGCTCGCTTCGGAATGGCAAGGCTTTCATTTCCCGGCGGCTGTGAGCTTGGCCCCAGACCGATTGATTTGCACCTTAAGGCTCTGAGAATGATGGGCATTGAAATATCCGAGCAGCACGGCTCGCTTGAATGCAGCGCTCCGAACGGTATACACGGCGCGAAGATTTCGCTGTCGTTTCCAAGCGTAGGCGCGACAGAAAATATTATGCTTGCCGCCGCAACCGCACAGGGTACGACAATTATTTCCAACGCTGCAAGAGAGCCTGAAATCTGTGACCTTGCCGACTGCCTCAACAGCTTCGGTGCAAACATTTCGGGTGCGGGCGAGGGAACAATAATTATTGACGGCGTTGAAGCCTTGAACGGTGCTATGCACACAATAATTCCGGACAGAATAGCTGCGGCTACATATATGGCTGCTGCTGCGGCAACCGGCGGCAGAGTTCTGATAGACAGAATAGTGCCGACTCACTTAAGCGGTATAATACCGATTTTTGAGGAAAGCGGCTGTACCGTTAAGCAAAGAGGAAATTCAATTTTAATTGACGCGCCGAACAGACTGAGAGCCGTTAAGCTTATCCGCACTATGCCGTATCCCGGCTTTCCTACCGACGCTCAGCCTCCGATTATGGCAATGCTGAGCAGTGCCAAGGGAACGGGTATTTTTGTTGAGAATATATTTGAAAACCGATATAAGCACACAAGTGGTCTTGAAAGAATGGGCGCAAGAATTTACCTTGAGGGCAAGGTCGCCGTTGTTGAGGGTGTGTCGGAGCTTTACGGCGCAAGGGTAGCTTCTCCCGATTTAAGGGGCGGAGCGGCACTCGTTGTTGCAGGTCTTGGTGCCTGCGGTGTAACGGAAATAAACGATATACATTATATTGACAGAGGATACGAGAGCATTGAGCTTGAATTGTCAAAGCTGGGTGCTTCGATAAAACGGCTGTAAGCCGGCTTGATTTAAGTTATGGGGAAGAAAAATGATGAAAAGTAAAAACGACGGAAATGAAAAACCAAGCAAAAATAAAAAACGTCAGCCTGAGCGTGACACGGCTCAGATACCGCCCGGCAACGCCCGAGCGAAAAAAGAGCGTGACGCGGCTGAAAGGCAGGAATATGACGGGCAGGAAAAACGAAGAAGGTCTGAGCGGTCAGATAAGCAGACGGATAAGGCTAAGAGGAAAAAAACACCTCACGAGCCTAAGGCTAAACGGAATAATAAGCGGACAAAAAAAGAGCTTGACCGTGAAGAGCTGATAGATAATATGTCTTACGGCGATGATTTCTACACCGATGAGGTTGAGCTGAAAAGAAAAAGAGCAAGACAAAAGCTTGACGAAAAGAAGCTCCCGGAATTTGACATAGAAAAAAAGCCGTTGTCCCATAAAAAACGCAAGCTGAAAAATGCAGGCTTTGCGGCAACGGTTGTATCAATAATACTTATAATAGGAATAGTGCTGTCGCTGACGGTATTTTTCCGAAGCGAGCAGTTCGCAGTAGAGGGCGCTGAGCGTTATTCTGCACAGGATATAATCGACGCAAGCGGACTTAAGCTCGGCGAGAATCTGTTCCTGACCGATAAGGGAGCAGGCGAGGACAGAATTGAAAGCGCTTTGCCGTATGTTGAGGAAGCGAAAATTTCAATCAGAATCCCGAACACTATGGTTATCACCGTTACCGAGAGCAAGCCTGCTTTTATATTTAAGAGCGGCGGCAATTATATTATTGTCAGCTCACAGGGCAAGGTGATGGAGAAGATAGAGGGCAAAAACGATAAGTATGACGCACCTTTGGTTCTCGGCTGTACCGTAAAAAGCGCTGAATTGGGTAAGGAGATTACATTCAAGGAATCCGGTATACTTAAAATATTGATGGGAGTGGCAAAAGGGCTGTCCGACAACGAGTTTTCTGGCATAAAAGAGATTGATATTACAAACACGGCAAGAATCTGCCTGAACTATGCAAACAGGATTAAAATTGTAATCGGTCTGCCCGAGGATATAAGCTACAAGCTGAAAACCGCAAAGATAATTATCAGCGATAATCTGTCGGAAACCGATGCAGGCGAGCTTGACGTGTCAGGCTGCAAGGAGAAAAATAAGGCTTCCTACTTCAAGCCTGATGCCGGCATATATCTTGACAGAATTGAAGCAACTCAGCCGATAACCGAGCCTGCAACGGATCTGACAACCGAGCAGACAACCGAGCAGGCAACCGAAGCGCCGTCGGATATTCAGACAGAAACGCAGCAGGAGTATCAGACAGATACGCAATACCAGGATTATACGAACGGCGTGCCGGAGTATGATTATCCGACTGACGCCTACGGAAATGTGAATCCGTATGGCGAAGATCAGGATTGATGCAAAACCCGGATTAAACAGACAGATGTTTCTGCCGTGATAATAAAAGAACGGTTTTGTTTTGCAGCTTTTGTTGAACGTAATTGCAAAATATGTGGTTTATTATCGAGTTTATTGGGTGGTTCTCATATATTTGCGAAAAAGAGAAAAAAATCTGTAAATCGCTATTGAAATTTTAACTCTTTTGTGTTAAATTTATAAGGTAGCAGTATAATGGTTGTGATATGTACAGCTGTTTTTGTATTTCAGTAAACTAAGAATTAATTTTTAAGTCGTCTTTGCGACGTATAGGAGGAAGTTTAAATGGCATTTGAGATTGAAAAAGAGTTTGGCAACGATATTCCTGTTATTAAGGTAATAGGCGTTGGCGGCGGCGGCGGAAACGCTGTTAACCGAATGGTAAAGATGGGCGTTCAGTGTGTGGATTTTGTTGCAATTAACACTGATGACCACGTTCTTCAGTTCTCCAGTGCGGGCACAAAGATTAAAATAGGCGAGAAGATTACTCACGGCAAGGGCGCAGGCTCTAAGCCTGAGGTAGGCAGACAGGCAGCCGAGGAAAACAGAGAAGAGATTGAGGCTGTATTAAAGGATACCGATATGGTATTCATCACTGCCGGTATGGGCGGCGGCACAGGTACAGGCGCTGCTCCGATTGTTGCCGAGATTGCAAAGTCAATGGGTATCCTGACAACAGCTATCGTTACAAAGCCTTTTGCCTTTGAGGGCAAGAAGAGAATGGAGCAGGCTGAGGCAGGTATTGCCGCTCTCAGAGAAAATGTTGATTCTCTTATCGTTGTTCCCAACGAAAGACTTAAATACGCAAGCGAGCAGAGAATTACTCTTAAAAACGCATTTGAGCTTGCAGACGATGTTCTCCGTCAGGGCGTTCAGAGTATTTCTGACCTTATCCTTATTCCGGGTCTTGTTAACCTCGACTTTGCCGATGTTACGGCAATTATGCACGATGCAGGCTATGCTCATATGGGTATCGGCTATTCAACAGGTAAGGACAAGGCTGAAGAGGCTGCAAGAATGGCTATCACAAGCCCGCTTCTTGAAACATCAATCAGCGGCGCTAAGGGCGTTATCGTAAACATCACAGCTTCAGCTGATATTGGTCTTGATGAAATCGACACAGCTTCAGCTATGATTACTGAGCAGGCTGATCCTGATGCAAATATCATCTGGGGTGCTGTTCTCGATGAGAATATGGAGGACGAGATGAGCGTTACTGTTATTGCAACAGGCTTCGGCGTAAGCAACGACAACTCTATGCGTGACCCCAGAAACAGCAGAAACAGAACTGCTTCAAGAAACGATTCTTTCAGATCTGCTCCTGCAAAGGAAGCACCGAAAAAGCCTGTTGCTGACGTTGCTGACGATGATGATTCATACTATGACATTATGTCAATCTTTAACCGCAAGTAATATATTATAAACATAGCAAAGAGGCTGCCTGAGGGCGGCTTCTTTTCTTTTGGAGGGATACAATGGATAATAAGCTTCAGAGCCTTTTTCTGGAAATGACAGAATATTTTAAGGGCGACAAAAAACGCATCTGCCATTTTACAAAGGTTCATTCCTTTGCAAGGCAGATTGCGCTGCTTGAGGGCGTTGACAGCGAAACCCTGTATGTTCTTGAAGCCGCCGCGCTTGTTCACGATATAGGAATAAAGCCGTCTGAGAAAAAATACGGCACCTGCACGGGAAAGCAGCAGGAGCTTGAGGGACCGCCCGTTGCACAGCGGCTTCTTGAAAGGCTTGGCTTCACGTCTGATGTTATCAGTCGTGTTAAATTTCTTGTCGCCCATCATCACACCTATAACTGTATCGACGGAATTGATTATCAGATTCTTGTTGAAGCGGATTTCATTGTGAATATGGACGAGGATGAAATGAGTATTGACGCAATAAACAGATGTGTTGAAAAGATATTTAAAACGCAAAGCGGAATAAAAATTTGCAATAACCTTTTCTTTAAGTAAAGAAACAGGGTGTAAGCTTCGCAGGGCTTAGAGTGAAGAGTGGAGAGTGAAGAGTGTGGTTGCCGCAAGCGGCTTTAATTTAAATAATGCTCGTAACGAGGTTAAGGCTCTCTTTTAAGCACAGAACCCAAAACGAGGTCGTAGGGAACTGGCTTGCCTGTTCCGGCTCACACCGCAGAGTGTTATACTCTATTCTGCTTTTGTAGAGCATTGCAGTATATACGC
>DKZT01000067.1:0-30977 GCA_002493755.1 Ruminococcaceae bacterium UBA7067
GCAAGCCAGTTCCCTACAACCTCGTTATTAATTCTGTGCTAATATGACAACACTACCCCATACGGTAAGCCGTATGGGGTATATTTACAGCAATGATTTTATATAATCGAACACCTCAACAACCTTGAACTGAAACTCATACTCCTCCTCGTTTTTCAATATATCCTCATCGTCCTCGGAAAAAACCTCCTTTTCCTCAACCGCGCCGCTCAGGCATATCGGCGGAAACAGCACGCACCACCAGTTCTTTCCCTCACCCCTGCCGATTTTTATCCTCAGTGCATCGTAGAAGCCTGCTGGCATTGTGCTGTCGTCATATGTTCGTGTATTGAAGTACATTTTTGTTATCTCACAGCTTGCAGTACAGCTGCTGCCCATTTTTTTCAGCTCATCATTGCAGAAGCGTTCAATATCGCCGATTCTGCTCTGAGCGCAGTAAACAGCGTCGCTTTTTGACAAAGGCTTGCCTAAAAGCTCCTGCGAATTTTCAAGTATTCTGTCACGAAGCTCAAGCTTGAGCTGTTGATCTGAGCTGCTGTCGGAATTTGCAAGTATGTGCAGCCGAAGCACCTTGTCTGATATTTCGCTGCACTGCGCCGAAAACTGCACACAGCTTGACAGAAAACAGAATATAAAAAGCGTAATTACCGCCTTAGAAAAAAGATGTGATGTAAAAATTTTTCTCATAAAAAATCTGCCCTTTCAAGATATATCAACTTGATTATGGGCAGATATTTTTTTATTATTCGGTTATTATCGTGCAGCCTGATTTTGTAGGCAAGGCAGCATAAACGCAGTCGTAGCTTTCCATAAGCTTTGATTTGCACATTTCAAGCGGAAGCGTATCCTCGCTCTTGAATATACCGTAAACCGTAGGGCCGCTGCCGCTCATTGAAGCGCCCATTGCGCCGTAGGCAAGCATTGTATTCTTTATTTTCTCAACAGGCTTAAGGTTAAGCACCTCTTCAAATTTATTATAGAGATTAGATGTGATTGTGTAAAGGCTGTCGGTTTTCAAGCCTTTTATAACATTAGCTGTGTTAAGCCTTTCCTCATCAAAGCCGAATTCATCGCAAAGCTTATAAGCAACAGGCGTTGAAACGTTTATGTCAGGCTTACATATAAGGATATTGCACTGCGGCAAATCGACAAGCCTTTCAAGGTATGTGCCTGTTCCCGTTGCCTTGCAGGTGCCGCCCATAATACAAAACGGCACGTCAGCGCCGACAGCCTTGCCCATTTCGCAGAGCTTTTCCTCTGTAAACGGAGATGAACAAAGCTTGTTCAAGGCGATAAAAACAGCCGCCGCGTCTGCACTGCCGCCTGCAATTCCCGCCTGTGACGGGATATGCTTTTTTATGTCTATTTTTACAGCCTTTCTTATGTCGGACTCCCTGAGAAAAATCTGAGCCGCCTTATATGCTGTGTTTCGCTCGTCCGTGGGTATGTTCTCCTTATCAACGGTCAGGGTTATGTCCTCGCCGTCAAGTATTTCAACATAAACATCGTCTGCCAGCGACACCGACTGCATTACCATATCAACGCTGTGGTAGCCGCTTTCAAGCCTGCCTGTTATGTTGAGCGTTAAATTAATCTTTGCGTTACCCTGAACGAGCATATTATCACCTGTTTATTTCTTGATTTCTTTTAAATATTCCTCTATTCTGTTGAGCGCTTCACCGAGATGGTTCAATGAATACGAATACGAAACTCTTATAAAGCCCTCGCCGCACTCGCCAAAGGCGTTACCGGGCACAACTGCAACGTGCTTTGAGTTGATAAGTCCCAGACAGAATTCCTCTGAGGTAAGTCCCGTGCTTTTAATGCTTGGGAAGCAATAAAACGCGCCGTGAGGCTCAAAGCAGTCGAGTCCCATTTTCTGAAAGCTTCCTACAACAAGGCGGCGGCGCATATCGTACTGCTTCTTCATATTTTCAATATCGCTGTCGCCGTTTTTAAGCGCCTCAATAGCCGCATACTGAGCTGTGGTAGGCGCACTCATTATAGCAAACTGATGGAGCTTTGTCATCTGTTCAAGAACAGGCTCGGGGCCGAGCGCATAGCCGAGTCGCCAGCCTGTCATAGCGTAGGTTTTTGAAAAACCGCTGATAACAACAGTGCGCTCCTTCATTCCGTCTATCTCGGCAAAGGAAACGTGTCTTTCCCCGCCGTATGTAAGCTCGCCGTATATTTCGTCCGACAGTACGAAGAGATTGTGTTTTTCTACAACCTGCGCTATCGCCTCTAAATCGGGGCGGCGCATAACAGCACCTGTCGGGTTGTTCGGGAACGGCAGAATCAAAAGCTTTGATTTTGGGGTTATGTGGTTTTCAAGCTCCTCTGCCGTAAGGCGAAAGCTGTTCTCAGCCTTTGTTTCTATTATAACGGGAACAGCGTCCGCCATTTGTGCCAGCGGCTCATAGCATACAAAGCTCGGCTGAGGAATAAGCACCTCTTCGCCGGGGTCAACCATACATCTTATACACGCGTCAATAGCCTCACTGCCGCCTACCGTTACAAGAACCTCTTTATCGGGATTATACTGAACATTAAAGCGTCTGTTGAAATAGTTTGATATTTCATTGCGGAGATTTGCAAAGCCTCTGTTCGGGCTATACCAGGTTTTGCCCTTTTCAAGACTGCGTATTCCCTCTTCTCTGACGTGCCAAGGGGTTTTGAAATCAGGCTCGCCGATACTCAGTGAGATAACGTGATCCATCTCGTTTGCAATATCAAAAAATCTTCTGATACCCGACGGCTTGATTTTTTGAATTTTGGAATTCAGCATCTTTTCATAATCGACCATTACAGCACCAGACTCCTTTTATCCCCTTCGGAATCGTCCTCGTAAAAGTTAATGCCGGATTCCTTGTATTTCTTAAGTAAAAAGTGGGTTGACGTAGCTATAACAGACTCAATGGTTGAGAGTCTGCGTGATACGAACATTGCAACCTCCTGCATTGTTCTGCCTGTTACATATGCGGCAAAATCATATGAGCCAGCCATAAGATAAAGGCTTTCTACCTCTTCAAAGCTCATAATTTTTGCTGCTATATCGTCAAAGCCCTTATCCTTTTCGGGAGTAACCTTAATTTCAATCATTGCTTTTACATCAGCGTGTGGAACCTTATCCCAATCGACAATGGCGTGGTAGCCCTTGATTACGCCTGTCGCTTCATATTCGGCTATCTGCTTTTCAAGATAATCAACAGGCTCATCGAGTATCATTGAAAGCTCCTCGGTTGTAAACTTGGAGTTAGAGCTTAAAAGCTTTAATAATTCGTCCATATCATTTTCCTCCTAAAGTCTTTTTTTCATTATATAACGAACGGCTGAAAAAGTCCATATTTTCTTAGCTGAAAATAATGCTGCCGTTATTTCAGATTTTCAAGCTCTTCAAGCCACAGCCTTACGCTCGCGTCGCTCGGCATTCTGAAATCACCTCTCGGCGACAGCGTAACAGAGCCTACCTTTGGGCCGTCAGGCAGACAGCTTCGCTTAAACTGCTGAGTGAAAAACCGTCTGACAAAGACCTTAAGCCACGATAAAATCGTGTCATTATCGTAGATGCCCTTGAATGCAAGCTTTGCGATTCTGTAAATTTTTGACGGCGGGAAAGCGAATCTTACGAAATAGTACAGGAAGAAATCGTGAAGCTCATACGGGCCGACAAGCTCCTCCGTTTTCTGCGAAATATCCCCGTCCTTCGGCGGTAAAAGCTCAGGACTTACAGGAGTGTTGAGAATATCGTACAGCACCTCGCTGAGAACTCCCGTGTTGTTGTCTGCTTCGTATTTCGTGATATAGCGCACAAGAGTTTTCGGGATTGAGCTGTTGATTGCATACATAGACATATGGTCGCCGTTGTAGGTTGCCCAGCCAAGTGCAAGCTCGGACAAATCGCCCGTACCGATTACGAGAGCGTTATTCTGATTCGCTATATCCATAAGCACCTGAGTTCTCTCTCTCGCCTGAGAGTTTTCGTAGGTTACGTCAAGCTTTTTCGGGTCGTGTCCTATATCCTCAAAATGCTGACTAACTGACTTTGTAATGTCAATATCATAAAAGGTAACGCCGTATGCTTCACTGAGCTTTTCGGCATTGCTCTTTGTGCGCCTTGTAGTACCGAAGCACGGCATTGTGACGGTAATTATATTCTTACGAGGAAGCTTAAGCATATCAAAAGCGTGAACGCAGGCGATAAGCGCAAGCGTTGAATCAAGTCCGCCCGAAAGACCTATCACGACATTTTTGATACCTGTATGCTTAAGCCTTGTCGCAAGACCTGTCGCCTGTATTGACAGTATCTCATTACAGCGGCTGTTCACGCTGTCGGTGTTCGAGGGAACAAACGGGTTTTTATCAAATTTACGCTCAAGCTTTGTATCCGATATATCAAGGTCAAAATATACCTGCTCGGCAATATTATCGTCTGTCGGCGGAAATGTGTTTGACCTCCTGCGTTCTGCGTCAAGCTTAAAAACGTCAATATCGGCATAGGTTATATTCTCGCAGAATCGTGGAGACTCGGCAAGTACCGTTCCGTTTTCGGCAATTATATTGTGCGAGGAGAATACGAGGTCGGTTGTTGATTCGCCGAAGCCGCAGTCGGAGTAAATATATGCGGAAATCAGTCTTGCAGACTGCATTTTAACAAGCGACTGCCTGTATTCGCGCTTTCCTATTGTTTCATCGCTTGCCGACGGATTGAGTATCACATTTGCTCCTGCAAAGGCTAATTGCTCGGACGGCGGAGAAACCGTCCACAAGTCCTCGCATATTTCAACACCGACTCTTAACTGCGGCATTGATTCACAAATAAAGATTGCTCTCGGAAGTATTGCCGTTTCAAAGCCTGCAAAATTAAAGATAATTTCACTACTGCCCGCTGTAAAATGGCGAGCCTCGTAAAATTCGGAATAATTTGGGATGTTCATTTTCGGAACAAGTCCGAGAAGCTCACCTTTACACACAACTGCGGCGCAGTTATAAAGCGATGAGCGATAACGCACGGGAACACCGAAAACCGAGAGTATGTTTAAGTCTTCGGTTTCCTCTATAATCATTCTGACGCACTGCTCTGCCTTGTCAAGCATAGCCTGCTGTAAAAAAAGGTCGGAGCAGGTGTAGCCTGTTACCGACAGCTCGGGCAGTACAGCGATTACTGCGCCGTTTCCTGCCGCTGTTTTGATACATTCTATTATCTGCTCGGCGTTATATTCACAATCGGCAACACGCATAGCAGGCGTTATTGCGGCTACCTTTACAAATCCGTCTTTCATTTAATTCATCTCCGTTTTAATCGTCTATATTTTCTATTTCGGCAGGTTCGTCAAATTTATATGCGTCAATTTCGTCCTTGCGTTTGAAAAGCTTTATTTCAATCGGGTCTGAGATATGGTTGAATTTAAGCATATATACTGAAGCGTATCCCAGAATTGCCCAGAAAATCACTACCATAAAGCTCTGCTCATATAACAGTGTTTTCTCGAAAAGAGAATATATGCAATACGAGAAAACAAAGGAAACCAAACAGGGGAAAATTGTTTTTCTCATATTTTTCTTTTCAATAAACAGGCTTTTTATCATATGCCTTGCAATATGGAACGCAAGTCCGAGGAATATAACAAAGCCTACTATTCCCGATGATACCAATATGGTAAGATAGCCGTTGTGCAAATCAGAGAAGTGAAGTCCGCCCTCGATATACTGCTTTGAATACGGCACAAGATTCGCACTTCCCGTGCCGAACAGCGGATAATTAGCTATAAGTGTTGTAGCCTCAACAAGAAGTCTTATTCTTCCGCTGTCGATATTTTTATTCTCGTGCTTGAACGAAACGGGCGCGTCGCTTTTATTCTCGGTTATACCTGGTATTTCCGTTATATCGGGAGGTATAGGCTGAGTAACACTGCTCGGGAGCTTCACCTGAGTAAGCGAGGCAAGCTGTGAAACAGAGAACGCAGTCACAGACCGTGCGCCGATAAGCAGGACACCGACAGCGAGCGTACCTGCCGTGAATTTAACAGTCTTTAAAGCAAACTGCTTTAAAGTAAGCTCGGTGCGGCGCTTGAATACACGGAAGAAAAGGTAAGCGCAGGCATAAAGTCCGAGGAACAGCAGAGAAGCGTTGGAGTCGGATAAAAACAGGCAAATGATGTTAAACGCCGAAACCGCAAGGAGCAGAGGAGCAGGTATTTTTTTGCCGCGTGAACGCACCGTAAAGGACGGCTTGGTGAGGAAATGAGCAAACATAATTGAAACGGCAGAGAAAAACCCAAGCAGATTCGGGTTTGTAAAGAAGCCTGTAAACCTGTTCTCGTAGATTATAAACAGATAATCAAGCCACTCAAAATGAATGTTCATACACGCAAACGGAAACGCCGCAAGGTTCAAGGCAAAGGTAATAAAAATAATCGACACCGCAAGAATATATATCTCGCGGTAAATACGCTTCTTGTTTTTCTCGGTATGCATTCCGTAAAACACAAAAAAACATATTGCAATATGCGCCGTCATAAGCATATTCATACCGAAATTGCTTGTTATATTAATCAGCGCAGTCACG
Organism: Ruminococcaceae bacterium UBA7067; assembly: GCA_002493755.1. Classification (GTDB taxonomy): domain Bacteria; phylum Bacillota; class Clostridia; order Oscillospirales; family Acutalibacteraceae; genus UBA7067. The sequence goes on from DKZT01000067.1 coordinate 6,569, forward strand.
GTAATGCTGATAAGATACATTATGAGGTATTTGCTGTATTCAATTTTTAATATTCTTCCGTTTTTGATATAGTAGAAATATATTATAAGACCTGCCCAGAACATAAGAGCATACTGCATCGGAATAGCGGCTGTTCTTATAACGCATACATTCGCAAAGAAAAGCGTGAGCAGGTATGTGATTCTGAAATTTGACGGATTAAGGAAAAAGCTCTGAATCCCTTTAAAAGCCTTACTTATCAAAGTAATACCTCAATTCATAATCAGTCAAAGGCAACGCCCGTGACTGTTTTTATCATTATCTTTATGTCAAATAAAACCGAAAACTTCTTAATGTATTCAAGATTCAACTCCATCTTCTTTGGAAGAAGAATATTTATATAGTCCTCATCGGCGTTGTTTGAGGTCAAAAACTCATTTTCGTCCTTATAGGTTATGCTCGCAAGCGAGGTTATCCCTGCAGGCATTAATAGAGTAGCGTACATTTCAGGCGTATATTTCTCAACATATTTCGGCACCTCAGGCCGTGTGCCGACAAAGCTCATTTGCCCGATTAAAACATTGAAAAGCTGAGGAAGCTCGTCAAGACGGTATTTGCGCAAAAAGCCGCCGCATTTTGTCACCCTTGAATCATTGCCGAGCGTCACCTGAGAGGCGTTTTTATCCTGATTGACAACCATAGTGCGGAATTTAAGTATTTTAAATTTTCTGCCGCCTGTTGTAATCCTTGTCTGTCTGAAAATCACAGGTCCTTCCGATGTTGCCTTAACCACTGCAGCTATAACAGCCATCGGCAGGAGCAGAATAAGAATAAGGATTACCGACAGCTCTATATCAATTATTCGTTTCACGGCAAGACCTGCTCTTTTTTTACGCAGAAGATTATAATACTCCTCAACCTGCGGCGTTTTCATATACGCAGGCAGTTTTTCAAAATTAATCATATAATAAATACTCCTAATTATACCATAACAGACTGTCAATTCTATTTAACTGATTATACACTATCACGGCGAATAATTCAATACAGCGGAGAAGAGTTAGGTATGATATTACTTGAAAATAAGGCTATTCAATGATAGAATAAAGACAGAATATTGAAACGTTCAATCAGCTTAAGATTCAGTAGTCCGAAAATATTCGTAGGGAACGGTCTTGACCGTTCCGGGATATGTGCAGTTACTGCTATGTTAAACAAAACTATAAATAGTATAACATTCATCGGCTCGAACCGGAACACTCAAGAGTGTTCCCTACGACCTCGTTTCAGGTTACGGCATTAGAGAGTATTTCTTAAGCTTACGGACATTCCCGCAAAACGGAGACCGCTATGATATATGACTTTATTAATCTGGACAATTCATCACCTGTGCCGCTGTATAAACAGCTTTACTCATCTATAAGAAAGGCTATTGAAAACAATGGTCTTACAAAGGGCGATAAGCTTGTGTCAATCCGTTCACTGTCAAAGGCTTTGGGCATAAGCAAAACGACAGTCGAGGCGGCATACAGCCAGCTGTGTGCCGAGGGTTATATAAAAAACAGTCCTCAAAGGGGCTTTTTCATACAGGGTCAGGTGCTGGCTCTTAAGGAAAAAAGCGCCGCCGACGGAATAAATGCCGGAATTTCAACCGTCAGCAGGATTAAGTATGATTTAAGCAGTAAGAGCGTCACGGTTGACAGCACCGGCGTCAAGCTATGGCGTAAATATGTTAAAGCGTATCTCAACAAGGACTACATAATATCGTCATACGGTGAGCCACAGGGAGAATACAGCCTGCGCCGCGCGCTCAGCTTTTACAGTTACAGCGTTCGGAGCGTTGTCACAACTCAGGATAATATCGTTATCGGAGCAGGAACGCAATCTCTGCTTTACCTGCTTTGCGGACTGCTAAGGGGCTTAGGCACTAAAATTGCCGTTGAAAAGGACGCTTCAAAGCACTTTATCAAGGTGTTTATCGACTGCGGCTTTGATGTTGTAAAAATCGAGAGCGATGACAGAGGTATCAGCTTTGATAAAATCAGGGAGCAGAACCCCGACTTTCTGCTTATAAATCCCTCAGGCTCGCTTAAAAGCGGCGACAGAATGAAAATGGAGCGCCGATATGAGCTTATTGAATGGGCAGAAAACAACAACAAATATATTATTGAGGACGACTACAACGGCGAGCTTGTTTATAATTCTCGTTCCGTTCCTGCGCTTCAGTGCAGTGCGGCGCAGGTGGTTATTTATTTAGGCTCTTTTTCAAAGCTTCTTCTACCGTCTGTCCGTATCGGTTATATGGTACTGCCCGAAAGGCTCACAGAGATTTACCAAAAATTCAAACCATACTTAAACCAGACCGCTTCAAAAATTGAACAGCTTGCTCTCGCTGATTATATCAAGGACGGACAGCTTGAGCGGCATTTGCGCAGGCTGAAAAAGAGCTACTGTGAAAAGAGCCTTGCTATTATGCAGGCGCTTACGGATAATCTCAAACCGAGCGAGGAGTATAAAATCAAGCTGTTTGAAACCTCGCTTGCCTATGAAATTACAATAAACACACAGCTTGTAATTGACAGACTTATGCAAAGGCTTAAGGACGAGCAAATAGCAATAATAAGCGCAGAAGTGGGAAACGGCAGAGCAACTGTTAAAATCGGTTTTTCGGGTATAGAAAGCGAAAATATTGAATATGCAGTAAACAAACTTTGCAGTATCATAGCAGACTGCAAAGCGTAAAAATGCTGATAGCCTGTGAGCGTTAATGCTCAGAGCTATCAGCATTTTCAATATTTTCAAGTCTTATAAACACAAACTCGGGACTGTTGTTTATTCTGAACGGAAAACTGCTGTTCCCTATTCCTCGGCTTACTATCATTCTTTTGCCGTTCGTTTCATATAGTCCGCAGGTATATTTCGGGAGCAAGCCCTGACTCGGCGAAAAAACTCCGCCGACAAACGGCAACCTGAACTGACCGCCGTGAGCGTGACCGCACAGCGCCAAATCAACTCCCGAATCAGCGTAAAGCTCTGCAAGTTCGGGTCTGTGCGAAAGCAAAACGATGTAGCTTTCGCCTGCTTGCAAAAGCGACTTAAGCTTTTCGGACAATATATCTATTCTCCGCTCAGGCACAGGCTCACACTCCTTATAAAAATAAGGGTCGCGCACGCCGACAATATCTATTTTACTGTCACCCCTGACAATGGAAACAAGGCGGTCATCGAGCATCTTTGCACCGAGCCTTTCAGCGCTTGCACAAAACTGCGGATACTTTTCAATTCTCGCCTCGTGGTTTCCCGGTACGTAATACACAGGTGCAACAGGAATCACTCGGCGCAAAAATTCAAGCGATATTTCGGTATCTGTTCTGTAATAATCAATAAAGTCGCCTGTCACAACGATAATATCAGGCTTACTTTCAAGCAACGCAGATATAATCTTATCCCGAACCGCTTTTGAGCGTGTGTTGTGAAAATCAGAGATTTGAGCTATCAGAAAGCCGTCAAACGGTTTCGGGATATTCTTATCCGCAACAGCGTATTTCGTTATGTCAAGCCTGTTATTCGAGCGGTAAATCACAAAAAGAAGCACCGCTAAAATCAGTAATATAATTACAGCTATAATCAATTCCATATTATTCGGTGATAAATCCCTTGTAATCCGTAATGTGAAGCAGTCTTTGAGCATTTGCAATGCTCTCCCTGCTCGGCGAACGAAGTCCTGCAAGAGGATATTTTATTCCAAGCTCCTCATATTTAAATTCGCCTAAATTGTGATAAGGCAGAATTTCAACGCGCTGAACATTATTAAGCGTTTTTATAAATCTGTGAAGCTTGTTGAGTGAAAAGTCATCGTCATTTATTCCGGGCACAAGAACGTGTCTTATCCACACAGGCACATTCTTTTCGGAAAGATACTGCGCCAAGTCGAGTATATTATCATTGTCAAAGCCTGTGAGCTTCTTGTGGTCACTGCTGTCGATATGCTTTAAGTCGAGCATTATCAAATCGGTGTATTTCAACAGCTCATTGAATTGTGAGAAAAACGGCTCTTCCCTTGTAAACGGCTTGCCTGCTGTGTCAATAACAGTGCTTATACCCTGCTCCTTACACTTTTTGCAAAGCTCCGTTACAAATTCAAGCTGTAAAAGCGGCTCGCCGCCGCTTATTGTTATTCCGCCATTTTTTCCCCAATATGAGCGATAACGAAGAGCAGCCTTGATTATCTCGTCGGCTGTGACTTCCTTGCCGCCGCTTTTATCCCACGTATCGGGGTTATGGCAGTATTTACAGCGCATATTGCAGCCCTGCATAAAGACAATGAAGCGCACTCCCGGTCCGTCAACAGAACCGAAGCTTTCGGTTGAATGAATATAACCCTTTACCATTTCAAGCCTCCTGATAAAAACGCCTCCCCGATTATTCTGCGGAGAGGCGTTGTAATTATTACGGTAATCAGATTACGCCGTGGCAGGTTCTTGCGATAACGTCAAGCTGCTGCTCACGTGTAAGGTCGATAAACTTAACAGCATAGCCTGATACTCTGATTGTGAAGTTTGCGTACTCTTCCTTTTCAGGATGCTCCATACAGTCAATGAGCTTCTCTGTGCCGAATACATTGACATTGAGGTGGTGTGCGCCCTGGTCGAAGTAGCCGTCCATAATCTGAACGAGGTTATTAACACGCTCGCCGTCTGTGTGGCCGAGTGCGTCAGGATTGATTGTCTGTGTATTTGAAATACCGTCAAGAGCATATTCATACGGAAGCTTTGCAACAGAGTTGAGTGACGCAAGCAAGCCGTTCTTCTCTGCGCCGTAGCTTGGGTTTGCACCCGGTGAAAGCGGCTCTCCGCCTTTTCTGCCGTCAGGAAGTGAGCCTGTCGCCTTACCGTATACAACATTTGATGTGATTGTAAGGATAGAGGTTGTAGCCTCTGAACGGCGGTAGGTGTGGTGCTTCTTGATCTTTGAAAGGAAGGTCTTGAGCAGCCAGATTGCGATGTCATCAGCTCTGTCGTCGTCGTTGCCGTAGCGCGGGAAGTCGCCCTCTACATCATAATCAACAGCAATGCCGTTCTCGTCACGAATAACCTTAACCTTGGCATACTTGATAGCCGAAATTGAGTCAACAACATGTGAGAAACCTGCGATACCTGTCGCAAAGGTTCTTCTTACGTTTGTGTCGATAAGAGCCATCTCGGCTGCCTCGTAATAATACTTATCGTGCATATAGTGGATAAGGTTCAATGCGTTTACATAGATGTCTGCAAGCCAGTCCATCATAGCGTCATACTTGTCGATAACCTCGTCATAGTCGAGATAATCTGATGTGACAGGAGCGTACTTAGGAGCAACCTGTACCTTTGTTACCTCGTCAACACCGCCGTTGATAGCGTAAAGCAGGCACTTTGCAAGGTTTGCACGAGCGCCGAAGAACTGCATCTCCTTACCTGTCTGTGTAGCTGATACGCAGCAGCAAATTGAGTAATCGTCGCCCCATACAAGACGCATAACGTCGTCGTTTTCATACTGAACAGAGCTTGTCTTGATAGAAATCAATGAAGCGTAATTCTTGAAGTTCTTCGGAAGTCTTGAGGAATAAAGAACAGTGAGGTTCGGCTCGGGAGCAGGACCCATATTCTCAAGTGTGTGGAGGAAGCGGAAGTCGTTCTTTGTAACCATTGAACGGCCGTCAATGCCAAGTCCTGCAACCTCAAGAGTAGCCCAAACAGGGTCGCCTGAGAACAGCTCGTTATATGACGGGATTCTTGCGAATTTAACCATTCTGAACTTCATAACCATATGGTCGATGATTTCCTGAGCTTCGCTCTCAGTGAGTGTTCCCTCTTCAAGGTCACGCTGAATATAGATATCAAGGAATGTTGAGATTCTGCCAACGCTCATTGCAGCGCCGTTCTGAGTTTTGATAGCGGCAAGATAGCCGAAGTAGAGCCACTGAGCAGCCTCACGGGCATTGTTGGCAGGCTGAGAAATGTCATAGCCGTAGATTTCAGCCATCTTCTTCATCTCGGCAAGAGCGTTGTACTGCTCTGTGATTTCCTCTCTTAAGCGGATAATCTCGCCCTTCATTGAGCCTGAACCGCAGGCATTGAAGTCTTCCTTCTTCTTCTGCATAAGATAGTCGATACCGTAGAGAGCAACACGGCGGTAGTCGCCTACGATTCTGCCTCTGCCGTAGGTATCCGGAAGACCTGTGATAATCTTGTTGTGACGAGCCTTTTTGATTTCGGGTGTGTAGGCGTCAAATACACCCTGGTTGTGTGTCTTGTGATACTGAGTAAAGATTTTGTGAAGCTCCGGGTTGGGTGTGTAGCCGTGAGTCTTAAGAGCGTCCTCAGCCATCTTGATACCGCCGAACGGCATAAATGCACGCTTAAGCGGCTTATCTGTCTGCAAGCCTACAACCTTTTCAAGATCCTTGTACTCCTCGTTAATGTATCCGGGACCGTGTGAGGTAAGGGTTGAAACAATGTCGGTGTCCATATCAAGAACGCCGCCCTTTGCTCTCTCCTCTTTCTGGAGCTTCTGAAGCTCGCCCCAAAGAATATCTGTAGCCTCTGTCGGACCCTCTAAGAAAGATTCGTCACCGTCATAAACCGTGTAGTTATTCTGGATAAAATCTCTTGTGTCAATTTCCTCCTGCCAGCGTCTGCCTTTAAAGCCTCTCCACTGTACTTTCTGTTCCATAAAACAGACCTCCTCCAATACAATAAAATATATAATCTTCTATGAGATTATGTCGAAATGTAAAGAACAGGTAAACTCTGAGCGAAGAAATTAACAGACAAAAAAGATGAACTAAAAAAACAATCATTAACAAATTTTTTGTCTATTTTTCACAACTATATATTGTACCAAATTGTGGGTATAAGCCGTTATTGCCACAATATATACTCATAGTTCCCTATCGCATAAACAGTATATAACAAACGTCAAAAAAAATCAACATAAATTTCAACAAAACCAAAAAATTACTGCGGCGAAACAGTCGCCGCAGTAATCTATAATTTAGTTTAGAGTTTTGAGTCGAGAGTTTTGAGTTGCAGAATTTAAGTTTATATTAAGAACTCAAAACTGAAAACTGAAAACTCAAAACTAATAAAATTTACTCTGCTTCAGGCACTTCCGTTTCAACAAAAGTACCCTCCATTACCTGCTCAAAGGCTTCACCGTCCATCTTCTCGTGCTTGAGAAGATATTTTGCTACCTCGTGCAGCTTATCCATATACTGTTTAAGGATTTGCTCTGCCTTATTATAGCCGTTCTTAACAAGGCTCAGCACCTCGTCGTCTATAATCGCCGCAGTACGCTCGGAGAAATCTCTGCCGTGACCCATATCTCTGCCGAGGAATACCTCGCTGCTGCCTGAGGTGTAGTTGATAGGTCCGAGCTTTTCGCTCATACCGTATCTTGTAACCATATCACGGGCAGTTTTGGTTGCCTTTTCAATATCGTTTGACGCACCTGTTGAAATATCGTCAAGCACAAGAGCCTCCGCTACACGTCCGCCCAGACAAACAACAATGTCCTCTTCCATTTCCTGCTTTGAACGGTAGGACTTATCCTCGCTCGGGAGCGGCATTGTGTAGCCGCCAGCCATACCTCTCGGCACAATCGAAATCTGATGAACAGGATCCTGAGTTTCGCAGGCGTAGAAAGTGATGGCGTGACCTGCCTCGTGGTAGGCGGTGAGGAGCTTTTCCTTGTCGCTCATAACCTTTGATTTCTTTTCTGCGCCTACAACAACCTTGATTGTCGCTTCCTCAATCTCCTCCATCGTAATGGCTTTTCTGCCCTTGCGTGCCGCTAAAAGAGCAGCCTCGTTAAGGAGGTTTTCAAGGTCTGCGCCTGTAAAGCCTGCTGTTGACTTTGCAATTACCGAAAGCTTAACATCGGGAGCAAGAGGTTTCTTTCTCGAATGAACCTTGAGAATCGCTTCTCTTCCCCTTACATCGGGATAGCCTACAACAACCTGTCTGTCAAATCTGCCGGGACGCATAAGCGCCGGGTCAAGAATGTCGGGTCTGTTGGTTGCCGCAATTATAATTATACCCTCGTTTACGCCGAAGCCGTCCATCTCAACAAGGAGCTGATTGAGCGTTTGCTCTCTTTCGTCGTGTCCGCCGCCGAGACCTGTGCCTCTCTGTCTGCCGACTGCGTCGATTTCGTCTATGAAGATGATACACGGTGAGTTTTTCTTTGCCTGGTCGAACAAATCTCTTACTCTCGAAGCACCAACGCCGACAAACATCTCAACGAAGTCTGAGCCTGACATTGAGAAGAACGGAACTCCCGCTTCACCTGCAACTGCTCTTGCAAGCAGGGTTTTACCTGTTCCCGGAGGACCTACAAGAAGCACGCCCTTTGGAATTTTAGCTCCAAGCTCGTTGAACTTTTTGGGCTCCTTAAGGAACTCAACGATTTCCTCAAGCTCTTCCTTTTCCTCGTCTGCTCCTGCAACATCGTCAAAGGTTGCGCGGTGCTTTTCCTCGTTCATATTCTTGATTTTTGTTTTTCCGAAGCTGCCCGGTTTTGTGGGGTCGCCGCCCATACCGCCTGACATTCTCTTCATTATATAGATATAGAAAATAACAATCACGGCTATCATAAGCACAGTCGGAAGCAGGCTCAACAGCCAGGAATTATCGCTCGATTTTTTGTAGTCAAATACAATCGGCTTATCCTTATGCTCTTTGTTGTAATCCTGAACATACCCCTTGATATCCTCGTAAATCAGGCTTGCGCTCGGCGAGGTATACTTAATTACTATGCCCTTGTCCTCCGACTCTGCCTTTGGCGGCTTTGGCGCAGTCTTTGGGTCGGCAGGCTCGATTGTTTCACCCGGACGCAGTTTAATCTCCATACTGCCGCTGCCTAAATCGAGTTTATATTCCTCAACCTTGTTTTCGGCAAAAAGATTAACTATGTCGGAATATTTATACGCATAACTCGGCTTCATCTGAAAAAGAAAAACAGCCGCCAAAATTACCGCTATACATATTCCGATACCGAGAATTATGTTTCTGGTATTTTTCTTATTGTCCATTTTTACACCTCTTTGTTAATTAATATGATTGTTCTATAAAACACCGATATACGGTAGATTTCTATACCTCTGTCAATTATTTTCCCCTGATGAGTTCTGTTTAACAGTAACAGTCAGCACTCTCTCGGTATTCTTGGTTACACCTGCTCTCTGAGAGCAACCAAAGCCCTCAAGCCAGAGGACTTCATTTTCCTGAGCAAGCAAAAGCAGGGAATCTCTTTTTTCGGAAAGCACCTTTTCATCAATCAAAAACTTTTTCAGCGATTTTGTAAATCTCCTGTTTTTCGGAGTGAACATATCGCCTGTTTTACGAGTTCTTATAACCGTAACAGCGTTTATTATATCATAGTCAACCGAGTTTTTAAATAACAAATTGTTAAATTTTGCAGCTTTGTCAAATTCTTTTTTATCAAGCACAGAAAACTCAACCGTTACTCCGTTAAGCTGAGCCTTTTCGCAGCCGAAAACGGCGGCGCAGGCATTGCCGCCCTTATTCCGATTGTCGGATAATTTATATAGCCTGAATATTCCGCTGTTTGCGTCGGCGCAGATACCGTTTTTTATTCTTACTCTTGACGATGAATTTACAGCGCCGCAGATTGACATCACCGTATCGTAATCAGGCTGAATGTCGAAATCTCTTGAAAGCAGAATTATTACAGCACGTGATAAAACCGCTATATCAAGCCGCTGAAGCGCTTTCACACAGTAGCCGCCGTCGGTTTTTGCCCTTGCAAGCTCTTCCTCAGCCAGCCTTGAAAGGAAGCTTTCGTCATTTTTCAGTGTTTGGACGGTGCGCGTTATGCTGTGTTCAAACGCAGAATTAAGCTCCTTTAACACAGGCAGAACGCTGTGGCGGATTTTGTTGCGTGTGTAATCATCAGTTAAATTAGTGCTGTCTGTTACATATGACAGCCTGTTTTCTCGGCAGTAGTCTTCAATTTCCTCTCTTGAACATTCAATAAGCGGTCTGATTATAAAGTCCCTTTTGGGCGGTATTCCGCACAGTCCTTTAAGGGCGCTGCCGCGCGACAAATTATATATTACCGTTTCGGCATTATCGTTGGCATTGTGAGCCGTTGCCGCAACAGCGTTGTATTTTTCGCACAGGCTTGTAAAGTAATCGTACCTGATGTTCCTTGCCGTTTCCTCTGTTCCCGTTTTATTTATTTTAGCAATCTCGGGAATATCGACGTCAAGAAACTCAAACCGAATATTGTTTTTATCGCAGAAGTCTTTTACAAAAAGCTCGTCACGCTTTGCCTCTTCCCCTCTGATATTGTGGTTGACGTGAGCGGCAATTATCCTGTTTATTTTAAGCTCATCCTTTGCACCGCAAAGAAAATGAAGCAGACACATTGAATCTGCTCCACCTGAAACGGCGACAACAATATTACTGCTGTCGCCAAGCATATTATATCTTCTGATTGTGTTTAGAATCTTATTCCTCACGATGAACCTCCGGAGAAGTAAAGCGCATAAACTCGCCCTGCCAGTGTAGCTTGATACTGCCTGTTTCGCCGTGTCTGTTTTTTGCTACAAGACATTCGCCACTGTTCTGGTCGCTTTTTGCGTCCTCATCGTCACCGGCTTTATCGTAATAGCCCTCACGGTAGAGGAAAAGCACAATGTCGGCGTCCTGCTCGATTGAACCCGAGTCACGCAGATCGGACAGCTGAGGTCTGTGGTCGGCTCTTTTTTCGCTTTCACGGGAAAGCTGAGAAAGCGTTATTACAGGCACATTTATTTCCTTAGCCATAATTTTGAGATTTCGCGTTATCTCGGAAATTTCCTGAACACGGTTGTCTGTTCTTCTTGCGCCGCTCATAAGCTGTAAGTAGTCGATAATAACAAGGTCAACGTCCTTAAGCCGTCTGAGCTTCGCTTTCATAGCAGGAACGGTAAGTCCCGGCGTATCGTCAAGATACATTTCGGTTGAGCCTAATACATCGGACGCAGGAATAAGCCTGTCCCACTCATCATCGGAAAGCTTACCCGTTCTGAGCGTTGTACCGCTTATCAGAGCCTCTGACGAGAGTAAACGTGAGGCAAGCTGTTCCCTTGACATTTCAAGCGAGAAAAAGACTACCCTTTTCTTGCTCTTGACTGCCGCGTGCTTCGCAATATTGAGCGCAAAGCTCGTTTTACCCATACCTGGTCGGGCTGCAAGCAGAATAAGGTCACTGCGGTTTAGTCCCGTAATCGTTCTGTCCAGATCGCCGATACCCGTTGAAATCGGCTTTGCAAGGTCGCTTTCAGGAGAATTGAGCATATCAAGGCGATCCATAGTTTCAAGGATAACCGCACTGAGCTTCTTAAGTCCCTTAATCTCGTTTCTGTTTCTGATGTCATAAATCTTCTGCTCGGCGCTGTCGAGAAGCTTATCCGAGCTGAGCTCGCCCGAGGCGGATTCCTCCTGAATTTCACGGGCGGCATAGATAAGAGAGCGAATCTCATACTTCTCTTTTATAATCTCGGCGTATGCGGCGACATTTGACACAGACGGTACAATATCCGCAAGCTGAACAAGATAGGACTTTGCAGAGGCTTCGTCAAAGCCGCTCTGAACCTTAACGGCATTCAGCACCGTAACATAGTCCGAGCGCTTGCCTGCCGCAAAATTTTCAAGCATTATGCTGTATATTATTCTGTGATTTTCAATGTAAAAATAATCCGGCTGCGGCAGGATTTCCGCTATGGTATCCATACAGCTGTTGTCAAGCAGCACAGCGCCCAGAACGGACTGCTCCGCCTCTGTGCTGTACGGAAGCGAAAAGCTGTCTAACGAGCCTGTAAATTCCGCCATTGCAATACTCCTTAATTATACTTCCGATACCTTAACCTTGATTTTGGCTACAATTCCCTGATAGAGCTTAACCTCACAGTTGTAGGTGCCGAAGGCTTTAATCTCGCCGTCAACCGTTATCTTTCTTTTATCAACGTCAATGCCGAACTGCTTTTTAATCTCGGCGCTGATTTCCTTTGAAGTAACAGAGCCGAAAAGTCTGCCGTTGCTTCCTGCCTTGGCTGTGATGGAAATGGTTTTATCCTCAAGCTTTTCCTTGGACTTATTAGCGTCCGCCGTGTCTGTTTCGATTTTGTAGCGGCGCGCGTTCTCGGCGTTTTTCACCTCGTTGAGCGCCTGTGCGTTTGCCTCTTTTGCAAGCTTTTTAGGCAAAAGGAAGTTTCTTGCGTATCCGTCGGATACATTCACAAGCTCACCCTTTTTTCCGCTGCCCTTTACATCCTGTAACAATACTACCTTCATTTTAATCACTTTCTCCTTTCACAAAACCGTTTATATTAATTTTCTTCATCTTTGGCTTTTTCTTTCTTTATATCTATTTTACTGATTATATCGACAAGCTTTTCTCTTACCTCGCTGATTTTTGTGTTTTTGAACTGCGCTCCTGCCATCGTCATATGACCGCCGCCGCCCATTTGCTCCATAATAAGCTGAACATTCAGATCACCGAGCGAACGAGCCGAAATGCTGATGGAATCGGCATTCTGGAAAATAACGAATGACGCTACAACATCGTGCAGGCTCAAAAGCTCGTCGGCAGCCTGTGCGGCAGTTACCCTGACGTCGCCGTTTGATTCATCGGCGCAGGCGATGGCGCAGCTGTTATATATTTCAGCCTGAGATATAATATGATACTTTGTTTTGTATGAGTCGATTGAGTTTGAGAAAAGCCTCTTGACCTCAACCGTATTGGCTCCGCACTGACGCAGGTAAGCCGCCGCCTCAAAGGTTCTGACACCCGTTTTCAGCACAAAGTTCTTTGTATCGAGCATAATTCCTGCTAAAAGCGCCTCTGCCTCTAATCTTGTCAGCACATTTTCGCCCATATACTGAATAAGCTCGGTTGCCATCTCGGACGCAGACGATGCAAACGGCTCGTGGAAAAATACGAGCGAATTATCAATATGATTTACCATCATTCTGTGGTGGTCGATTACAACAACCTTTTTGCATTTGTTGTAAAGCTCCTGACTTTCAAGGAATGTCGGGGAATGTGTGTCAACTATTATAAGCAGGGTTTTATCGCTTGCCGACATTACAGCCTCGTTCGGCTCCATAAACATATTGCCGTTACCTGCATTTTTAATGCTGTCAATAATCGGCTTCGCCACAGACTGCCTTTGATTTACCACAATATGCGCCGGCTTCTTCTGCGCTTTTGTTATCGCGCTCCAAAGACCTATTGCGGCGCCCATACAGTCAAGGTCTGAGTTGGCGTGACCCATTATCAGCACATTTTCACAAGCCTTGATATGGTCGATAAGCGTGCCTGCAATAACCCTTGCCCTGACCTTGTCAAGCTTTGCATAGCCGTTTGAGCTGCCGCCGAAAAAGCGGTAGGATTCGCCTGTTTTAACCGCCGCCTGATCGCCGCCTCTGCCCAGCGCCATTTCAAGCGCTTTTCTGGCTTGCTGCTCATTATCACGGAAGCTGTTGCCGCCTCTGCCTACGCCGATGGAAACGGTAGCCTCCTTGCCGCCCGGAAAGCTTAAAGACTTTATCTCTTCAAGTATGGAAAACTTATCCTCAAGCAGATTGCGGTAATTGCGCTCCTCCATAAGAACAAGGTATTTACTGCCGGCGATTTTTTTATACAACGCCTGATTTTTCATCGCCCATTTCTGAAGCGTATTTTCAACTATAACTACGGCGTGAGCGATCTGCTCGTCATCGTAATCTCTTTCAAATTCTTCTCTGTTGTCAAAGGTCAGAATAGCGACAACCGGGCGGCTGTCGGCATATTCCTGCGCAATTTTTTTGTAGTTTGTATCATCAATAAAATACAGAATTGCGCCGTCTGATATTTCGTTGGCTATCACGGTGTAGCGGCGGTCGCCGTAAGAAACATTGCTTGACTCCGCACCGACAAGGCGCTCTATTGTAATTCCCGAGGTATACTGAGCGACAAAATCGCCCACTGCCTCTCTGCCGCTGCATATTTTATCCTTAAAGCGCTTGTTATACCACACAACGTCGCCTTTTTCACCTGCTACGACAACAGGAATTGAGAATTTGTCAAGATATGTAACATTAACGCCTTTAATGCTCTTGGCACAGCTTTTTACAACTGCCTTGATATAGCTTTGAAAATACTTGCCCGTTATAAAAACAACAATTATTGATACAATCGCTATGCTCATTTCAATAGCGAATATGTAAATGTTCCACCGATAGGAGAATGCCGCCATCAGAAAAATGGCGATAGAAAATATAAGAAAAAACGGTGTAAGCGTCCATAATCTTTTTTTCATAAGCTTCTCCTCCGGGGATAAGATCAGACATCCATAATAATCGGAAGTATCATCGGTGTACGGCGTGTTTTGCTGTAAATCAGACGTGATACGTCCTCTTTGATTTTATTCTTTATAACATTCCATTCGTGCACATTGTCGTATGCGCAATCCTCTAAAACATTAGTTGCAGTCTTTTTAATCTCGTCTATAAGCACTTCGGATTCTCTTACATATACAAAGCCTCTTGAAACAATATCGGGTCCGGAAATAATATGTCCGTCATACGAATCAAGTGACGCTACAACAACGATAAGTCCGTCCTGACCTAAGTGCTTACGGTCACGCAGAACAATGCTGCCGACATCACCGACACCAAGACCGTCAACAAACACCTTGCCTGCTTTTACAGAGTCAAGCTGTTTGATATATTCCTCATTAAGCTCTATAACATTGCCTATATCGCCTATAAATACATTTTTATGATCCATTCCCATCTGATATGCAAGCTCAGCGTGCTTTCTCAGATGCTTCTGCTCGCCGTGAACAGGGATGAAATACTTAGGCTTTACAATGCCGTGAAGTATTTTAAGCTCCTCCTGGCAGGCGTGACCCGAAACGTGAACCTCGTACATAGACTCGTGGATAACCTGACAGCCTCGCTTTAACAGCTCGTCAACAACGGCGCCTACGGTTTTTTCATTGCCGGGAATCGGGTTTGCGGAAATAATAATGAAGTCGCCGGGGCCTACCTCAACCTTTCTGTGGTCGGAATATGCCATTCTGTAAAGAGCCGACATAGGCTCGCCCTGACTGCCCGTTGTAACAAGAACTATCTTTTCCGCCGGGTATTTATTGAGCAAATCAATATCTATAATTACTCCGTCCGGAACGTCAAGATAACCAAGCTCCATTGCAACGGTCATATAGTTTATCATACTTCTGCCCGAAAAGGCAACCTTTCTGCCGTATTTATCGGCGCAGTTTATTATCTGCTGAACCCTGTTTATATTTGAAGCAAAGGTAGCGATGATAATTCTCTGATCCTCGGCTCGCTTGAACAGATTGTCAAACGAATCCCCGACCCTTCTCTCGGTCATAGTGTAGCCGGGACGTTCGGCGTTGGTTGAATCGGCAAGCAAAGCCAGAACACCCTCATTGCCAAGCTGAGCAAAACGCGCAAGGTCAATCATCTGTCCTGCCGTAGGAGTGCAGTCGATTTTAAAGTCGCCTGTGTGAACGATCGTGCCTGCCGGCGAATGAATAGCAATGCCGACAGCGTCGGGTATAGAGTGGTTAACTCTGATAAATTCAGCGGTCATACAGCCCAGCTGAACCTTATCGCCTGCTTTCACCTCGTTGAGCTTTGTTTTGTAGAGGACATTATGCTCCTTAAGCTTGTTTTCAACCAGGCCTATTGTAAGAGCCGTGCCGTAAATCGGCAGACTGACCTTTTTCAGGAGAAACGGCAAACCGCCTATGTGATCCTCGTGACCGTGAGTAATGACTATGCCCTTGATTTTATCAATGTTTTCCTCAACATATGAAAAATCGGGAAGAACCAAGTCAACACCGAGCATTTCACCGTCGGGAAATGCCATTCCGCAGTCGAGCAGAAGCATATCGCCGTTACATTCAAACATAGTAATATTCTTGCCGATTTCATTAAGTCCGCCTAAAAAGGCAATCTTAATCGACGGTTTTGCACTCGAAGCGGGTTTGCTTTTTGATACATTTTTTCTGTTCTGCGAATATGTTTTTTTCGTTCTCTTAGTGCCCTGCTGAGTGCTTTTAGCCGATGTGCTTTTCTTTGTGCCTTTTGAATTATACATCTTAGCGTCATTAGCATTAACGCCGGGGCCGCTTTTTATCTTTTGGTAATAGCCGCCCGATGTGTTTTTTGATTTTACGGATTTTTCGTAAAACGCTTCATCCAATACTCTCTTTTTGTTCTTAAATTCTGATACCACAAATAAACCTCCGTTAAAATATATGTAGTTGTGTCTGTTTCGTAAAATAATTATCCTGTTTAAATCGAATTTCACGGACAAATTCATAAGATTTCAAGTGCCGCAAACGGTGCCCCATACACTTTTCCGTAAAAAATCTGAAATAATGTTAATAAAAACCCAGAGTAATCCGAACACATACTTTGTGTTAATTCTATTACTTTTGAATTGATATGTCAAGGCTGCGAGCATTGCAGATTATATTGACAAGCTTCAAAACCGCTTGAAAAACAGGCGCATTGTCGTAATTCACTATTAATATTTGCCTTACAGAATAAAATATAAGCTTGATTTAGCTACTATTTGTATAGTAATACTGTTTGTATTTATAATTCGGCTTTTGTTCACAAAATATATTTACTTATCGAAATTGTCGGTATTGTTAATTTCCAAAAACTGTGCTATAATGAACATAATTTCGGATTTGGAGGAATTCTGTTGAAGGATGTTTTAATTTTTACCGACGGCGCCTGTTCGGGCAACCCCGGTCCGGGCGGCTGGGGAGCTATATTAAAATATAAATCCGTTGAAAAGGAAATATCCGGCGGTGAACGGGAAACAACTAACAACAGAATGGAGCTTACCGCCGCCATTGAGGCTTTGAAGCTGCTTAAGGAGAGATGCAACGTCACCCTTTATTCCGATTCGCAGTATGTGTGCAACGGATTAAAGCTTGGCTGGGCAAAAAAATGGCGGGCAAACGGATGGATGCGCAATAAAAAAGAGCCTGCGCTGAATCCCGAGCTGTGGAAAGAGCTTCTGGAGCTTTACGAGTATCACAACGTGGAGGTCGTCTGGGTCAAGGGTCACGCCGGACACCCCGAAAACGAACGCTGTGACCGTCTGGCTGTTGCTCAGTCCGAGAAATTTAAATAAATATAGGAAAGGACAATATAAAGTGGATAAGAAAAGAATCTACGCTGACAATGCAGCGACAACAAAATTATCTCCCGCTGTTTTGCAGGATATGATGCCTTACCTTACCGATGTATACGGCAACCCGTCAAGCCTTTATTCTGTCGGCGCACAGGCAAAAAAGGCTGTTGAGCTTGCAAGAGAGGATATTGCAAAGGTATTCGGCGCACAGCCGAGCGAAATATTCTTCACAAGCGGCGGCAGTGAAGCCGACAACTGGGCGATTAAGGGAATTGCCGAGGCGATGGCTAAAAAAGGCAAGAAACACATTATTTCAAGTAAGTTTGAGCATCACGCTGTTCTGCACTCGCTTGACGCTCTGGCTAAAAAGGGCTTTGAAATAACTCTGCTCGATGTTCACGAAAACGGCATAGTTCGCCCCGAGGAGCTTGAAGCGGCAATACGTGAGGACACAGCGCTTGTTACAATAATGTATGCAAATAACGAAATCGGCACAATTCAGCCGATAAGTGAAATCGGCGCTATCTGCAAAAAGCACGGTGTTATTTTCCACACGGACGCGGTACAGGCAGTCGGAAATGTTAATATAAACGTCAAGGAACAGAATATTGACCTGATGTCGCTTACGGGACACAAGTTTCACGGTCCTAAGGGCTGCGGCGCTTTGTATGTAAGAAAGGGACTCCGCCCCGATATTCTGATTGACGGCGGTGCACAGGAGCGAGGCAGACGTGCAGGCACAGAGAATGTTGCCGGTATAGTGGGTCTTGCCTCGGCACTTAAGCTTGCCGTATCGACAATGGAAGAGCGAAACAAAAGGCTTACCGAGCTTCGTGATTATCTGATTGACGATTTATTAAAGATAGAGCGTTCCCGTGTAAACGGCGACAGAGTTCACCGCTTGCCCGGTAATGTAAATATGTGCTTTGAGGGCATTGAGGGTGAATCGCTGCTGCTTATGCTCGACTTAAACGGCGTTTGTGCTTCATCAGGCTCAGCCTGCACCTCAGGCTCGCTCGACCCGAGCCACGTTCTTCTCTCTATCGGTCTGCCGCACGAGATTGCTCACGGCTCACTCAGGCTTTCGTTCAGCGACGACACGACAAAAGAGGACGTAGAATATATTGCAAGAACTATTCCCCCAATTATCGACAGACTTCGTGCTATGTCGCCTTTGTGGGAGCATATAAAGGAAAATGAAAAGAAAGGGATTGTTTGATTATGGCATACAGCGAAAAGGTTATGGATCACTTTGCCAATCCGAGAAACGTCGGCGAAATTGAAAACGCAGACGGTATCGGCGAGGTTGGAAATTCAAAATGCGGCGATATTATGAAAATGTATATAAAGGTCAACGGCGGCATCATTACCGATGTTAAGTTCAAGACCTTCGGCTGCGGCGCCGCTATTGCGACAAGCTCAATGGCAACCGAGCTTATCAAGGGCAAGAGCATTGAGGAGGCGTTAAAGCTTACCAACAAAGCGGTTATGGAAGCGCTTGACGGTTTGCCGCCGGTTAAGGTTCATTGCAGCGTGCTTGCAGAGCAGGCTATAAAGGCTGCTCTGTCTGATTATTACAGAAAGCTCGGTGTTGACCCTGAGCCGATAGTCGGCAAAATTGAGGAATGCGACCACGAGGAAGGCTGCGCCTGCGAGCTTTAATCGAATTGAACACATAAAAATTCACCCCTGCTTCAAAATGCGGTCTGCAAATTGAAGCAGGGGTTTTATGCGGCTACTCCGCATACTGTTTTCGCTCCCTGAGAAAGCGTTTCAGTAAAAAACCTAGAAAGTACGGAAAAGTATAAAACTCGCCGTTAAAGCCGATATTTTTGTTTGCCAGCTTAATTCCGTATTTTATGTCGGAATAGCTGTCTTTCTTTATAAGTGCTTTAAGCGAAGGCGTTGACGCATCATTTGCCTTTACCTCAACGGGAACAAGAGTGTTTGCATCTCTTACGAAAAAGTCCATTTCAAGCGTTCCTTTTTCGTTTTTATAAAAATACAGCTGATACCCCTGCTTTACCAGCATATCGGCAACTATGTTTTCATAAATTGCGCCCTTGTAGGTGTTAAAGTTCTTATTAAACCTTAAATCCTCCTGAGCCTCCTCATCAAGAGAGCCAATCAAAAGACCTGTATCTCTGAAATACAGCTTGTAGCTATCGGGATTATAATTACCTTTAAGCGGCAGCTCGGGAAATGACATACAATAGCAGACATTTATAATACCTGCATTATTAAGCCATTCTACCGTGCCGACAAAATCACGGCTTCTCGCTCCTTTGCGAATCTTTGAAATCTGAAATTTCTTATTGTCCTTGCCGAGAAAAACAGGTATTTTTCTGAATACCTCAAGAATTTTCCCTTTATCAAGACCACCGGCATACTTTGTTATATCTTCCTCATAGTCAAGCAACAGCTGCTTCTGAAGCTTCAATGTTCCGCTGTAATTATTCTGAGTTACAAAAGTATATACTACCGCAGGCATACCGCCGAGCACCATATATTCTCTGAAACTTTCAAGCATAACCTTGTATTCAACCTCGGAGAGAGGTGTGATTGAAAGCATTTTTTGATACAGGTCTTCTATCTGCGCTTCCTTATATCCTTTTGCCCAGAGAAACTCTTCAAAATCAAGTGAATACATTTCGTAATCCTCTTTGTATCCGACACTGTTTGATTCAATCTCATTATAATTTATTCCCATAAGCGAACCCGAGCAAATAACATCAAATCTGCCGTCCTGCTTAAAAGCCTTCAGACTTGTGGCGCAATTAATGCAATCCTGAATTTCGTCAAAGAAAAACAGGGTTTCACCGGCGGGAAATTCAAGGTCGGGATTCATAAGGGAAATGTTTTTCAGTATTGTATCAACCTCAAAGCCATTGTCAAAGATACTTTTATATTGTTTTTGAAGCACAAAATTTATTTCTACAACGGATTTATATTTGTGTTTGGCAAAATGTCTGATAGCTTCAGTCTTGCCGACCTGACGAGCGCCTTTTACTATAAGAGGAAGTCTGTTATCGGTATTTTTCCAATCCAACAGAAATTTATCAATTTTTCTTGTAAGCCGTTCCATAGCGCACCTCCGATAAAATTCTATATTAATAGTATATCACCGAATTCCGTGTGATTCAATAAGTGATTTCACGTTTTTCCGATACATTAGCGGTGCGATATACACATTTTTCCGATATTTATTCGGCACACTCACCACATTTTTCCGTTCTTTTCTGCTTTGAAAAAACACAGCCGCAGTAGTCCTGACGGTATAAATTGTACTGTCTTGACAGCTCGGTTGAGCGCTTGAAGCCGTTTTTCTTTTTAAAATCAGAGGCAAGGTATTTTACTCCGTACTCCTTTTCAAGTCTGTTGCCGATTTCATTAATAAGCGCGGCGTTTTTCAGCGGACTTATCGTGAGGGTTGTTGCGAAATAGTCAAAGCCTTTCTCTTTGGCAAGAGCCGCTGTTTTTCCAAGGCGAAGCTCAAAGCATTTTTCACAGCGTTTGCCGCCCTCTTTTTCTTTTTCAAGTCCCTTTACCCTGCCGTAAAATTCATCGGGCGCAAACGGAACGTCAATATAGCTTAAAGGATTTTTGGCTTTGAACTCACCTATAAACCGCTTCTGCTCGGCACTGCGGATTTCGTACTCGTTATCAGGGTACAGATTAGGATTATAATAAAACACAGTGATTTCAAAATAGTCGGATAAATACTCAATAACATAGCTGCTGCACGGCGCACAGCAGCTGTGAAGCAGAAGCCTCGGCACTAAACCGAGGCTTTTATTTTTTTCAATCAGCTTATCCATCTCACGCTGATAATTTATCTTATTCGGCTCACCCATTAATTATCACCCTGTAAAGCTCAGCAGAGCTTGATACGGTTATTTCTGCGCCCTCGCCCTCAAGCTCCTCCTTTGTTCTGAAACCCCAGAGCACGCCGCAGAAATCAAGTCCTGCATTCCTCGCCGTTATCACGTCAACATTGCTGTCGCCCACATAAAGGCAGTCATTCTTATCAACAGACAATTCATCTAAAAGTGCTAAAACAGACGATGGGTCGGGCTTTGTCGGGTATTGCGCTTTTTTGCCCCACGCTATATCAAATTCGATTCCGTCAAAAAGCTTATCAAGCATATTTTTCACAAACTCGTCGGGCTTGTTTGAAAGAACATTTATTTTAACTCCGTTTTGCTTAAGCGACCTGAGCATATCGACTACACCGTCATACGGCTTTGTTTTATCAAGGCAATGGATTATATAATCATCGTCATAGTCCTTTGTCACCTTAGCTTTAAGCTCCTCGTCCTTTGCCGCGTCACCCATAGCGCGCTCTATGAGCTTTGCTCTGCCGTTACCGACAAAGTATTTGTACGCATCATACGGATGCACGGGCAAGCCGTTCATTTCAAGCGCCTTATTAACGCTGTCGGCTAAATCGTAAAGCGAATTTACGAGTGTTCCGTCCAAATCAAATACTACACATTTATACATTTATATCACCCTTATATCACCCTGTTAAAAATTGAATCTGTCATCGTAATGCTCCTCAGGCAGCTGCTTTTGCGGCTGCGAGGTATCTTTTTTAGCTTCTTTTGCTCTTTCTGCTTCGTTCTGCTTCTGCATAAGCTCGGCGTGCTTTTTCTCAAGCATTTTTGACCGCTTATTGAACACAAAAATCAGCAGAGCGGTAAGCATAACCATAAAGAACGCGCATACGCAGTATATTACAACACCCTGCGGATAAGGCAGTGTAGCCGTGTATTTTACTGTGGTTTCTCCGCCCTTAAGATGCAATACATATCCGTTTTCCTTGTCAATATCAAGAGAAGAAATATCTCCCGAGCCGTCTGAGGTTACGCCCGAAAAGCCGGATACACTTTCGTTACCCTTGGTGTAAAGGGTATAAACAAGCGGCACGTCCTTATTCTTGCCGGTGAGCATATATGAAATATTGATTTCATCGGTGAAAGCAACATTTGTGACAACGCTCATACTGTCTGTATACTGCGAATATGAAAGTGAATTTCCGCCGCCGAACAGCTTGTTCATCTCCTCGGAAATCTTTTTTGCTGTGCCCTTTGAGGTTATGCGGCAGATTACGCCGTCATCTGATTTCATTCTTGTTACGGAAACACCCTTTTTATTGAGGAAGTCATAGGCGTAATCCCTGCCCTCCTGTCCGTTGACTGCGCTGTATACAAAATCAAGGCAGCGTGTGAAGTTGTCATCATCGTAGCTTTCAAGGGTTACGTTTATGCCCTTAATTTCATACTGAATACCGTCGGGTATTCTTATATCATAAACACTGTCGTCGGATTTGAGAGAATAAATGCCGTCTATCCACTCGCCGGCTTTTGTCCATACGCCGTCCCTTAGCTGCACGCCCTCGCCGTGAGTTGTCTTAAGCGGAAGAGAATATTTATAGCTTAAATCAACCTTAGAATCCTCCTTCGGCACAAAAGAAAGCGTGTTTATATTTTCCTCAAACACAAGCTGCTCCGCTAAAGGAGTACTGCTGTTATTCTGGTCGCCGTAATAGAGCGACACGGTGTCGCAGTCGAGGAAAAGAGCCGTTGCTTTCTGAAGCTCTGAAAGTGAAAGTCCGTTATACACAATCTGATATTCCTGATTGTTGCCCTGCTGAGTCCAGCCGCTGTAAGCCGCACTGTCGAGAGTTCTTTTTTTCATAACGGAAATAAGCTTATCGCCCATTTCCTCATATGTTTTCTGAGGTACAGAAAGGGTAAATTTGCGGTCGTAATTGTCTTTTTTATTGTTCGTTGTTTCAATAAAAAGTCCCGTAACAGCGTAACCCTTTACAGCGTTGACCTCTGTATTATCGCCCTTACAGCTTTGTATATCGCCGTCCATATTTATAACATTTGATACACAGCTTAAATCAAATTGCAAATCGTTGTATTTCTTTTCATCAATGCCGTTTTTCAGCCAGCTGAATATATCGTCTGTTTTAAAATCCTCAACAAAATGCCAGCCTTTGGCAAGCTCGCTGTTCGGGTGAACAAGGGTTGCCTGCACCTGCCTGTCGGTAATTACGGAAAGCTTTGACAGGTAATCAGACTTTGATTCAAATGTGAGAGTAAAGATATATTTCAGGCTACCGTTATCCTCAACCTCCTCGCGCTGAAGCACAGAGGGGCAGTATTCGCTTATGATTTCGTTGAATTTCGCCCTTGTGTCGGAATTTGTGATAAGCGCCGTGCCCGAGTTCAGGGTGATTGTGCGAACACCCTTGAACTGTTTATCAAGCTTTAGCATACTTTCATATTCAAAAGTCTTTTCGCCGCAGCCGTAAAATGTTAAAATCGGCATAGCAATCAGCAGCAAAAGTAAAACAGAAATAATTTTCCTCTTCATTTCAGTCCTCCTCAGATTCCTTTTTCCTGCGCCATAAGCACAGCCCTGACAGGCGACGCTTCGAGAGCCGACAGCTTTAACGGAAAGGCAGCGAGAATGTAATCGCCGTCCTCAACTCCGCTTAAATCAAGACCCTCTAAAATAAGAATGTCGTTTAAAAACAGCTCACGGTGAATTTCAAAATCCTCGTCAGCCTGCGCCACTGAAAGTCCGTCTGTACCGACAAGATTTACACCGTAATCACCCAACACAAAGACTGCGCTTGGCGTTAAAAAGGCTTCTCCCTCTCCCCTTATCAGCAGCTTTTTACGGCAGTGCGGCAAAATATCGTCCATATCCTCGCCTGTTATTATTCCGCTTATTGTTACCACGGTACACGCTCCGTAAAAGCGGGAAAGGTTAAGCTCGCCTATCTTTTTTCCGTCATCAAGATAGTGGTAGGGTGCGTCAATATGCGTTCCCGTATGGGTACACATCGCAACGGACGACAGGTTATATTCACCGCCGTATTCAATTTTTGAAAGCCAGCTTGTCTGCGGCTTTGGGTCACCGTCATATACCCGTGACTTTAACGCATCACGGGAAATATCATACAGCAGCATTTTTTCACACTCCCGGTAAAAAAAGTAAATAATGTAAAACGAGTATTGCCTCCCTTTCAAGGGAGTGGGACCGCTTGCGGTGGAAGGATGCGCTCGAACCGATGAATGTCTTGTATAGTTTCAGCAGAGCGAACACACCCCTCAGTCAGCTACGCTGACAGCTCCCCTCAATGGGAGCCAAGACCTCGTTTTGGGTTACAACGATAATTTTCCATTTGAAAGAGCCGCTT
>DKZT01000067.1:31309-34068 GCA_002493755.1 Ruminococcaceae bacterium UBA7067
TTCTTCATTTCTTCATTGCGGTGCCTTCGCCACGCTAATCCTTTTCATCAAACGTAAGCAAGCCTATTACAATGCCGAGCAGGGCGAACACACACGACGCCTGCGCCAGCAGCGTTCTTATATCAAGGGTTGCAAAAAGGTACGATGAAAATGAAACAAGAAGAGCAATTACAGCTGCTATTACACAAATTACTATACTGTATTTTTTTATGTTTTTCATTTAACCCTCTCCTGTCATTTCGTTGCACAAGCTTGCAAAATTCTGTAAGGTTAGCTGCTCTGCACGGTAATTTGCAGGTATACCGCTTGATTCGAGCATAGCATTCAGCTTGGTTTTTTCAATATTAAGACCTGCGCCGAGCGAATTTGAAAGCGTTTTTCTTCTTTGCCCGAACGCGGCTTTAATAATTTTAAACAGTAATTCCTCATCGGTTACATAAACCGGCGGAGTTTTATTTATATTCAGCCTGATTACAGCCGAGTCAACCTTAGGCGCAGGCATAAAGCTGCCTGAGGACACATTAAAAAGCAGCTGCGCCTTTGCATAATAATTTACGGCAACCGTAAGCGCCGATGATTGCCGCGTTCCGACTTCGGCGCAGATGCGCTGAGCCGCTTCTTTCTGCACCATAACGGTTATCGCCTGTATCGGAAGCTTTAATTCAAGCAGGCGCATAATAACGGGCGAGGTGATGTAATACGGCAGATTAGCGCATATACACACCGACATTCCCTTAAATTCATCCTCAATCAGCTTATGAAAATCAACCTTAAGAGCATCATCGTTAATTATCTTTACGTTATCAAATTCGGCGAGCGTTTCGTCAAGCACAGGTATCAGCCTTTTGTCAAGCTCAACCGACACTACCTTATCGGCAAGACGTGCAAGCTCACAGGTCAGCACACCGATACCCGGACCTATCTCTATAACCCCTACGCCTGCTCCTGCGCCGCATTCCGCCGCCATTCTCGGACAGACCGAGGGATTTATCAGAAAGTTCTGCCCGAGCGACTTTGAAAACGTGAAGCCGTGACGTGAAAGTATTGATTTTATATTTGAAATATTTGAAAGCTTTTCCATTTTAGCACCTTTTGTGAGTTTTGAGCTTTGAGTTCAGAGTTTTGAGTTCAGAGTTCAGAGATTTTATAAATTACTCAAAACTGAAAACTCCAAACTCTAATTATTCCTCAACCCTTTAGGGTATTTATTTTTAAGCCGACCGTTTGCAGCCTTTGCAAAGCCTGTGCTTACTCCCTCAACCGAAACAAGGCAGTAGCCCTTTAAGCTGTCATCAGCGTCAATTTCCTCTCCGTGAAGAAATGCTTTAATCTCGCCGCTGTCATTCGGATAATCGGCGCATTGCCGCACCTCATCGGGTGAGAGCGACATAAAAAAGCTGTGGTGCGGTTCAAGGCGGTTTTTCTTTATCTGTGCAAACAGAACGCCTGCACGCAGAATGTTAAGTCCGCCAAAGCTCGGCAGAGTATTCGGCAGAATGAGAATATTATCCCTTTGAAGCATAAATCGGCAGGACTGCGGCTGTTTTATTATGCTTTCATACAAAGCGAGAATGTCCTTTTCAACGGCTTTGTACTCACGGGTGTTAAGCCTTGAAAAGTCGAAATCTGGCGTATGATACGGATTATCGCCGATTCTCTTAAGCTTAACCGCATAATGCCCCTCGCCGCCGTCCATCGGGAAAATACGCACACCGTTATTATCCGTTTTTCTGCCGAAGCTTTCATCACTTTCAACAGTGATAAAGTCGGGGTGACCTTGCAGAAATTCTGCTGTGACCTCCTCGTTTTCTTCATACGAAAAGGTGCAGGTAGAATAAACAAGCTCGCCGCCCTGCTTCAAGGCTTTTGCGGCACAGTCAAGAATTTCAAGCTGTCTTGCCTTGCAGAGCATAACATTGCTTCTGCTCCACTCGTTTATTGCGTCATTGTCCTTGCGGAACATTCCCTCGCCCGAGCAGGGCGCGTCAACAAGCACCTTGTCAAAATAACCTGCGAGAGCGTCGCACAGCCGCTTTGGTGTTTCACTTGATACAACTGCGTTTTTAACACCGCACCGTTCAATATTCGATAAAAGAATATTTGCTCTTGATTTAATTATTTCGTTGCTCCACAGTAGTCCTGTTCCGTTAAGTGCAGCGGCAATCTGCGTTGACTTTCCGCCGGGTGCGGCGCACAAGTCTAAAACCTTATCGTTTTCCTTTACGTCCAGCAGAGTGACTGCGCTCATTGCCGACGGCTCCTGCACATAAAATGCTCCTGCGTGGTGAAGCGGCGTTGTGCCGATGCCCTGTACGGCATTATCAAGATAATAACCGCTTTCGGCAAAGGGATTTTTTTGAATTTTCCCTGCAAAAATTGCTTCAAGCTTCTCGGCACTGCACTTTAAAGTGTTAACTCTTAGTCCTTTATACGGCGGCTTTTTGTATTCATCAAAAAGCACCTGCGCATCATCGCCGAGCAAGTTTATCATATCGGTTTTAAAATCCTGCGGTAAGCTTATATTCATAGTATCTCCAAGCATAAACGAAATTTATTTGCTAACAATAGAATCAGTCGGGAGGTGAAAAAATGAACAACAGATTCAACCAGAACAATAACAACATTTTCCAGAACAACAATAATAATAACAATAACCGTAGCAACCAGAATAACAATCAGAATAACAATCAGAACAACAATCAAAACCGCAACAATAATCAGAACAACAATCAAAACCGCAACAATAATCAGAACAACAA
>DKZT01000067.1:34376-34819 GCA_002493755.1 Ruminococcaceae bacterium UBA7067
AACAACAACCGCAATAACAACAACTTCAGAAATAACAGACAGAATCAGAACTTCTGATTCATTGGGAAAGCCGAATCATTTTCGGGTTTCCCGGTACATATTAATATCCGAGCTGTTCCTTTACAATTATTACTTTAATTCTGTTTTTATGCCTTTGCTGAGCCGAAACGGCATAATTACAGCAAATTCTGCCGTCACCGGCACAGCCGTCGCACATTGACGGATTAGCCTTTGACAGCGAAACACACTCTCCCGTTTTACTGCAGGGAGTATCACAGGAAAGTCTTACTGTATTTGCAGGAGCCGCAAGAGTTTTTACCCTTGTAATTGCTTCGTCAATATTTCTTACAAGCTTATTATAGCCGACAAAAACGATAACAGACTTCGGGCCGTAAAGAATCGCGGAAATTCTGTTTGAGTTGCCGTCAACATTGTAAAGCTCG
>DKZT01000067.1:35096-35567 GCA_002493755.1 Ruminococcaceae bacterium UBA7067
TTGCCGTCAACATTGTAAAGCTCGCCGTTTTCTGTAACTGCGTTTGAGCTTGTGAGGTAAACGTCGGCAAAGTATGACTTACGGTAAATCTCCTCTATTTCAGGTCTGCTTAAGCCCGGCTTATCCCTGTCGAGATAATTGTATTCGCCGCTTCTTAATAACTCGGGAATGCCTATCTGCTTTAAGGTTTCAGAGCCGCCGTGTGTAATTGTATCGCCCGGCTTTACAAGCTTTTTGAAAAGCTCCTGTGCCTCTGCGGCATTTTCACAGCAGTATGCCTCCATATTATTCTTCCGAAGATTTTTCATTGTCTTTTCTATTCTTAAATCAAGTATTTCCATCGGTATTTTCTCCATCACGAACCACCCTGTCTTTTTATATTTAGTATAGTATACCACATAAGAACGAATAAAAAAAGAGTAAAACGACAAAAAGCGAGGAAATAGAAGTTTGGAGTTTTGAGTTTGGAGT
>DKZT01000067.1:35882-57472 GCA_002493755.1 Ruminococcaceae bacterium UBA7067
GGGATAGGCGTATTTACTGCAATGCTCTACAAAATCAAAATAGAGTATAACATTATGCGTCTCGAACCGGAACAGGCAAGCAAGTTCCCTACAACCTCGTTTCGGGTATTCTTTAATTCCGCATTCCGAATTATATTAAAAGTATTTAATGATAAAATTAAGCTATGATGCAATTTTTCCGTGGAAAAATATTGAAAGCAATGCGAATTAATGCTATAATAAGCTAATAATGCGGCTAAATGCCGCTTGTATCGAAATCTATACCCGAAAGGAACATTATATTATGATGAAGGAAAACGTTTACCGCACTCATCTTTGCGGTGATTTGAGAGAAAGCGACATTGGAAAATCAGTCAGAGTTTCGGGCTGGGTTGAAACAATCCGTGACCACGGCGGCGTTATGTTCATTGACATACGCGACCAGTACGGCGTTGTTCAGGTTGTTGTTCACGATGACGAGCTTTTAAAGGAAGTCAACAAGGAATGTACCGTTACGGTAAGCGGCAAGGTTGTTAAAAGAGATGACGAAACAATCAACCCGAAGATTGCAACAGGTACTGTTGAGATTGTAACCGAGGAATTAAAGGTTATCGGCAAGTGCAAGAATAATCTTCCGTTTGAGGTTCTCAATTCAACCGACACAAAAGAGGACATAAGACTTAAATACCGTTTTCTTGATTTGAGAAATCCAAAGGTTCACGATAATATTCTGTTCCGCAGTCAGGTTGTTTCTTTCCTGCGCTCAAAGATGACAGAGCTTGGCTTCAACGAGATAAACACTCCTATTCTCTCGGCAAGCTCGCCCGAGGGCGCAAGAGATTATCTTATTCCGAGCAGAAAGCACAAGGGCAAGTTCTATGCTCTGCCGCAGGCTCCGCAGATTTTCAAGCAGCTTTTGATGGTTTCAGGCTTTGACAAGTATTTCCAGATTGCACCGTGCTTCCGTGACGAGGACGCAAGAGCAGACCGTTCACCCGGCGAGTTCTATCAGCTCGACTTTGAAATGGCTTTCGCAACTCAGGAGGACGTTTTTGACGTAGCCGAGCAGGTGCTTTATGAAACCTTTACAAAGTTCAGCGACAAGGAGGTTTCAAAGCCGCCGTTTAAGAGAATACCGTATAAAGAGGCTATGATTACCTACGGTACGGATAAACCTGATTTGAGAAATCCGCTTGTCATCAAGGATATAAGCGATATGTTCGCTGAAACAGACTTCAAGCCGTTCCTTAAAAAGACGGTTCGTTCAATAAATGTTCCCGACGCCGCAAAGCAGTCAAAGACCTGGTTCAAGAAGATGGAGGAGTTTGCTCTGTCAATCGGTATGAAGGGTCTTGGCTATGTAAAGGTTAGAGAGGATATGACCTTTGACGGTCCTATCGACAAGTTCCTCAAGGAGGGCGACCGTGAGAAGCTCATTGAGATTAACGGCTCAAAGGCAGGCGATGTTATTTACTTTATCGCCGATTCAGCCGAGGAAGCTCCGAAGCTTGCAGGTCAGATAAGAACAGAGGTTGCAAACCGCCTTGATTTAATCGACAAGAGCCGCTTTGAGCTTTGCTTTATCGTTGATTTCCCGATGTACGAGCACGATGAGGAGTCGGGTGCAATAATCTTCACTCACAACCCGTTCTCTATGCCGCAGGGCGGTATGGAAGCATTGCAGAATATGGATCCGTGTGACATTCTCGCTTATCAGTACGATATAGTCTGCGACGGTGTTGAGCTTTCCTCGGGCGCTGTAAGAAACCACGACCTTGACATTATGATTAAGGCATTTGAGATTGCAGGCTACAGCGAGGAGGATCTTAAAAACAAGTTCTCTTCCCTTTACAACGCATTCCAGTACGGCGCACCGCCGCACGCAGGTATGGCACCCGGTGTTGACAGAATGCTTATGCTGCTCAGGGGTGAGGAGAATATCCGCGAGGTTATCGCATTCCCGATGAACAGCAACGCTCAGGACGTGCTTCTCGGCGCTCCGAACGAGGTATCCGAGCAGCAGCTTCGTGAGGTGCACATTAAATTAAGATAAATAAAGAGGTGTCAGCTGATGGTAACACACGAGGATATATTGCAGATTGCAAATCTTGCCAAGCTATCCGTTCCCGAGGAGGAGCTTGACGCTCTGACAAAGGATATGGCAGAGATTATTGAGTTTGCAAACACAATAAACAACGCAGCCGAGGACGGCGAGTCGTTTGACAATATCAACAACCTTTCAAATGTACTCAGAAAAGACGAGGTTGTACCGTCGCTTGCCGTTGATGAAATACTCAAAAACGCTAACGACAGCGAAAATGACCATTTTCTTGTTAAAAAGAGAGTGCTTTAATCACGGCTTAGCTTGAGCCACTTGAAAGGACTGAAAAAATATGAGCCAAATTCAGGGAAAAATCAGTAAAATCAGCTCAATGCTCAAGGAGCGTGAAATATCCTGCACTGAGCTTACCGAGCAATATCTCTCTGAAATAGATAAAACAAACGGCGAGCTTAACGCATATGTGACCGTCACACCCGAAACTGCTCTTGAAACAGCGAAAAGGGTTGACGAAAAAATCGCAAAGGGCGAGGAGCTTGCACCGCTTGAGGGTATTCCGATGACCCTTAAGGACAATATTTCAACAAAGGGAATTGAAACCACCTGCTGTTCAAAAATTCTTAAGGGCTACAAGCCGATTTATGACGCAACAGTGTGGGAGCATCTAAAAAATCAGAACGCCGTGCTTCTCGGCAAAACCAATATGGACGAATTCGCAATGGGCTCTTCCTGCGAAACCTCCTGCTTCGGCGGAGCAAAAAATCCGCACAACACAAACCACGTTGCAGGCGGCAGCTCAGGCGGCGTTGCATCTGCTGTCGGCGGAAATATTGCAGCCTACGGCTTAGGCTCTGACACAGGCGGCTCTATCCGCCAGCCTGCGAGCTTCTGCGGCATAGTTGGCTTAAAGCCGAGCTACGGCTCTGTTTCACGTTACGGTCTTATCGCATATGCGTCAAGCCTTGACCAGATAGGACCGATTACAACAAGCGTTGAGGACGCGGCGACAGTGTTTGACGCTATCTCTTTCTATGATAAAATGGATTCTACCTCACAGGGCAAGAAGCGTGCGGCTGCCGATACTCTGAAAAATTCAATCAAGGGTATGAAAATCGGCATTGCGAGGGAATATCTTGAGGGCATCAGAGATGATGTCAAGGAGGCTATCTTAAACGCCGCTAAGGTGTATGAGAGCCTTGGAGCGGAAATTGTTTACTTTGATTTTCCGTCACTCAAGTACGCTCTGCCTGTTTACTATATTATCGCCTGCGCCGAGGCTTCTTCAAACCTCGGCAGATATGACGGCATCCGCTACGGCTACAAAACTCCGAAATATAACGATGTAAACGATATGATATGCAAAACGAGAAGCGAGGGCTTCGGCAAGGAGGTTCAGAGAAGAATACTTCTCGGCACATATGTTTTAAGCGCAGGCTATTATGACGCTTACTACAAAAAGGCTCAGAACCTCAGAGGTTCAATCGTTAAGGCTTTCAAGGAAGCCTTTAAGGAGTGCGATGTTATGCTTGCTCCTACCGTTCCTATGACTGCCTTTGAGTGCGGCAAGGCGGTAAGCGACCCGATAGAAACATACCTTACCGACATCTGCACCGTACCTGTTAATATCGCCGGACTTCCTGCGGTATCTCTCCCCTGCGGCTTCAACGCAAAGGGAATGCCGATTGGTATGCAGCTTATCGGCAACAGCTTCTGCGAGGACACAATTCTCAATGCCGCTTATCAGTATGAGCAGTGCGTTGGAACAGATATATTCAAATCGACTGAAACGGGGGTATTGCTATGAAATACGAGATGGTAGCCGGACTTGAAACACACGTTGAGCTTGCAACCAACACAAAGATTTTCTGCGGCTGCACAACAAAGTTCGGCGGCGACCCCAACACACACTGCTGTCCTATCTGCATCGGTCTGCCGGGTACTCTTCCGAAGCTTAACGAAGAGGTTGTAAACTTTGCAATCAAGGCAGGACTTGCCACGAACTGCGAGATACCCGAGATTGCAAAGATGGACAGAAAAAACTACTGCTATCCCGATTTGCCTAAGGCTTATCAGATTTCGCAGTACGACAAGCCGCTGTGCTTAAACGGCTATGTTCAGCTGAGCAACGGCAGAAAAATCCGCCTGACCCGTATTCACATTGAGGAGGACGCAGGAAAGCTCATTCACAGTCACGGCGACACATATGTTGACTATAACCGCGGCGGCGTTCCGCTTATTGAAATAGTAAGCGAGCCTGATATTCGCTCAGTTGAGGAAGCCAAGGAATATGTTGAGAAGCTTCAGCTTATAATGAAGTATATCGGTGTTTCCGACTGCAAGATGCAGGAAGGCTCAATGAGATGTGACGTAAACATTTCCGTGCGACCAGTCGGCAGTGAGGAATACGGCACAAGAACCGAAATCAAGAATATGAACTCAATCACATATATGGCTAAGGCGATGGAATATGAGTTTTCACGTCAGGTTGACTTGATTGAAAGCGGCGGCAAGGTTGAACAGCAGACTCTTCGCTATGACGAGGTGAGCGACACAACCTCCTCAATGAGAGGAAAAGAGGACGCAAACGACTACCGCTACTTCCGCGACCCTGACCTTGTTACAATAAATGTTCCCGCCGAAAAGGTTGAGCAGATAAGAGCAACCCTGCCCGAGCTTCCCGACCAGAAGCTTGAGAGATATATAAACAAACTTGAAATCCCCGAGAATGACGCAAGGCTTATCGTAAAGTACCACAAGGTTGCCAAGTTCTTCGACAAGGCTATTGACGGCACAAAAACGCCGAGAACTGCGGCTAACTTCATTATCGGTCAGATATTCTCTATTCTTGACAACGACAGCGCAAAAGAGGAATTTGACATCAAGGTAAGCGCAGAAAATCTCAATGCCTTAATCAAGCTGCTTGACGAGGGCAAAATCAAGATGAATCTTGCCAAAAAGACTCTCTCCAAAATGCTCGAAACAGGCAAAGCGCCGAGCGAGCTTATTGACGAGAGCGATATGGGCGGTCTTGACGAAAATGCGCTTGACGAGCTTTGCAGGCAGGCGATTGAGGCTAACCCTAACGCTGTTGCCGACTACAAAAACGGCAAGGTAAAGGCAATCAAGGCTTTGGTAGGCTTTATTATGAAGAACAGCAGAGGCAAGGCTGACGCTGCTCTTGCGGAGCAGAAGCTCATTGATATGATAGGATAGATGAGGTTTGAGTTTTGAGTTTTGAGCTTTCAGTTTTTAGTTTTTAGTTTTTAGCTTTGAGTTTTAAGTTTTTAGTTTTTAGTTCTGAGTTAATAATAATCCTACAACACTAAACTCTTCACAGCGGAGCGTACACAACATTCATCAGAGCGAACCGGAACGGTCAAGACCGTTCCCTACGACCTCGTTTCAAATTTCTGTAATCTGTATACTGTCCACTCTAAACTCCAAACTCTAAACTCTAAACTCCAAACTCTAAACTTTGAATATATTTTTTAGTGGAGGTATTTTATATGCTTATTTGTCCGAAATGCGGAACAGAATTAAATGACGGAGTGGTTTACTGCTCAAAATGCGGAACAAACGTAACCTACCAGAGCCAGCCGTCGGGAACAGCTCAGTCAGGTGCAGGAAAGCAGAACAATGCTCAGCAAAGCTCATACCGCAGCAACTCAGCTCAGCAGAACTACAACGGCACAACGTCAGACAAATTCAAGGCAGGAGTCAACAGCGCAGTAAACAAGACAAAGACTTTTTTCTTTAACACTACCGATGAAACATCTATGCAGGACGCTTCTGACGTTCAGGAAAACAAGTTTCTCGCTCTTGTGAGCTATCTCGGCTACTTCTTCTTTATCCCGATGATTGTAAAGCCGTATTCACGCTATCTGAGATTTCACGGAAATCAGGGCTTGACCTTGTGCTTATATCTTTTCGCGGTATCTATTGTCAACACCGTAATCACAAGTATAATAGGCATTGCAGGATATTCGGGAATGGGCGCATTGATTGCAGTTACAATAATAAACTCAATAATTTCATTTATCTTCTACGGTTCGTTTGCATTGCTTGCAGGTATCGGAATTTACAATGCCGTTAAGGGACGTGCAAGAGAGCTGCCTGTAATAGGAAGAATCAGAATTCTGAGAGAGTATTGATTTTACATATTCTGTATTAAAAAACGGTGGGCATATGCTCACCGTTTTTTGTATAGGCTTTATCTGTTCTTAAGATACCGTACAACCGCTTCAACCGTGTCAATTGCAAGCGCAAATATTATAACGCCGAGGAAGAAAACCTGGAAGTTGCTGAATATTGTGGTGATAAGCTGCGGCTTGTCTTCAAAAATTGTCGGGATCCATGATGTAAAGCTTTGGTTCATTATATTTACGCTCAGCAGCCAGATGCAGGATATAGCCACAGTTGCGGCATTTGTTATCAGGGTTGATACCATAACCTTGAAATTATATCTGCCCTCAATAAGCTTGACAATCTCACGCACTATTCCCAAAAGCATAAACAGCACGATAAAATACCAGCCGCTTCTTATGGCTTCGGAATCTAAAATTGAAATAACCGGCTTGCCCGAAATAACAATGCAAAAGACCTCCGGCACAAAAAGAAAAACAATACCGAACACTATTGAAATGCAGATTCCCACGATTGAGCCTGCCTTTGATATTCTTTCATTTTTCTTGGGAACGGTCGGCAGACTGTCAGGACCGGTGTATGTATTTATTTTGATATCCTTGTGATAAAAAAATGCGAAAATCAGGGTAACTATTGCAAATGCCTGAACTACACTTGAAAAAACAACAGCTACCCATTCCCCTACCGCAGAATACCATACGGCAGACGGTGAAGTAAGCTCTGAGATAACCGCCGCAACAGCGCTTCCGAACGCAGCACAAATCAGAACAATTTTAAGCACAAGCTTGTATGTTGAGTAATACGGCGCACCGATAAGGCATTTCTTACCGTCGCCGCTGTATTTCTCGGCAAGCTCATAGGGATTGCCCAGCTCTGTTAATACAACCCTTATATCCTGCTCGCTCGGCGTTACGTCGCCGCAGCGCTCAATAAGCATATCATCAATAAGACCGCTTAATTCGTCCGATATGTCTTTTCTCTTTTTCTCGGGCAGGCGCTTGACAACCGCATAAATATATCTTTCAATCAAATCATTTTTCATCTTCATTTCCCCCTAATAAATTATTGACGTTCCGCGAGAACTCCCTCCAGTGCTTTATCGCCTTTTCAAGCACCGTCAAGCCGTCATCGGTGATTTTGTAATACTTTCTCGGTTTTGATTCGCTTGTGTCCCATTCACTCTTTAACAGTCCCTGAGCTTCAAGTCTTCTCATAAGCGGATAAAGCGTGTTTGCTTCAATCGGGATTCCGTTTTCCTTAAGCTTTTTGACAAGCTCATAGCCGTAGGTCGGCTCTTTAAGCTGACTGAGCACCAAGAGTATCAGCGTACCTCGCCTTAATTCAAGTATCAAGCCGGACACAACCTCGTCACAGTCCATTTTACTCCCTCCCATAATGTGCGTATATTTATAGTGTGTGTTGCACACTATGTTGATATTATAATGTGTGCCGCACAGTATGTCAAGCCTTTTTGCAAAAAAAATTTCCCGAACGATGCAAAAGACCGTTCGGGAATTGAATTTATTATTAGTTTAGAGTTTAGAGTTTAAAGTTATAGGATTTAAGATTTTATTAATATATCAACGCTCAAAACTGAAAACTCAAATCTCAAAACTCAAAACTATTCATCAATACATTCCGCCCATATCGGGTGCCGGAGCAGCTGCAGGAGCAGGCTCCTTGATGTCTGTTACAAGTGATTCTGTTGTGAGAACCATTGAAGCAACTGAAGCCGCATTCTGAAGTGCAGAACGTGTAACCTTTGTCGGGTCAACAATACCTGCTGAAATCATATCGGTGTAAACCTCGTTCTTAGCGTCAAAGCCGTAGCCTACCTTATCAGCATTCTTTACATTCTCGGCAATTACGCTGCCCTCAAGACCTGCATTTGCGGCAATCTGGCGGAGCGGCTCTTCGAGTGCCTTAAGAACAATATTAACGCCTGTCTTTTCGTCGCCCTCGCTGTCTGCTGCAAGCTTAGAAACAGCAGGAATAGCGTTTACAAGGGCGATACCGCCGCCTGCTACGATACCCTCTTCAACTGCTGCCTTTGTAGCTGCGAGAGCGTCCTCAATGCGGAGCTTCTTCTCCTTCATCTCAATCTCAGTAGCTGCGCCGACCTTGATAACTGCTACGCCGCCTGCGAGCTTTGCAAGTCTTTCCTGAAGCTTCTCTCTGTCAAACTCAGAGGTTGTGCTCTCAATCTGTGATCTGATCTGACCGCATCTTGCCTTGATTTCGTCGCTGTTGCCTGCGCCGTCAACGATAATTGTGTTCTCCTTGTCAACCTTAACCTGTCTTGCACGTCCGAGCTGGTCGATTGTTGTGTCCTTAAGCTCAAGACCCAAATCAGAGGAAATAACCTGACCGCCTGTGAGGATTGCAATATCCTGGAGCATTTCCTTTCTTCTGTCGCCAAAGCCGGGTGCCTTGACTGCAACGCAGGTGAATGTTCCTCTGATTTTGTTGAGTACGAGAGTTGTAAGAGCCTCGCCCTCAACGTCCTCGGCGATAAGCAGGAGCTTTTTGCCTGCCTGAACTATCTGCTCAAGAACAGGGAGAATTTCCTGAATATTTGAAATCTTCTTGTCTGTGATAAGGATATACGGGTCGTCAAGCTCTGCAACCATTTTTTCTGTATCTGTTACCATATACGGTGCAATGTAGCCTCTGTCGAACATCATACCCTCAACAACCTCTGAATATGTTTCGGCTGTCTTGGACTCTTCAACTGTGATAACACCGTCACTGCTTACCTTTTCCATAGCCTCGGCAATGAGGTTGCCGATATATTCGTCAGCAGAAGAAATTGTTGCAACTCTTGCGATGTCCTCTGTACCGCTTACCTTCTTTGAGTTAGCTGTGATAGCCTCAACAGCCTTGTCAACAGCCTTCTGGATACCTCTCTTAAGCACCATCGGGTTTGCGCCTGCTGTTACATTCTTCATACCCTCACGGATAAGAGCCTGAGCAAGAAGCGTAGCTGTTGTTGTGCCGTCGCCTGCAACGTCGTTTGTCTTGATTGAAACCTCTTTAACAAGCTGTGCGCCCATATTCTCAAACGGGTCGTCAAGCTCGATTTCCTTTGCGATTGTAACACCGTCGTTTGTGATGAGCGGAGCGCCGAACTTCTTATCAAGAACTACGTTTCTGCCCTTAGGGCCGAGTGTGATTTTTACTGTATCTGCAAGCTGATCAATGCCGCTCATAAGAGCCTTTCTTGCATCTTCACCGTATGCTATCTGCTTTGCCATAATAAAATTCCTCCCTGAATTATATCGTTATTATCTTATTCTACAACTGCAAGAATGTCTGCCTGACGAACTATTGTGTATTCCTCACCGTCAAGCTTAACCTCTGTGCCTGAGTACTTGCTTGTGATAACCTTGTCGCCAACCTTGACATACATTGTTACCTCTTTGCCGTCAACTACTCCGCCGGGGCCTACTGCAACGATTGTTGCAAACTGCGGCTTCTCCTTTGCAGAGCCTGCAAGAACGATACCGCTCTTGGTTGTTTCCTCCGCCTCTTCCATCTTTAATACTACTCTGTCCAGTAATGGCTTAATAGTCATATAAATTGCCTCCTTAGCAAATTTTTGATTTTGGTTTAGCACTCTCAATCACTGAGTGCTAATTTTATTATATACCATTTTTCGGAAAAATCAAGCGTATTTTGTATTTTTCCTCTCATTTAATAATTTCTTTACAATTTGACAAAAAGAAGCTGCTGTAAAGAACAGGCTTTACAGCAGAGTTCAGAGTTGAAACGAGTTTGTAGGGAACGGGCTTGCCCGTTCCGGTTCGCTCTTATCAATTTTTATTCGCCCCTACGAAGTAGTGTATGCAAGTTTCAGCAGAGCGAGCGACATCCCTGCGGGTTTGCAGGAAGCTTCCTTTCCTTTACTCTCCTTTACTTTCCTTTACTTTCCTTTACTTTCCTTTGTTGCTTTCTGTATACATTTTTCGCATTTATGTCGACACGTTTGCCGTTTGTGCATACATAAACCGAGTTTATGTATACATTCGGTTTTTTGTTCACAATATATTCATATTTAAAACAGTCAAAAAAGCAGAAAAAACACACTCTGTCACACTGCCGAATCAAGCCTTAAAGTACATATAAATCTGGCACTTCAGCTTGCCGTTATAGATTTTTCTGCGTTTATCGGCAGGTGTGCCGAAATACTTTTCAAACTCATCATCGGGCGAAATTATGGTGTAGCTCTTCCCTTTTCCTCTGACGAATTTTTTGCCCATAATTTTATATATCTCTCTTGCCTTTTCGTAGTCGAGCAGTCTTTCACCGTAGGGCGGATTGCAGATAACGGTACAGCGTTC
This sequence comes from Ruminococcaceae bacterium UBA7067, assembly GCA_002493755.1. GTDB lineage: Bacteria > Bacillota > Clostridia > Oscillospirales > Acutalibacteraceae > UBA7067. The sequence goes on from DKZT01000067.1 coordinate 46,404, forward strand.
AAATTCGTCCTTATAATCCCTTATATCGCGCCGCTCAAAATGCAGCACAGAGCCTACTCCTGCTTTTTCTGCGTTTTCCTTTGCAAGAGCTATTGCTTCTTCATCAATGTCGTAACCGTAGCCGACAAAATCACAGTCGGTGATTATACCGTCAACGGCAAGCTTTCGCTCCTCCTGCCATACTGCTTTGTCAATATTGCTCCATTTTTCACAGGCAAAGCTTCTGTGCAGACCCGGCGCAATATTCTTCGCCTTGAGAGCCGCCTCAATCAGAAGCGTACCCGAGCCGCAGGTCGGGTCAACTACCGTGTGATTCGACTTGACAACAGCTAAATCCGAAATAACTGCGGCTAAGGTTTCCTTTATAGGCGCTTCCATTGAATTTGCGCGGTAGCCTCTCTTGTGCAGACCCTCTCCGCTGGTATCAACCATAATTGAAAATGTATCCTTAATCGCAACAAAGTGAATACGGTAAAGCGCGCCGCTTTCTTCACAATACTTAACCTTGCGTGCGTTCATCAGCCTGTCGGCAATCGCCTTTTTTATTATCTTCTGGCAGGCAGGCACGCTTGCAAGCTTTGAGCTTAAGCTGCTGCCATTTACAGGAAATTGCCCGTTATCAAGAATAATCCTCTCCCAAGGGATTGACTTGACATTCTGATAAAGCTGCTCAAAATTAAACGCCTTAAACACACGGAGAAGCAGCATTATCCTCTCACAGTAGCGGCATCTCAGGTTTGCCCTGACAAGCATCTGCGGTGAATAGTCAAACACTACCCTGCCGTTTTCAGCTTCCACTCCTGTCGCACCCATACGGCGCAGCTCGCCTGCGGTTATTCCCTCTGTTCCGAATATGCACAGTGCCGCAAGCTTTATTTTATCCGTCATAATTCCACAACCTTAATACTTATATTTTTATTATACCATTTTTTCTTACTGTAGTCAAACAGCGCTAATAATAGCGAGAAATCGGGAGATAGTTCGGCAGTTCGCCTACGATTATTGTCTGCGCCACAGGAATTGTTGTTTCTACAACGGCATTCGGATATTCCTCATCAGACGTTAGATAGATTTCGGCTTTCACCTTAATCTCTATCGTAGATTGCGTCTGGTTTATCCCTGCCGATTCAAGGCTGTTTTTAACCTCTGTTTCAACGCTGCTTGAAAAATTGAGCCGTACCACAAGCGATGGCCCTAAGCCGTTCAAAAGCTCAAACCCTGTAAGATCACCGAGATAATAATTGAACTCACGGTGCTGAAGCTCATCAAGCTGATTTTGCGTTTCAAGAGATACCTCAGCCTTGAGCTTGTTGACATTAACCGTATTGGTCGATATGCTCGCTACCTTGTTGTCAGAGGTGTATTTTATAACTGCCAAATCGTCATATGTAAGGTTTAATCTTTTTACGGCATTATATACACCGGTATTGATTGCTTCGGTAGCAAGGGTTTGTGCTTTTATTTCGGTCAGATCCATCACAGACGGCTGAATCTGAAACTCTATGTATGAAAAAAACACGATTACAAGCATTACAACCGTTACAAAAATTTTTCTTATTGTTTTTCTTCTTCTGCCCCTGATTCTTCTTGCTCTCACCGATAACACCCCTGTGTTATCTTACGCATATACAGCATAAATGTGAAAAAGCTGTGCAAGGAGCGGAAATACCCCTGCACAGCTATGATTATAGTGTTAAAATGTGGTATTTAAATTTTTAATAACTCTAAACTCAAAACTCAAAACTCTAAACTCACACATCACTCAACAGTCATACTTGTTTCAACATCTTTTGTTACATCGACAAGCTCCTGCGAGCCTGTGCCTGTATAAATTTCCTCGGATATAATTTTAATATCGCAAGCCTTGGTTGAGCTGTTCTTGACCTTGAATTTGCACACAAGGAAATCAGCAGGCATTGAGAAGTTGTAACCGGTTGAAACAGAAATACCGTTAAGCAGAATCTTGCCCGGCTTATCAGGGTTCACAAGACAGCCTCCGCCAAGCAGAACGATTGAATCCTTGTCAATCTCAAGCAGATTCTCATCATACTCAATCCTGAACTGGAAGCCTGCAACAGCTTCGTTTATACCCTCGGCAGTTGCTGTTAATGTAACTGTATCTCCTACCTTGAAAGCCTTGCCGTTAATCAGCACCTCTCCGCTTGCAGGAGTCTGTGCTGAGCTTGTATTTGAGCTTGTATTAGAGCTTGATGAATTGTTTTTGGAGCTTGTGGCGGAGGAATTGTTCTCTGACGATGTATTGCCCGACTCAGAAGAAGCGGCAGGAGTTGTCGGAATATCGTATGAAATAATATTGCCGTCTCTGTCCGTTGTTACCGTTGAGGTCTGACCGTCAGGACCTACATAGGTTGTTGTTACGTTGCCGTCTGCGTCAACCTCTCTTGTGATTGTGTTTCCGTACGGGTCGGTAGCCTGTGTAATAATGTGTCCTTGATCGTCCTTTATGTTCTTGATAACGTCCTCATAGCCGCTCGGCATTGTCAAGTCCTCGACAGCGCCTGAAGCATTTGCTGAGGTTGAGGCTGAAGTAGTGTTGTTGTCTTTGTTTCCTCCGAAGCAGAAAACAGCAATTAAAACTGCCGCTATAATCACAACGACCGCAGCCGCAACACCTATTACAACTGCCAACGGGAACGGCTTTTTACCGTTGCCGTCCTGCTGCGGTGCTGACGTATTCTGAAAGTCACCGAAAAAGCCCGTCTCAGCGCCAAAATTATTCTGCGGTGTATAAGCAGGTTCGTTCGGCGACGCATTTGTTTCAGTATTAATTTGAGCCGATTCGCCTTGCGCATTGCTTTCGCTTATACAATACGGACAGGCAGGCAGGTTATCTGCATATTCTTTATTACATTTTGGGCAAAAGCTCATTGATATTATCCCCTTTTTGTTAATTTTCAAGAGCAATTATACCACAAGTTAATTTTACAGTAAATAATTTCTGTCGAATTTTACATATTGTTCATACTGCGGTAACTTGTTAGAGGTTTTGAGCTTGGAGTTTAGAGTTTTCAGTGTTCCCCTAAGAAATTTACTTCATCAAACGCTTGACAAATCTTGTCAAAAAGAATAAGATTACCTATGATAGAGAGATAATACGGAGGCGCTTTATGAAGAAAATGACCCTATTTAATCTGTCGTGGCCGATATTTATTGAAACAGCTTTGTTTATGACGCTCGGCTTCGTAGATGTATTTGTCCTGAGCAGATATAATGACCTTGCCGCGTCATCGGTAAACACAGCTAATCAGGCTATATCAATATGCACACTTGTTTTCACGGTTCTGTCAGGTGCAAGCGCAGTTCTTATCTCTCAGAACCTGGGCGCAAAGAAAAAGGAGGCGGCTTCACGCATTGCGGCGCTGTCAATCACCTTTAATTTACTGCTGGGCGTTATTATCAGCGCTGTTCTGGCTCTTTTCAGCCGTCCTATTCTGACTTTTATCGGCGCAAAGGGCGAGGTGCTTGAATTCGCAAACGAATACCTCATCATTGTAGGCGGATTTTTGTTTACGCAGGGCTTACTCAATGCGCTTGCCGTCATCATCAGAAATCACGGCTACACTAAGCTTTCGATGTATGTAACGGTTATTATGAATGTTACCAACACTGTTTTAGATGTAATATTTGTGCTGGGGCTTTTCGGCTGTCCTCAGATGGGTGTTAAGGGCGTTGCAATAGCAACAACGGCAAGCCGAATTTTAGGTATGGTTGTGCTGTTTATAGTGCTGTTTGCAAAAATAGAGAAGCCGTCTATATTTAAGCTGTTAAAGCCGTTTCCGTTTAAGGATTTGTGGCTGCTTTTGAAGGTCGGCGTTCCGTCTGCCTTTGAGTCCTTTAACTACAACATTTCTCAGCTCGTTGTCACCTCTATTGTTTTAAACTGTCTTACCGAGGTTGAGCTTATCACAAAAACATATATTTCAAACATATCTATGTTTTTCTATGTCTTTTCGGTTTCCATCGGACAGGCTGCGCAAATTCTTGTCGGGTATTTATGCGGCGCTAAGAAATATGACGAAGCATATAAAAGCGGTCTGCAAGCGTTCCGAAACGCCCTGATAATCGCAATGGGGCTTGAAATAGTCGGGATTATCTTCAGATTTCAGCTTGTCGGTATATTTACGGATAATCAAGAGGTCATCAGTATCGGAGCGATGCTGATAATTATTAACCTCTTTGTTGAAATAGGACGAACGGCAAACCTCACGGTCATCAACAGTCTGAGAGGCGCAGGAGATGTATTTTTCCCGACAGGCATTGCGATATTCTCAATGTGGCTGGTAAGCACGCTTGGCTCATACGTTTTAGCTGTTGTGTTCGGGTTGGGACTAAACGGTTTGTGGATAGCCTTTGCGGCTGACGAATGCTTAAGGGGCGCATTGATGCTCTGGCGGTGGAAGAAAGGAAAATGGAGGAGCAAATCGCTGGTTTAAAAGAGAGTGAAGAGTGGAGAGTGGAGAGTGGAGATGAATTTCGCAACGAGTTTGTGTGTTCGTAGGGAACGCTCTAGACCGTTCCGGGTCGCTCTGCTGAATGTTGTAACAAGTCTAGCCTCCTTTTCAAGGGAGGGCGAGCACACCCCTCAGGCAGCTATCGCCGCCAGCTCCCCTCAATGGGAGCCAAGACCTCGTTTCGGGTTTAACTCTTAACTCTCTTGTGTTTAGCTTTGCTGAACGCAAGAAAGATAAGACCGTTTTTTGGGACAGGATAGCTTGTATAATTAAAATATAGAGAAAACAAAACTCACCTTTGAGAGGAGATTTTAATTATGAGCTATCCTGAAAGAAAGAATTACAGAGCAATCAAAGCGGCGAAAAGGTACATCAAGCATTCCTATATGTTTGACATATTGGTTGTGCTGGGCGGAATTAACATTCTCGGAAGCAGTGTATCAATATTCAGCTGCCTGCCCTATTTTATCGCAAGCCTTGCCGTAAGCCTTATAGTTATGACGGCAAGCTACAAGGCGTCCGCATACTGCGAAAAGCAGGCAAACAAGCATATCCGCAGCGTTATCGGTAATAAAGCCGACAGTACAGCGGCAGCAGCTAAAAAGCATAAAAAGAATAATATAATCCGTGTTGATTTTCGCAATAAACGAATCTGTACGGACAACCGCTGCTCAGGTATGTAAGCGTATAAAACGACAAAAAAACGGGCGCAGTACTCAACCGCACCCGTTTTATCATTTTGTTTTACTGATTGTTTTACTGATTAAAGATACTTAGCGTATGACTTAAGATCCTCGGGAAGCTCTGTTTCGTCAGCAGAGATGAGCAGAGTAATCTTTGTTTCTGCCTTTTCAGCCAAAGAGCTGAGCTTCTTAACAAGCTCATCAAGCAGTGCAAAATCCTTGCCGCAAATCTTGAAGGTTGAATCAACGAAAATGTCTGTTACATCGTAGTTGCCTGCGCAGATACCGCATACAAAGCCGTAAAGAACATCGTAGCCCTGTACCTCATACTGGTCTGTATCAATAAGTCTTGCCTTGTGTGTAACATCGAAGGTGAGCTTTGCGCCCTTTTCGATTACTACTACATTACCTGCTGAGGTTGCAACAGCCTCGTTGGCAAGTGAAATTAATTTTTTTGTTTTACCGGTTCCCTTTTTACCTATAAGTAAAGTTACCATTGAAATTGCCTCCTTATATATTACCGCATAAGCGGTTAATTCCTGTATTTGAATTATGTCATATCTGAAAACTCCAAACAACTGTCTATTTCTACTAATACGGGTGATTTCATCGTGAAAAATGCTCGAACTCACCTCGTATTAGCGAAATATTCAGTCATTTCTCTGTTTTCTGGTATTCCTTAAAGTCTTGCTTCAAGAGCCGACTTCTGCTCCTCATAACCCGGCTTGCCGAGAAGAGCAAACATATTCTTCTTGTAGCTCTCAACACCCGGCTGGTTAAACGGATTAACGCCAAGGAGATGACCGCTGATTGCACAAGCCTTTTCAAAGAAGTAGATGAGATAGCCAAGCTCCTCTTCGTCCATTCTCTCTGCTGTCAACACAACATTCGGAACGCCGCCGTCATTGTGAGCAAGAACAGTACCCTGGAAAGCCTTTTTGTTTACGAAGTCAACAGTCTTGCCCGAGAGGAAGTTAAGACCGTCAACATTTTCGGGGTCTGTGCCGATTGTGATTGTTCTTTTCGGCTCATTGAAGAGTACTACCGTTTCAAACAGAGTTCTTCTGCCCTGCTGAATGTACTGACCCATTGAGTGAAGGTCTGTTGAGAAGGTAACGGCTGCCGGGAAGATACCCTTGTTGTCCTTACCCTCGCTCTCGCCGAAGAGCTGCTTATACCACTCGGACATCATAGTGAATGCAGGCTCATAGCTTACGAGAATCTCGGTTGTGTAGCCCTTTGCATAAAGAATGTTGCGGATAGCAGCATACTTGTAGCAGTCGTTTGTCATAAGGTCGTCGTTGTCAAACTCGTCCTGAGCCTTTTTAGCGCCTGCCATAAGTGCGTCAATGTTCGCACCCGATACTGCGATAGGAAGAAGTCCTACTGCTGTCAATACCGAGAAACGTCCGCCTACATCATCGGGAACAACAAAGGTTTCGTAGCCCTCCTTATCAGCAAGGCTCTTAAGCGTACCCTTAGCCTTATCTGTTGTGCAGAAGATTCTCTCTTTTGCGCCCTCCTTGCCGTATTTATTCTCAAGCATTTCTCTGAGAACACGGAAAGCGATTGCAGGCTCGGTTGTTGTGCCTGACTTTGAAATCATATTGATTGAAACATCTCTGCCCTCGCAGATTTCAAGAAGCTCGGAAAGAGCTGTTGAGCTGATGCTGTTGCCTGTGTAGTAGATATCGGGTGTGTCTTTCTTAAGAGCGTTGTAGTTCGGTGACTTAATGAACTCAATAGCTGCTCTTGCGCCGAGATATGAGCCGCCGATGCCTATAACAATAAACACATCGGTATTGCTCTTGATTTTTTCGGCAGCCTTTTTGATTCTGTCGAACTCTTCTTTATCGTAATCTGTCGGCAAGGTGAGCCAGCCGAGGAAATCATTGCCGAGACCCGACTTATTGTGAAGTGTGTCGTGAGCTGCCTTTACCTGTGCTTTAACTGCAACATACTCTTCTTCGTTTACAAAACCCTGAAGATGCTTGTCACTTAATTTTGTTGCCATAACATTTTCCTCCTTGCATTCAGCAGAAAATTCTGATACTGATATTATTTTACAATATTTCAGTCGTTTTTGCAAGGAGAGATTGTGACTTTTTCTTTAAAACTGCACAAGATATTGAAATAAGAGTGATAATACTTCGCCAAAAGAAATTTCAGACACATCATTCGCCGAGGTTATATCGTATTCGCCGATTTTTTTATCATCAAGGTAATACAAAACCTTGCCGAGACTGTCACCCTTACTTATCGGAGCTTTGATTTCTTCGTTGAGCTTCAGCTTACTTGTAATTGCGCTCTCCTTGCCCTTTTCAACGAGGAACGCTCCGTCAAGCTTAAGCTCAACTCCTACCTGCTTCTGCATACCGTTTTGCACATCAACAACAGACGGCAGCTCCTTCGGAGGTTGCGGAGCTACGCTTAAATAGCCTGCAAAGGCGTAATCAAGCAGAGCCGCCGCGTCTGCAAAACGCTGCTTGCCCGTATCTGCGCCGAGAACTACGGCTATGGGAACAAAGCCGTTGCGCTCGGCGGTTGCAGTGATACAACAGCCTGCCTCGTTTGTTGTGCCTGTTTTTAGTCCTGTAATGCCGTTATAGGTTTTCAGCAACTTATTCGTATTTACAATCTGAGTTGCACCGTCACGCAGGGTGTCCATCCAGATTGTGCAGTAATCAAATATCTCCTTATGCTTTATAAGCTCCCTCGACATCACAGCAACATCATAAGCAGAGGTGATATGCCCCTCCTCGTCAAGACCGTTACAGTTTTTGAAAACCGTATCGTTCATTTTAAGCTCCTTTGCCCTTTTATTCATCTGAGAAACAAAGGCTTCCTCACTGCCGCTGATATGCTCGGCAAGAGCCACAGCGGCGTCATTTGCGCTTGCAACGGTTGTAGCCTTGATAAGGTCGTCAACGCTCATTATCTCGCCCTCTTCAAGCCATATGTCACTGCCGCCCATTGAAGCGGCGTGTGCGCTTGCGCTGACCTCGTCTGTCATTGAAATTTTGCCGCTGTCAAAAGCCTCAAAAACGAGCAGGAGCGTCATAACCTTTGTGATAGAGGCGCAGGGACGCTGAGAGTGGCTTTCCTTTTCAAACAGCACCTGCCCTGTTGCGCTGTCCATAAGCAGTGCAGACGGAGCAGAAACCAAGTCGGCTGACGGTGCGGCTGAAGCCACAATACAGCTTAAGCCGACAGTTGTTAAGGAAAGCAGGGCGGCAACGGATTTTACAAGCTTTTTCAAGTTATCATTTCCTTTCCATATCCGTAATCTTTTGCTAATCTATATGCAGGATTAAGCAATGGTATGAAAAGGGTCAGACCTGCTTTTAGTAAAGAACCACGATTGCGCCGGGTTCGAGTGTTCCCGACAGAGCGCCGTCCTTTACAGTGAACTTGCCGCCCGACACCTTATCGGTGTATTCGCCGTCGGCGAGAACTGTTTTAACGCCCTTAAGCTCTTCTTTCTTCATACTGATGCTTACGATAACAGCACCGCTTGCGCCGCGCTCAATCATAGCTATCTCATCGCTGTCCATCGGGTTTGAGAGCGTTTCATCAAGACCTATCATATGGTTTCTGAACTTATTGACCTCGGCAACCTCCTTTGATTTGTAGAAGTCACTGCCTGCCTCGCCGATTTTGTTGTTGCCCCACTGGCTGTCAATGCTCGCTCCTGCCGGACGGCTGAAGAACAGCGGTGTGCCGCCGCTTCTTGCGGCTATAATCGCCCAGCCGTGCTTGATATCGTCCTCGGTAAGCTGTGCCCACGAGCCGTCGTTGCAGTAGTTGTCGTGCGATTCAACCCAGGTTACAAGCTTGCTCGGGTCAAGACCCTTTACGCCGTAATCGCTCCACTTGGTTGTGCTTATATCAAGATTTGTGATTGAGTTTCTGATATACTCGCCGTAGGTTGATGAAGTTACATTGAGCAAATCAGCGTAGGAAGCAAATCTGTCTGTTCCGCCCTGGAGAACCTCGCCGTACTGAAATTCTGCGCCGTTATCAAGAATTACATTCCAGAAGTCGCTCGCATACTCCTTTGGGTCGTCGCTGAGCTCTATATGCTTTGTAGCGTCATAGCGGAAGCCGTCTGCACCGTCCTCAACGCATTTTTTCAGATAGCTTAATATAAACTGCTGTATCTTCGGGTCCTGCGTGTTCAAATCCTGCAAGCCGAGAAGATTGCCCTGTGTTACCTGCTTTCTGTCATTGTAATTCGTTATGTCCTTCAATCCGTGAAACGGCTTGTCCGTAACCTTGTAAATATCCTCCGAAATAGCGTTTATATCGCTTGACATATGGTTTACAACTGCGTCTACGATAATCTTGATGCCGTATTTTTCAGCCTCAGCGCACAGCTCCTTGAACTCCTCCTCTGTGCCGAGCTGATAATTGCCGATTGTGTAGTTTGTCGGCTGATAGTGATAATACCACTTGCCGTTGTTTTCTCTGTCTTCTACGTCCTGAAGCTGCATACCGCCGTTTTCGCCTACCTTACATTCGTTTATCGGCGAGGTCTGAATTGCAGTGTAGCCTGCCTCGGCTATGTCCTTAAGGTTTGCTTTAATCGTGTTAAAGGACCAGCACCAGGCGTGAAGAATGGTGCCTGTTGAAATTTCGGGTGAAAGCTCATATTCGCCGACAAGCTTAACCTCAGATTTAGCAGGCTCGGATGATGCTGCCTGTGATGAACTCGGCTGCTGTGATGTCTGAGATGATGATGACGGCTCTGAAGATGACGGATTGCCGCCTGAGCAGGAAGCCAGACTTGCAAGAATCAATGCTGCCATTATTGCAGATAAAATGCGTTTTTTCATTAAGATAACCTCCGACAAAATTATAAATTTATTATATCAATTTTCAGACAAGTAGTAAATAGAAAAAAAGAATAATTACACTATTTTGTAAAAAACAGGGACACCCCGAAGCGAGATGTCCCCTTTTGATTTAAGGTATTCAGTTATCAGTATTTGCTCGGATAGCTGAGGCTTGAAACATTTGCAATTACCTTCTGAAGAATGATTGCGTCAGCAATAGAAATCTGACCGTCAAAATTCAGGTCTGCAGCCTTTGTCTTGGAAGCATCCAGATCAATAACGTTGGCAATCGCTTTCTGAATTATAATAGCGTCTGCAATAATAACTGCTTCATTGCCGTCCATATCGCCGAGGAAGATATCGTCCTTTGCGCCGTCAGCAATCACCTTGATAGATGAGGTGTTGGTTTTTGCCGATACAGCAGAGCCGCTTGTATTCTTTAAGCTGTTGTAGCTTGTGGAAATTGTAGCCGCACCCTGATCTGCTATTACATTGAACACGAGCTTTACAAATACCTTTTCACTTGTGAAGCTGTATCCGCCTGCATTTGAACAGGTAAACGAAGCTGAGCCGTTTACTGATTTAAGATCAATGCTTGCACCCTTTTTAATGTTGGTAAGAGTACCGTCTGCAACAGAAGTACTGATCTTTGACATTTCAAGGATACCTGAAGTGTATTTTACAGTTGCGTCAATGTATGAAAGCACTTCAGATGCGCTGAGCTTAGCCTCATAAACAACCTGATCGCCCTTGTTTACAGCCTGACCGTTTACAGTCAGCGGATTTGACGGTTCTGTCGGCTCTGTCGGACCCTCTGAAACAAGCGTTACAGTGTATGTTGTTTTGCCTGTAAGATTATCCAGATCCATATCGTACTCTTCCATAATCTTGTGGGTTAAAGAGGTCGTACCGCTTTCAGCAATAACCTCGAACTGTGCTATAACAAGCTCAGCCTCTGTTGTGAAGTTATAACCCTTACCTGCGTTCATTGCGGAATATGCAATTCCCAAGCCGTCAGTAGCGTCATTGTAATTTCTGTTTACCATAAATGAACCGGAAGCAGAAAGCTTTGCTGAGAA
>DKZT01000063.1:0-195 GCA_002493755.1 Ruminococcaceae bacterium UBA7067
GACGGCACCTGCTGCTATGAGTATGCAGACACAAGAAAGGGCGAGCATAAGGAGTGGGGAACACTTGTGTTCGATTACAGCCGTTTTGAGGTTAAGAGCTTCCTTACCTCAAGCGCAAATTTCTGGCTCAATGAATACCACATTGACGGCATCAGGGTTGACGCTGTTGCTTCAATGCTCTATCTTGACTACAAC
>DKZT01000063.1:476-710 GCA_002493755.1 Ruminococcaceae bacterium UBA7067
TCAATGCTCTATCTTGACTACAACCGTAAGGACGGCGAATGGGTTGCAAATATGTACGGCGGCAAGGAGCACCTTGAGGCTGTTGATTTTCTGCGTCACCTTAATTGGGGTATTCAGGAGAATCTGCCGGGCAAATATATGATAGCCGAGGAATCAACCTCATGGCCGCTCGTTTCAAGACCGACTGAGGACGGCGGACTTGGATTTACATACAAATGGAATATGGGCTGGATG
>DKZT01000063.1:1022-9103 GCA_002493755.1 Ruminococcaceae bacterium UBA7067
TATGGGCTGGATGAACGATATGCTTCGCTATATGTCACTCGATCCGCTTTACCGTCCGTTCCACCACGACGCACTTACCTTCAGCTTTTTCTATGCATTCTCCGAAAACTTCCTGCTTCCGATTTCACACGATGAGGTTGTTTACGGTAAATGCTCGCTTATAAATAAAATGCCGGGCGACTATGATATGAAGTTTGCGGGTGTTCGTGCCTTTATCGCTTATATGATGATTCACCCGGGTAAAAAGCTCACCTTTATGGGCTCTGAAATCGGTCAGTTTGACGAGTGGGATTCTACAAGCGAGCTTCAGTGGAATCTGCTTGACTTCCCGAAGCACCAGAAGCTGCACGATTTCTTCAAGGCAATCAACTTCTTCTATCTGGAGAATCCGCCGCTTTATGAGATTGACTTCTCGTGGGAGGGCTTCCAGTGGATTCACCACAACGACTACACCCAGAGCGTTCTTGCTTTCCAGCGTATTGACAAGAGCGGCAACAGAATAATCGGTGTCTGCAACTTCCAGCCGATGCTTCGTGAGGATTACTACATAGGCGTTCCGGACAACGGTGTTTATGCCGAGGTATTTAATACCGACGACGAGCGTTTCGGCGGCTCGGGTATCACTAACGGTCAGCACATTGTATCAGACGGAGAAGAAATGCACGACCTCGACCAGTCTGTTAAGCTGACGCTTCCGCCGATGTCTGTTATGTACTTTAAGTGCATAGAGAAACTGCCGCCGAGACCGAAGAAGAAGAAAAAGACGGTCAAAGCTAAAAAGACAACGGGTGATAATGCTGAGAAAAAAGAAACTGCTGCAGCAAAAAAGACAACAAAATCAACAAAAACAACAAAGACTGCTAAGACAGCAACCAAAACAACAAAAACAACAAAAACAACTAAATCGGTTAAGGCGGCTAAAGAAGCAGAAGTTCCCGAAGCGGAGAGCAAGGCGGAAAAAGCAGAAAGTAAGACGGAAGAATAATATCTTACAGCTTATAATATGCGATTGCATTTTTTGAATTTTTGTATTATTATTAAATAGCGCTCGCAGACAAGAGAGCGCAGTATAAGGAGGAAACAAATAATGCAAAACTATCCTAAGCAAGAGGTAGTTGCTATGCTGCTCGCCGGAGGACAGGGAAGCAGACTGGGCGTTTTGACCCAGAATATTGCAAAGCCTGCAGTACCATTCGGCGGTAAGTACAGGATAATAGATTTTCCGCTGTCAAACTGCGTGAATTCCGGCATTGACGAGGTCGGTGTGCTCACACAGTATCAGCCGCTTGTGTTGAACGAGTATATCGGCACAGGACAGCCTTGGGATCTTGACGGTATATTTGAGGGAGTTCACTGCTTAAGCCCGTATCAGCAGATTAACGGCGCAGCGTGGTATTCCGGCACAGCAAACGCAATCTACCAGAATATTAACTACATAGATCGTTACAGACCGGAGTATGTTGTTATTCTTTCGGGCGATCACATCTACAAGATGGACTATTCCAAAATGATTGCCGCGCATAAGAAGAACAATGCCGACTGCACAATAGCTTCAATTGACGTACCGCTTGCAGAAGCTTCACGTTTCGGTATTTTGAATACAAACCCTGACGGTTCAATTTATGAGTTTGACGAGAAGCCTGCCGTGCCAAAGAGCACAAACGCTTCTATGGGTATCTATGTTTTCACGTGGAGCAAGCTCCGCAAATATCTCATTGAGGACGCTGAAAATGAGAATTCAAGCAATGACTTCGGCAAGGATGTTCTCCCTGCTATGCTCAACGCAGGCGAGAGAATGTTCGCTTACCGCTTTGAGGGCTACTGGAAGGATGTCGGAACAATCGACAGCCTTTGGGAAGCTAATATGGATCTGCTCGACCCGAATGTACCTCTCGACTTGAGCGGTGAAAAGGACAAGATTTATTCAAGAAATCCTGTTATGCCGCCTCAGTATATTTCACAGACAGCTAAAATTCAGAATGCCCTTGTAGCTGACGGCTGCAATATTTACGGCGAGGTTGAATTTTCGGTGCTGTTTGCAGGCGTAACGGTAGGCGTAGGCGCAGTTGTAAAGGATTCTATTATAATGCCTGGCGCTGTAATTGAGGACAATGCGGTGATTCAGTACGCTATAATCGGCGAGAACGCGCACATAGGCAGCGGCGCTGTTGTCGGCAAGCGTCCTGAAGAGGTTGAGGACAAGGAGCAGTGGGGCATCGCCGTTGTAGGCGGCAACCTTAAGGTTGGCAAAAACGCTGTTGTAGTTCCTAAAGAAATGATATACAATGACATAGAGGGGGAGGGTGAGTAATGAAAGGAACAAACATTTTAGGATTGGTTTTTCCTAATATCAACGATATATGCATACCCGAGCTTACCTCTAAGAGAGCAATCGGCTCTATTCCTTTCGGCGGAAAGTACAGGCTCATTGACTTCACACTTTCAAACTTTGTAAACTCAGGCATTGATAAGGTCGGAGTTGTAGCCGAAAAGAAGTTTGCGTCCCTTATGGATCATCTTGGCTCAGGCAAGGCTTGGGATTTGTCAAAGCGCCGCGGCGGTCTTACAATACTGTCACCGTACAGTATGGGCGCAGACAGCTTTACAACAACCGTTGAGTGTATGTATAATATGAGAGGCTTTGTTGAAAAGGCTAAGGAAGAGTATGTGCTTCTGACAACAAGCAACAATATTTTTAACTGCGACTACACCAAGATGATTGAGCAGCATATGAATACAAACGCCGACATAACCCTTATGTATGTTCACGGCAAGATTTCAAAGGGAGCTGCCGCACCTCTTGTTATTACAACCGACACAGACAACAAGATAACCGATATGGTTATCAATCCCCGTGTTGAAAACTCAGGAGAGGTTGAGTGCGACTATCTTTTCTCATCAGCCTTTATGAAAAAAGAGCTTTTCCTCGATTTGCTGGTTGACTGCGTAAGCATAAATGCGCTTGATTTCAGACGTAATTTTATTCTTGATAATTACAAAAGATTCAATGTTTACGGCTATGAGTTTACAGGCTACTACTCGGCAATAACCTCTATTGACACATACTTCAAGTCGAATATGTCGCTTATGAACCCGCTGGTAAGAGCTGATTTATTCAATGTTGACAGACCGATTTTCACAAAGGTCCGTGACGATATGCCGAGCAAATACGGTCTTGGCTCGTCTGTTAAAAACTCACTCATTGCGCAGGGCTGCGTAATAGAGGGCGAGGTTGAAAACAGCATTATTTCAAAGGGCGTTCACATCGGCAAGGGCGCAAAGGTTGAAAACTGCATTATTATGCAGGATACTAAGATTGGCGAAAATGCCGGCTTAAGTTATGTTATCTGCGACAAGGATGTTGTTATTAAAAACGGCAGAGCTCTCATGGGCTATGACACATATCCGATTTACATTGCCAAGGATAATATTGTTTGATTTATTCAGATTGGAGATAATTTTATATGAGAGTTCTTTATTGCACAAGCGAATCAAATCCCTTTGCAGGCTCGGGCGGTCTTGCGGACGTTGCAGGCGCAGGCTCGCTGCCGAAGGCGCTTAAGGAAAAGGGAGTTGACTGTCGTGTTGTAATGCCGCTTTACGGCGATATTCCGTACGGTCTTAAGCAGCAGATGCGCTACATAACAAACTTCACTGTTTCTGTTGGCTGGAGAAGCCAGTACTGCGGCGTATTTGAGTGCTACTATAATGACATTGTTTATTACTTCATAGACAATGAGTATTACTTCAAGCGCAGCGGACTTTACGGCTTCTATGATGATGCAGAGCGCTTTGCGTTCTTCTCAAGAGCAATTATGGAGATGCTTCCGAGGGTTAATTTCCACCCAGACATTCTCCAGTGCAACGACTGGCAGACAGCGCTTGTGCCTACATATTACTATATGTTTTATTGCCACAATCCGTGGTATCACAATATCAAGAGTGTTTTCACAATTCACAACATCCAGTATCAGGGAATGTACGGCTGGGAGGTTAACACGGAGTGTGTTGGTGTTCCTGCCGACAGAACCAAGCTGCTAGAGCAGGACGGCAAGCTTAACTTTGTTAAGGGCGCTATCGAAACCTCAACAAGAGTTACAACGGTTAGCCCGTCCTACGCAAATGAAATTCTGAATCCCTGGTTCTCACACGGACTTGATACGATTCTTCGCCGTCGTCAGTACAAGCTTTGCGGAATCCTGAACGGCATTGACAACGCAAGCTACAACCCTGAAAACGACATTCAGCTTTACGCTCATTATTCTGCCAATGATTTGCGCGGCAAGGCATTCTGCAAGAGTGCATTGCAGGAGCGTTTGAATCTTGAACGCCGCAGTGACCCGCCGATTATTGCAATGGTAACAAGACTTGTAGGACATAAGGGCCTTGATCTTGTAAGACTTTCGCTTGATGAGATTATGTGCGACCACGATGTTCAGTTTGTAATTCTCGGCTCAGGCGACAAGGAATATGAGGACTTCTTTGCATATATGCAGAGAAAATATCCGGGCAGATTTTGCTTCTGTCACGGCTATATTCCGGAGCTTGCAAGAAAGATTTACTCAGGCTCGGATATATTCCTTATGCCGTCTAAGAGTGAGCCTTGCGGCCTTTCACAGATGATTGCCCTGCGCTACGGCTCAATCCCTGTTGTAAGAGAAACAGGCGGCTTGCGTGATTCAATTCACGACAGTATGGACGGCTACGGCAACGGCTTTACATTTGCGAAGTATGAGGCTTACGATATGGTTCAGGCTCTTAAGCGTGCTATCAACGGCTACTGGAACAAAGACGGCTGGTCACAGCTTGTAAAGCGTGCAATGTGGAGTGATAACAGCTGGGCTCGTTCAGCTCAGGACTACCTCAATGTTTACAATGATACAATAAACAACTGGAATTAATTTAAGCAAATAAATCATATAATTATAAAAGCAGATGCTCACAGTCGGGCATCTGCTTTTAAATTTAGAGTGGAGAGTGGAGAGTGAAGAGTGAAGAGTGGAGAGTGGATTTGAAACGAGGCAGAAAATGTTCGTAGGGAACGGTCATGACCGTTCCGGGATAGTAGCAGTTATTACGATTTTACGCAAAATTCGTATAGAACATAACATTTATCAAAGCGAACCGGAACAGGCAAGCCGGTTCCCTACGTACTCTCTGCCTTGTAACGAGTATTACTTAATTCAAAGAGCCGCAAAGCGGCGACAACATTCTCTTCACTCTTCACTCTTCACTCTTAACTCCCCACTCTTAACTTCAAAACTCCAAAACTCTAAACTCTTTTCATATGCTCAAGCAAGCCTCGGCAGCCTCGCACAATATCGCTGTATGTTACATCAAAATTGCCTGTGTACCAAGGGTCGGCTATGTCACCGCCGCCGGGTGTGAAATCGAGTAGCTTGTGTATTTTCTGCTTATCGTCATTTTTGATTATGCGCCGCAGGTTACGCATATTAAGGCTGTCCATCACGATTATATAGTCGTACCTCTCGTAATCTGCCGCCTTGATTTGCACGGCTCGCTTGCCCTCGCACGAAATTCCGTTTTCGTTGAGCTTTCGCCTTGTACCGGGGTGAACGGGGTTGCCTATTTCCTCGGTGCTTGTTGCGGCAGACGAAATATAAAACTCATCGTGCAGACCTGCTTTATCGACCATATCCTGCATAACAAACTGCGCCATAGGAGAGCGGCAGATATTGCCGTGACACACGAACATAATTTTTGTCATATTATATTAAACCTCCGCTTAGAAACTTGAAATAAATTTTCATATCAGAGTATACCAAAGGATGAGGATTTGTTCAACTGCCTGCTCTGTCAATTTTTATATTTTGCGTTAAAAACTCGTGTAAAGACTACAAATTTTATCAAATATACTGTTTTTATTTACAAAATCAGTGTAGTGTTATAGAATGTATCTATAAATAAACACGGAGGTAATAAAAATGTTCGATAATGAACTGAAAGCTTTCTACGATAACAGAGAGCTTGTGTCAATTCACAGCGACACAAGTGATTACGGCTCTTTTGCAGTCGGCTATATTGTGGGATATAACGAGGAGCATTATATACTTGCTCTTATTTCGCCGTATGGCAGATATGACGGCTTTGTGGTGAGAGAAAGAAAAAGTATAGTATCTGTTGAACACGGAGGAAAGTATGAAAACAAGATAAAAAGGCTTGCGGCTTACTACAAGACGAAGCACGAAGAGCTTGATTTATCTGAGGATAATTTGTATCTGTCAATGCTTAATTTTGCGAATGAACGCAATTACATTGTTGCGATTGAGCTTAATGACGGCGGTTATCAGGATTGTATAGGATATGTCAAAAGCGTAGAAACGGAAAGCGATGATAAATCCTGCACAATAAGCCTGATTGACGAGTACGGCGAGAATGACGGAGAAGCAGTATTGCTGATTGATGATATAACCGAGCTTTCGGTTAATACTGAGGACGAAATCAGGCTGAAAATTCTTCACGAAAGTTGAACGGAGGTAACTAAATGAACCATATTGAACGCAGGGATAAGGGTCTGCCTTATATATCCGACAAGGCTGTGTTTGAACAGCAAAAGCTCTGCCGCAGACTTACGCAGAAGCTTAACACGATTGACCGCTCGGACTTTGAGGGAATCGCTGAAATTGTAAAGGAGCTGCTCGGTAAATCGGACGGAGCGTTTATAAATCCGCCGTTTTACTGCGACTACGGCTTTAATATCGAGGTCGGCAAGCATTTGTTTGTAAACTATAACTGCACTATTATTGATGTTGCTAAGGTGATTATCGGCGATAACTGCCTGCTTGCGCCTAATGTTGCTATCTATACGGCAGGGCATCCCGTGTATCCCGATACAAGAAATACAGGCTATGAATACGGCGCAGAGGTTGTAATCGGCGATAATGTGTGGATAGGCGGTAATTCCGTAGTCTGTCCCGGTGTGCATATCGGCAGTAATACTGTTATCGGCGCAGGCAGCGTTGTGACAAAGGATATACCCGATTGGGTCGTTGCGGCTGGAAATCCGTGCAGGGTTATCCGAAAAATCACCGAGGAGGATAAGAATAAATACTTCAAAAACAGAGAATTTGACGATAAAGCGTGGCAGGACGCACAGCGCATAATGCAAAGCGGCGGTAACTGGCTTCTGTAAGCTTCTGTTCAATCAAAGCTTACTTGAAGAATTTGCATTGCGTTTTTTCCCTGATAAAGATTGACGATATCCGATTTTTGTGATAAAGTTACAAAGGTCGAATTTAGGGTGATTATATTGGGGGAGAGAAAATGCTGAAGCGTTGTTTTGATACCTTTTGGTATGCGATAATGGGCGGCTTGTGCATAGGACTGGGTGCAACAGCGTATCTTTGTACGGAAAACGCCATTTTCGGTTCGGTGCTGTTTACGCTCGGACTTTTCACAATCTGCACTATGGGCTTTAACCTGTTTACAGGCATGGTTTCATATGCGCTTGAAAAGAAGCCGTATAGATTTATTGACCTTGTTTTAATCTGGCTCGGCAACCTTTTAGGCACAGTCGGACTTGCCTTGCTGCTCGGTCTTACGAGAATAGGAGAGAGCCTGAATGAAAGGGCGGCGGCAATCTGTCAGACAAAGCTCGGCGACAGTCCGTTAAGCGTGTTTATACTCGCCGTGTTCTGTAACTTACTTATATTCATAGCGGTTGACGGCTTTAAGAATAACCCACATCCGCTCGGTAAATATATCGGACTTTTCCTCGGCGTTATCGCCTTTATCTTCTGCGGCTATGAACACTGCATAGCAAATATGTTCTATTTTGCCGCAGGCGGTGCTTTTTCGTTAAAGGCTCTGCTCTATCTGCTTATCATAACCGCAGGCAATGCCCTCGGCGGCTTGCTGATTCCGATATTCAGAACTGTTCATCATAAGCTTACCGATAATAATATGTAATTAAAACAGGTCTTGACTAACTCGTTTTAGAGCGTCAAGACCTGTTTTTAGTGTTAGGTTTTTTATTAAGAAATGCCCGTTACAAGGTAGAGAGTAGGGAACGGTCTTGACCGTTCCGGGATAGGCGTATTAACTGCAACGCTTTACAAAAT
>DKZT01000063.1:9354-23226 GCA_002493755.1 Ruminococcaceae bacterium UBA7067
ACGGTCTTGACCGTTCCGGGATAGGCGTATTAACTGCAACGCTTTACAAAATCAGAATAGAGTATAATACTCTGCGGTTCGAACCGGAACAGGCAAGCCAGTTCCCTACGAACTCGTTGCAAATTTCATCTCCACTCTTCACTCTGCGGTGCTTGCACCGCCTGCGCCGCCGATAATCCTCTTTGCATTTCCGCTGAATATTTTTTCAAGCTCGTCATCTCTTAAGCCGAGGCTCATAATTTCCTCAATGCTGTCCTTGGCTGTCCACATCGGGTAATCTGTGCCGAATACTACTCTGTCCGAGCCGTAAAGCCTGATAAGCTCCTTGGCTCTTTTTTGCCCGAGAAACATAATTGAGCTGGACGTATCGACATAGCAGTTCATATCAAGTAGATATTCAAGCGCTAAATCCCACAGCGACCAGCCGCCGAAATGTGCGGCTACAACTGTAAGCTTTGGGAAGTTTTCAAGCACTCGTTTCATTCTCTTCGGGTGAGAATAGGTGTAGCGGTAATCTCCGCAGTGCATTAAAACAGGCAGTCTGCCCTGAAGCATATCGTATATCGGGAACATCTTCGGATCATCTATATTAAAATGCTGAGTGTCAGGGTGAAGCTTAACGCCGTGTAAGCCGAGGCTCAGTATTTCTTCAATATCCTCCTGAGGATTTTTAAGGTCAGGGTGAAGCGTGCCGAAGCCGATAAAATTCTTGTGCCGTTCACATTCGTCTGCAATAAAACGGTTAATGCTTTTCACCTGATGAGGTACGGTTGCAACCGACTGAACAAGAAATCGGCTCACACCGTTTTCTTCGCCGTTGTTAATAAGATCCTCGGCTGTACCGCTGCGGTCTATTTTTATACTGTAAAAATCCCTGATGCCCTTAATTGCGTTTACGGCAATTTTATCAGGGTAAATATGTGCGTGAAAATCAATAATTTCCATAAGCTCAGCTCCTTATGTCCTATTATATTTTATCTTTGTCAATTTGTAAAGAAAAGTCGTAAATTCGCAGTAAAATGATTCGCATATAATTGACGTAATTGTGTAAATGTGATATAATTATATATAATTGAGACCTGTTTTCTGTTGCTATAATCTGCTGTTTTGCGATTTGTATTCAGAAAATATATATAAATAATTTGAAACGAGGTGTTTTTATGAAGGTTTATGTTTGCGTGGGCAGCTCCTGCCATTTAAGAGGCTCATACGACATAATAAATCTAATGAAGAAAAATATTGCTGAAAGGCAGCTTGAGGACAAGGTTGAGTTGAGCGCCGCTTTTTGTCTTGGAAAATGCACTGACGGTGTGTCGGTGAAATTTGAAGACGAGGTTGTGTGCGGAGTCAACAAGGAAAACTTCGACGATATTTTCAGCGAATATGTATTAAACCGCTTGAATTAATCGTGTATTTCTGGAGTGTAAATTATGACCGATTGTATACAGACAAAAAAATCAAATTGTAAAAACTGCCATAAATGTATCAGAGAGTGTCCCGTTAAGGCGATTCGCTTTCAGGATAATCAGGCTTATATTCTGAAATCAGAGTGTATTATGTGCGGCAAGTGCTACACGGCGTGTCCACAGCATGCAAAGGTTATCAGGGATGATTTGCAGACGGTTAAAGACCTTGTTAAAAGCGGTGTTCCTGTTTACGCCAGCGTTGCGCCGGCGTTTGTGGCTGACTTTAAGGGCGTAAATATAACCGAGCTTGAAAAGGCGCTTAAGAAGCTCGGCTTTGCAGGAGCAGGCGAAACTGCTGTTGGTGCAACAATAGTCAAGGATGAATACGAGAGAATACTGCGCGAAAATGACCGTGAGGTTGTAATATCATCGTGCTGTCATAGTGTGAATACTCTTATCCAGAAATATTACCCCAATGCTCTGCAATATCTTGCAAAGGTGCTGTCACCGATGCAGGCGCACTGCACCAGAATTAAGGAAATGCACCCCGAGGCTAAAACCGTGTTTATCGGCCCTTGCGTAGCTAAAAAGGACGAGGCGGATTTGTACCCCGGCATTGTTGACGGCGTGCTTACCTTTATCGAGCTTAAGCGATGGATGGACGAGGAGGGCGTGACTGTTGAGCCTACATATGAAAAGGACAACGGCGGCAGAGCAAGGCTTTTCCCGACCACCGGTGGCATACTCAGAACAATGACTGCGAAGCCTGAAAATTACAACTATATGGCAATTGACGGCGTTGAAAATTGTATGGCTGCGCTTGAGGATGTTATCAGCGGTAAAATAACAAAGTGCTTTATCGAGATGTCGGCTTGTCCGGGAAGCTGTGTCGGCGGCCCTGCTATGAACAAGCACACAAACCGTCCTGTTGAAGAATTTCTTGCGGTTGACCGCTACGCAGATGATAAGGACTTTGATACCGAGCCGATGAGCTCTGAGCAGCTTAAAAAGAATGTTGATTTCATAAATACAAAGCGGCAGATGCCGGGGGAGAAGGCTATCGCCGACATACTTAAGAAAATGGGCAAAACAAAGCCCGAGGATGAGCTGAACTGCGGCTCGTGCGGCTATAACACCTGCCGTGAAAAGGCTGTTGCCGTTTACTTCGGCAAGGCGAGCATTACAATGTGCCTGCCTTACCTTATTCAAAAGGTTGAGAGCTTCTCCGATACGATTATCAAGAACACGCCTAACGGAATTATGGTGCTCAGTGAGGATCTGACTATTCAGCAGATTAATTCCTCAGCCAGAAGAATTATGAATATCGCAAGGGTGCAGGACGTTATCGGCGAGCCTGTTGTGCGTATTTTAGACCCTCTGCCGTATATGCAGGTGTTGAATACGGGAGTGAATGTTCACGACAAGAGAATATATCTTGCGGAGTACGATAAATATGTTGAAGAAACGATACTCTATGATAAGAGCTACAACATTCTAATCAGTATAATGCGTGATGTAACCGCAGAGGAGCAGGAGAAGGAGCAAAAAGAAAAAATGGGCAGAAACACCGTTGAAATTGCCGATAAGGTTATCGAAAAGCAGATGAGAGTTGTTCAGGAGATAGCCTCACTGCTCGGAGAAACAACGGCTGAAACAAAAATTGCCCTTACAAAGCTAAAGGAGTCCTTAAGCGATGAATAATCTTTGTACCGACATAGCCTACAACAGCGTTATAAAGCACGGTGAACAGCTTTGCGGCGACAAGGTTGAGCTTATTGAACAGCGTGACAACAGCTATGTTATGGTGCTTGCCGACGGACTCGGCAGCGGCGTTAAGGCGAATATTCTTGCAACGCTCACCTCAAAAATCATCAGCACGATGATGGCTAATAATCTGAGCATTGAGGACTGCGTTGAAACTATTGCCCTGACTCTGCCTGTCTGTAATGTGCGGCAGATTGCATACTCAACCTTTACAATTATCCGTGTTGTTGACAGCGAAGAGGCTGAAATAATACAGTACGATAACCCTCAGGTTATAATTCTGCGTGACGGCAAAAGCATTGATTACCCAAAAACCGTAACCGAAATTGAGGGTAAGACAATTTTTAAAACAAAGATAAAGCTTCAGGAAAACGATGTTTTTATCGCTATGAGCGACGGCGCAATTTACGCCGGAGTTGGCAAGACGATGAATTTCGGCTGGCAGCGTGACAATATTGTTTCGTTTATGGAGCAGATGTATGACCCAGAGTACACGGCAAAGTCGCTGTGCAATCTTCTGCTTGACGAGTGCAACAGGCTTTACGGCGGCGAGCCGGGCGATGATACTACAATCGGAACAATAAAGATCAGAAAGCGTGCGCAGATAAATGTGCTTTTCGGGCCGCCGTCAAACCCTGATGATGCCGAAAAAATGAACTCCCTGTTTTTCTCAAAGGGAGGAAAGCATATTGTGTGCGGAGGTACAACCTCAAGCCTTGCCGCAAAGTATCTTAACAAGCCGATAAATACCTCAATAGACTACCTCGATCCCGAAATTCCGCCGACCGCAACAATAGAGGGCGTTGATTTGGTTACCGAGGGCGTTATAACAATGAGTAAGGTGCTTGAATACGCAAAGCATTATCTTGAAAGCAACGACTTGTACTCCGACTGGAGCTTTAAAAAGGACGGAGCGTCGCAGATTTCACGAATGCTTTTTGAGCAGGCGACTGATATAAACTTTTTCGTCGGCAGGGCGATTAATCCTGCCCACCAAAACCCGAATCTGCCTATCAGCTTTAATATAAAGATGCAGATTGTTGAAGAATTGAGCGAATGCTTAAAGAAAATGGGAAAACGAATTAAAGTAAGCTATTTTTGATTGGAGTGGATTTAAATGGCTGAACAAAACGCAAAACCGACAGCGAAGCTTAGAAAATTTGACACAAAGGTGCAGTACCTTAAATATAAGGTGCTCAGAGAGGTAGCCCGCCACGCCTTTGACGATACTCTTGTTGAAAGCTTCAATGATATAGCCAAGGTTATAGTAACCGGCAGAAAGCCGACAATGCGCTGTTGTATTTACAAGGAGAGAGCCATTATCGGCGAGAGAATAAAGATGGCAACGGGCGGCGACAGAAACAACCCGAATGTTATCGAGGTTATAGATATAGCCTGTGACGAATGTCCCGTAGGCGGCTACATAGTCACTGATAACTGTCGTGGCTGTATTGCCCACCGCTGTGAGGATGTGTGCAAGAGGGGCGCAATCACCTTTGACGAAAACCAGAAAGCGCATATCGACAAGGAAAAATGCGTAAACTGTGGCAAGTGCGCCGAGGTTTGCCCTTACAGTGCAATCGCCAATTACAGAAGACCGTGTGAGAGAGCCTGCAAGATCAAGGCTATCAGTATGAACGAGGAAACAAAGGCGGCACAAATTGACAACAGCAAGTGTATTTCCTGCGGAGCCTGCGTGTATCAGTGTCCGTTCGGAGCTATTGACGATAAGTCATATATCCTTGATGTAATCAAAATGATAAAGGAAAGTGACGGCGGCAAAAACTTCAGGCTTTATGCAGTTGTTGCACCGTCAATTTCAAGCCAGTTCAGCTATGCTAAGCTCGGGCAGGTTATAACCGCAATTAAAAGACTCGGCTTCTCGAGCGTAGTTGAGGCTGCGTGGGGTGCAGATATGGTAGCCTACAAGGAGGCTGCGGAGCTTGTGGAAAAGGGCTTCTTGACCAGCTCCTGCTGTCCGGCATTTGTAAGCTATGTTCAGAAGCAGTTCCCGACCTTAAGGGACAATATAAGCCACAATCTTTCGCCTATGGCTGAAATTGCAAGGTATATCAAGGAGAATGACCCGACAGGCAAAATCGTGTTCATAGGTCCTTGCACTGCAAAAAAGATGGAGGTAAAGCTCGATACCGTAAAGCCTTATGTTGACAGTGCGCTCACCTTTGAGGAGCTTCAGGCGCTTATCGACAGCCGTGACATTCCTATTGCGGAGCTTGAAGAGGGTGTGCTTGACAATGCCTCATATTACGGACGAATTTTCGCACGCTGCGGCGGCTTGAGCGACGCTGTTGCCGAGGCTCTTAAGGAGCAGGGAGCTGAGGACTTTGATTTGAAGCCGATTTCCTGTGACGGAATAGAGGAGTGCAGAATGGCTCTGCTGAAGGCTTCTAAAAATGTATTGCCCTGCAACTTTATCGAGGGTATGGCTTGCACAGGCGGCTGCATCGGAGGACCAGGCTGCCTTACACACGGACCGAAGGATAAAAATCAGGTTGATGCATACGGAAAGCAGGCTTTTGAAAAGAGCATAACCGACGCTATCAGCGTAACGGGACTGGGGAATAAGTGATATATGCACCGACTTCATTTCACTTCACCTATTGGCACTCTTTGTGTTGAGGACAACGGCGGCAAGGCACTGACTGCGCTTTATCTTGATAACGACGGAGATACAAGCGGAGATTGTGAATCTGAATTGATTTTAAGAACAAAGGCAGAGGTATTGGAGTATTTTAACGGCAAAAGGCAGGAGTTCGATATTCCTCTTGACCCGAGCGGCACTGACTTTCAGCTTAAGGTCTGGAATTACTTGCGGAAAATTCCCTATGCGCAGACTTGCAGCTATTCCGACATTGCAAAGGACATCGGCAGACCAAAAGCCTGCCGTGCTGTCGGCGGCGCAAACGGCAAAAATCCTATTATGATAATAATTCCCTGTCACAGAGTGATAGGGAAGAGCGGAGATATTGTCGGCTTTTCGGCAGGTGTAGAGATAAAGAAGTACCTCCTTGCGCTGGAGGAAAAATATAAGTCAGAGTAAGCTGACAAAACAACGGCTGTATGATTATTTCGCAATCATACAGCCGTGAATTTTTATAAGATGAATTTTTGTTGGAGTAAAGCCTTATCTCGTTTCGGGTTTCTCAAAACTCAAAACTCAAAACTCTGCGGCGCAGCCGCATTTATATTTTACCAAGGTCACATAGCACCGTTTCGCCTGATTTTAATGATGATTGCACATCAATTATCCTCTGGTTTGACGAGCCGCGAAATTTAAGCGAGGGGTTTTTAAGCTCCAGCACAAATTCTCCGTCTACGAGAATATCAATAAGGCTTAACAGCTCTGAGGTTGACTTGTTTATCTCTGCAAATTCGCCTTTTAAATCCTTGTCAAAGTCATATCCCGTGTAGCACCATATATCTTTTTCGGGAAGCCTGCTTCTTACCTCCTTTAAAAGCTTTATCAGCGTTTCTTGATTGTGAGGGTCAAACGGCTCGCCGCCGAGCAGGCTCAGACCTCTGATGTATGTTTTGTCAAGGCAGTTTAGTATATACTGCATGGTTTCATCGGTGTAAGCTTCGCCGTAATTAAAATCCCAAGCCTCGCTGTTAAAGCAGCCCTTGCATTTGTGAGTGCAGCCGCTGACAAAGAGAGAAACTCTTACTCCCGTACCGTTTGCAATGTCAATCGGCTTTATGCTTGCATAATTCATAGCTGTGTGTCAGCTCCATTCATTATATTACCAAAAAATGCTCTGTA
This sequence comes from Ruminococcaceae bacterium UBA7067, assembly GCA_002493755.1. Taxonomy (GTDB): domain Bacteria; phylum Bacillota; class Clostridia; order Oscillospirales; family Acutalibacteraceae; genus UBA7067. Next base: position 16,306 of record DKZT01000063.1, read on the forward strand.
TTGATATACAAGAGCATTTTTGTTTTTATTATGGCTATTCTAAACGATAATTTAATTCAGAGTCGGGAGTTGTAGGGTTTAAGTTTTATATTAATAACTGAAAACTGAAAACTCCAAACTCAAAACTCCACACTCCAAACTTATATTACAGGTGCAAAACCCTCGACTTAATCTCCTTTGTCTTGCCTACATTCCAGTAGTTCTCGCCGAGGTAACCGCAGGTGCGGCGTGTAACGCTCATTTTGCCGTGATCCTTGTTGCCGCAGTTCGGGCATTCCCACTCGTAGTGGTCGTTTACCTGAATCTCGCCGTCAAAGCCGCAGCAGGAGCAGTAGTCGCTCTTTGTGTTGAATTCAGCGTACTGAATGTTATCATAAATAAACTTAACTACCTCAGACAGCGCCGAGAGGTTGTTGGATATATTAGGAATTTCAACATAGCTTATTGCGCCGCCGCTTGAAATTTTCTGGAACTGGCTTTCAAAGGTGAATTTCTCAAACGCGTCAATATTTTCTCTTACATCAACGTGATATGAGTTGGTGTAGTAGCCCTTGTCGGTTACATCGGGAATAGAGCCGAAGCGCTGCTTGTCGATTCGTGCAAAGCGGTAGCAGAGCGATTCGGCAGGCGTGCCGTAAAGAGCGAAGCCGATGTTCGTTTCAGCTTTCCATCTTTCGCAGGTGTCGCGCAGGTAGTTCATAAGCTTAAGGGCGAATTCCTTGCCATCCTCGGTTGTGTGGCTCTTGCCTGTCATAAGCTTTGTTACCTCGTATACACCGATATATCCGAGTGAAATGCTCGAATAGCCGCCGTAGAGGAACTTATCTATTGTTTCGCCCTGCTTAAGACGGGCGATTGCGCCGTACTGCCAGTGAACCGGGCTTACATCTGATTTAACGCCCTTTAATGCATTGTGACGGCACATTAAAGCCTCAAAGCAAAGCTCAAGTCTTTCGTCAAGGAGCTTCCAGAATTTATCCATATCGCCGTTTGCGATTATGCCGATTTGCGGGAGGTTGATTGATACAACGCCCTGGTTGAAGCGACCCTCGAATTTGTAATTGCCGTTTTCGTCTTTCCAGGGAGCGAGGAACGAGCGGCAGCCCATAGGCGAGAATACATTGCCCTCATAGTTTTCTTTCATCTTCTTAGCTGAGATGTAGTCAGGGTACATTCTCTTTGCCGAGCATCTTACAGCAAGGTCTGTGATGTAGTCATACTTGCCGCCCTTGAGGCAGTTGTTCTCGTCAAGAACATAAACAAGCTTCGGGAACGCAGGAGTGATATATACACCCTGTGCGTTCTTAATTCCCTCAAGACGCTGCTTTAAAATCTCTTCAATAATCATTGCGTTTTCTTCAATGTACGGGTCATCGTCACGAAGATAGAGGAAGAGCGTTACAAACGGCGATTGTCCGTTTGTGGTCATCAGGGTGTTTATCTGATACTGAATTGTCTGAACGCCCGACTTAAGCTCCTCGTTAAGTCTTTCCTTAACAAGCTTGTCGATAATCTCGGGCGCAACCTCGCCGTCACATTCTCTTTCTATATATTTGCGGAATTTATCGTGGCTGCGGCGCAGGTAACGGCCGAGATGAGAAATATCCACCGACTGACCGCCGTACTGGTTTGAAGCGACATTGGCGATAATCTGCGTCATAACATTGCAGGCAACCTGAAAGCTCTTTGGAGTTTCAATGAGCTTGCCGTTTATCATTGTGCCGTTTTCAAGCATATCGCCGATATTGATAAGACAGCAGTTGAATATAGGCTGAACGAAGTAGTCTGCGTCGTGAAAGTGGAGAACGCCGTCGTCGTGAGCCTTAGAGATTTTCTCCGGCAGGAGAATTCTTCTTGTAAGGTCGCGTGAAACCTCGCCTGCTATATAGTCGCGCTGAGTTGCGGCAATGGCGGTGTTCTTGTTGCTGTTTTCCTCTGCAAGCTCCTTGTTCTCATTGTTGAGAAGCTGAAGTATGCTTTCGTCGGTTGTATTCTGCTTGCGCACAAGAGCTCTTGTGTAGCGGTAGATGATGTATGTCTTTGCAAGCACATACTTGTTAAGCTCAACAAGCTTTGATTCAATTATATCCTGAATCTGCTCAACAGCCATTGTGTCTGTGGCGTTTTGCTCAACATAGGCTATTATGTCTTCAATAGTCTGCTCGCTTATGCGCTCTTTTTCGGCAACCTCGGCGTTTGCCTTTAAAATAGCCTGGCGGATTTTGTCAGCCTGATAATCGACTATTTTGCCGTTTCTCTTTTGAACTAACATTTCGTTATTCTCCTATCCTTAAAAATGCGTCCCGTTCAATGGGAGATAAAGTGTATATCGTATGTATATTGTGTTACAAAGGTAATTTACATCTATATCTAGTGATACGGGTTCAGGCAAAAAATTAAAAGCAATCAGGCAGTATTATTTAGCGTGTAAAAATTATGCGTTCAAAAACCGCCTGTTACTATTTTTTTACCTAATCTACGCTAACTATCATAACACAAACAGCCGTGCAATATTAGTCTTTAAAAGAATAATAGCGTGTTTTTTGCAATTTTTATTGCCAAAAATGCTATCAATATTTTGTATACAAATGCTAATGAGTATCAACATCTTGTATTATAATACAAAAATATCCACCGTATCTGGAAACGGTGGATATTCATTCATTTTTCTTTTGGCAGGCTTATTTGAACTCCGGCATAATTTTCTGAACCTTGCTTAAAAGTCCGATTCTCGGCTTATCCGGGTCGGGAAGCTGCGGGAAATCGTAAGCCGGGAAGTCGTTGCCCTCAACGATTGCCGGTCCGTTCTCGGTAAAGCAAACGTCCCAGCCGACATATTTAATCTCCGGCACAACCATAGCGGCTTTCTTGACAAGCTCCTTTATCTCCTCGCAGAACGGCAGCTTGTAGCCGATAAACGGAACGCCGGTGTAGGGGTGAGCGTCATAATTCACAAGAGCCGAGGTGTGACCCTGACCGTTTACAACTCCCTTGTCAAGGTCGAAGCTGCACGCAAGACCGCCGTTTTCAAGGTTATCAACAAACTTGCCGTTGTTGCCCATTTTGAACACGGCATACAATATATGCGGCTGTCCGTTGTGAACCATTGTGACGATTCTCAGGCAGTTAAGCGAGCAGGGGTAAATCGCAGCAGCCTGCGGGTGCTGTACTATTACCTCCTCGATAACGCCGAAGTTCTTCTCCTTGCTTGTTACATATTCATAGAGCGATTTCGTATCCGCAAAGTCAGACACCTTGATTTTTTCAATTCCCTTGCCGCTTTCGCCGATATACGGCTTTGCAAAGAAATATTCCTTACCCTTTACAAAGGCTTCAAACTCGCTGTAGCCGATGTCGGCAAGGTCAATTACCTCTCTGCCGAGAAAGTCCTTGAAGCGTTTGTCGAATACATTTTTTTGGTCGAAAATGTATGAGTAGCTTTCATCGTTCAGCAGTGAAATAAGCTTTTTATTCTTAACCCTTGTCATATAGGTTTTTCTCTGCTTTGCGTTCATATTGTAGAACTCAAATATAAGATAGTCATAGTAGCCTGCGCCGTAACGGAGAGAGCACTGAGCAATGTCAAAAAAGGTTGCTATTCTGTTCTTGCCGCTTTTTTCGTGAACACGGTCAATGCACTCCTTCATTTTCCCTAAGGTAGCGCCGCCGAGCATTCTCGTAATGTCCTTTAAACCCATTTCATTCATCCTTTATAAAAAGTGAGCTGCGGCATAACAGAGCTGCCGCAGCGTTTATAGCATAAGTATCTCACGGAGCGATTATGCCAGACATTCGGCAATAGACTTCTTAAGAATCTCAAGCCCCTCAAGCAGTACGCTGTCCTCAATAACAAGCGGAGGCATAAGCTTAACAACAGAGTTTCGTCTGCCTGCGCCCTCGATAACGAGCTTGTTTTTAAAGCAGGTGTCTATAACTCTTTCGCTTAAGGTTTCATCTCCGAAAGCGGCGAACTCAATACCCCAGATAAGACCCATACCTCTCAGCTCAAGGCGACTGTCAAGCGGCAGTATTTCCTTTTCGATAAAGCTCTTAACGATTTCGCCCTTTCGCCTTGTTTCGGCTTCAACATTGTTTTCAAGCATATATTCAAGACCTGCCTTAGCGGCAACAAATGAAAGCTGGTTGCCTCTGAAGGTGCCGTTATGCTCGCCCGGCTTCCACAAATCCATATCGGGATTCAAAAGCGCAATAGCCATCGGCATACCGTAGCCGCCGATTGACTTTGACATAGTTACAATGTCGGGCTTTATGCCTGCACGCTCAAACGAGAAGAAGCTTCCGCTGCGGCAGCAGCCGACCTGAACATCATCGCACACAAGCACGATTCCGTATTTGTCGCAAAGCTCGCGGCAGCGCTTGAGCCATTCATCACTGAGCACCATAACGCCGCCCTCCGCCTGTATTGTTTCAATGAAAATTGCGGCAGGGGTTTCAACGCCCGAATGGTCGTCTGTGATAAGACGCTCCATATATTCAATCGTGTCAAGCTCGGGGAACATATAGGGAGCAGGGATGTGAGTTACGCCGCTGAGCGGTATTCCTGCACCCTTGCGGTCTGTTTCGTCTGTTGTCAGTGCAAGCGAGCCGAGCGTCATACCGTGAAAAGCACCCATAAGAGCAAATACGTTTGTTCTGCCCGTAACCTTTCTTGCAAGCTTAAGAGCAGCCTCGTTTGCGTTTGTGCCGGTAGGTCCGCAGAACTGAATCTTATAGTTGTAGCCTCTCGGCTTCAGAATCTTTTCCTCAAAGGTTTCGATAAACTCTCTTTTCGGAACGGTATACATATCAAGTGCGTGAAGTATGCCGTCGCCCTGCAAATAGTCAATCAGCTTTGTCTTGATTGTTTCATTGTTGTGACCGTAGTTTACGGCTCCTGCGCCGCAGAAAAAGTCGATATATCTCTCGCCGATTTCATCGGTAAACTCAGCACCCTTTGCCTTTACAAAAACAGTGGGAAAATGTCTGCAATATGATCTTACCTCGGATTCATACACTTCAAATGGTTTTGTGTTCAAGGCGTTACGCTCCTTTGCTTTATCTCATAATATAGTTATTGTATTCTGCTATGCACATTTTACATTCTTCTTGCATTTTAGTCAAGCGTTACTCACTTAAAATAACAAATGATATAAAAGAAAGATTTGAATATAATATATTTTTGGTATTCAGACGTAATAAAAAGTGGATTTGATTTGTTAAGAGGGCATTTTGCAACTCTGTGAAGAAAATAATGCAAATTTGTTGTGTAGTAATTATTGTTATTTATAATAGGCTGTGGTATAATTTCTGTGTCTAAATTGTATGTAATACCAAATGGAGTTTTGAGTTTTGAGTTTTGAGTTTAGAGTTATGAATTAAAAGAGCCGCAAAGCGGCGATAACCATAATTATTCACTATTCTTTATTCTCTATTCTTTATTCACTATAAAAATTAAAGGAGGCTATCCGTGAAGCCGATAAAGAGAATAATATCGCTTTTACTTTGCGCCGCCGCAGTGCTTACGCTTTCCTCCTGCTTTTCGGAAAAAAGCATAAGCGAGCTTAAGGACGCCGCCCAGAGTGCCGTTGAGAGCATGTATATGCCGAAGATAGAGGCTCCGTCGCTCATAAAACCTGATAACAACACGGATGTGGGCGAGTTCTCTTCAATTAAAGAAATAAATGCCGACAGTAAAAACTACACGAAGCTTGATATTACAGCCGGCTTTGATTCGCTCGTCAACGACGCCCAGCGTAGTCTTTATAAACGTATGGCGACTGATGTATATGTATTAGGCAGCAATAAATCAGATTCGGGGCTTTACTCCGTTGAGAAGATTTATATTAACGGGCAGGTTGCAGAAAAGGACATAAGAGTTGCAATGTCGGCTTTTAAGAACGATTATCCCGAGGTTTTCTGGCTTTCAAACCGCTTTTCATATATTGCCGCTGATTATACGGAAATCCAGCTTTACTCTGTTATTTCGCCTGAGGAAATTAAGGAAAAAAGCGAGGAGCTTATAGCGGCTATAACCTTTTTTATAGGCAAAATTCCGGCTCAGCTCAGCGAGTTTGAGCGCGAGCTGAAAATTCACGACCTGCTTGTGAACAGCTGTGTCTATAACGATAAGGTAGAGTCCACCAGCGAGGATTGGGAGCCGTTTTCAATCTACGGTGCGCTTGTAAAAGGAAGCGCTGTTTGCGAGGGTTACAGCAAGGCGATGCAGTATCTTCTGAGCGTTTTCGGCATAGAGTGCAATACTGTGTGCGGCTCGGGCAACGGCAATCTTCACCAGTGGAATACTGTTAAGATTGACGGTGAGTGGTATCATCTTGACGCAACGTGGGACGATACGACCGACAACCGCATATTTTACGATTATTTCAATGTAAGCGGCGAGGTTATTTTATATGACCACTCAATAGCCGAATTATACACCGAGATGTCCTCGCAGGAAATCTGCGGCAGTAATGATGACGGCAGTGACGCACGGCTTTTTAATGTGTTTGTACCTGAATGTAATTCAAGTGATGCAAATTTTTACACAAAAAATTCGGTGCTGTTTGACGGCATCAACGATGAATGTACCGCAAGAATAGAGGAACAGCTTATAGCGTGCGCCGAAAGCGGCAGGGATACGATTTATCTGATGACCGACAGCTCCATTGACTACAATCAGGCGATAAACACACTGTTTTATGAACAGCCGTATCAATTTTTTAAATATATAGAGGATGTAAATTACAGGCTGGGGAACTTAATCAACGATGAGGACGTTTCGTTTTTAAAGCGTGAACGTCATTCGATAATTGAGGTATGTATAAAGCTGATTTAAAAGAGTTTTGAGTTTAGAGTTTTAAGTTTTGAGTTGAGTATACAGTGGTCAGTGGACAGAAGTGTGAAACGAGGTCGTAGGGAACG